>JBPPMM010000162.1:0-7826 GCA_051306075.1 Chitinophagaceae bacterium
GAAATGAAAATATCCAGGGTTCTCACTCCCCGGTATTTCAAATCTTCCGTGAAAGGTTTTATCCGGATGCCAATAAATGGAGAAATGGTTTTGTTCTTCATTCCTTTTGCCAGTTCAATTGCAGCGGCGACCGCAGTTGAGTCTTCTTCCTCATCGGATCTGTTTCCAAATCCGTCTTCAAAATCAATCCTAAAATCTTCAACGGCTTCGGTTTTTAATTTTTTTATTATTCTTTGATGAACAGTATAGGCCAGCCAGCCGGGTTCTTTTTTCATTGCTGCCTCATTCCAGTTTTCTGATTCCTTTACAAGTTTTTTTATTTTCTTTTCGGAACCCGGAAAATTTTCATGGCCATCCAGCTTTAGTACTTTGGCCAGTGTAATAAAATTTGGTGCATAGGTTTGAAAACTTTTTAGAGCGATCTCTCCCATTTTTACACAGGTATCCGATTTAAATAAATTGGCACCGCCATAGACAGTATGAACGGGTTGCCGGTCAGGCTTGTCCCCGGGATAAGTTTCCTGAAAAGCAAGGTTGGCTACCTTCAGTACTCCCAATAAACTTTCTCTTTCATTATCCTGAATGCTCAAATTCATATTTTCTATTTTGTTCTGATAGTTTGGCCCATTTTTTTCCTGTTTTTTATGAACCACGATAAGTAGAATATCCGAACGGGCTTAACAATAAAGGGATATGATAATGGCCGGCTGTTGTTACACTAAAAATGATTTCAATAAAGGGATAAAATCCAATACGGTTTTGTTTATCAAAATAATCTTTTGTTTCAAATCGCATTTTATAGGTATCAGTTTGCAATACCATATCCTCCTTCAAAAGACTTGGAATACGTCCGTCATCATTTGTAACCCCTTTTGCTATCTCCTGCCAGTTTCCATTTTGTTGCCTGAATAAAACAACAGAAACGCCCCGGGCAGGCAGACCGCTAGTAGTATCCAGGATATGAGTAGTGAGTTGACTCAATCTAATAATTTTTCGATCCGTAGTTTGGTAATTTTATTTTGTTCGTCAGCTGCTATTTCAATCTCCACTTCCGCCGTATTCTGGAGACGGGTTCTTAAAATAGTAAGAATTTCATCTGCCGATTTACCTGTGGCACATACAATAAAAATATAGCCGAATTTTTCTTCGTATTCCTTATTTGCTTCTGCTAAGGTATCAAGGGTATCACGGGATGCTGTGCCAATACCTCCCTGTTCAGCCGCAGCCCATTTTTCTGTTTCAGTATTAGCATTATTCTTTTCGCCAATTTTCGGGTGATGCGCAAACGCTTCCTTCCAATCCGTTTCTGAACATCTGAACCATTGCTCTTCGGCATCCTCCAGCAATTCCACCAGGTCGTCTGCTGGAAAGAAAGGCAACATCTTATTAACCCAGGATAATGACCCGCAGCACCTGAACAACTCTTCTTTGAGTTGTGCCTGAGTTAATGTATTTAATTCATGTAATGTCATAACAAAATATTGTGCGTTGCAAAATAACAGTAACAAAGAAGAACGGATACTCTCATTTTTTCTGAATACTTAATAAAAAAGCTCCCTATACATTTCTTATTGAATGATTGGAAACCGGTTTACATTCTTATAATAAATATACACAGCCGGCTCCTTGCCCATTGCAGTGAACCATTGCTGGCAGTAAGGCGCCATCCAGATAGAATCTCCTTTTTTTACCGGGTACCATTGATGAGACAGCATATAAACGCCTTGCCCCTGCAGGTATAATAACCCATGTTCCATTATATGAGTTTCCACAAAAGGCAGATGGCCACCCGGATCATAAGTAAAAATATTGACAGCCATATCAAAGGAAAGATTGTCGGGCAACAATACCTGCAGACGCAAAGCAGAATCACCAAGATATTCGTCCCCGTCACCTTTTGATTGACCCACTATCACAGATGGTCTAGAATATCCGGGCAACGGTTCATATCGCTTATGAAAACTGACCAGTTGTGTGCCTTCTTCTTCATTAAAAATATGATACGAAGTTTCTACCGGCAGATATATAAAACTTCCTTTTGTCAGTACTTTTTCGGCATTGCCTTCCTTTACCCGGCATCTGCCGCTAACAACATAAAAAAATATTTCTGTAGCTTTTGTTTCATCATTTATTTCGCCTGTTATGTTTAGTGTTGTTAATAATTGCGAGAATTTAGCTCCCATGGCTTCGCTGATAATTATATTAACGGTACAATTTGTCCAGCCTGGAAGATTACTATTAATATAACCATCAGGTGCAATGAATGCGTGATCTCTTTTGACTACACTCCTTGTTAAGGCTGATATTTCCATCAGATATATTGAAGTTTAAAAAATTAGTATTTAAAAGTTCGGGCAAATGCTCTTATAAAGTTATCGGAAACTTTAATGGCTGCAGCGATATCCTTCAATTCAACATTTTCCAAAGGATTATGACTAATGCCTTTAAAACAACGTACAAATAACATGGCCACCGGGGATACCCCGGATACAGGCACAGCATCATGACCTGCACCGCTAACCAATTCTACTTTTTCAAAATTTGATTCAATAATTGCTTGTGCCAATATCTTATTCATTGCCGGATCACAGGCCACTGGTTTTGTTTTTTGTACCAGGTTCCATTCTGAAACTACATTTCTTTTTCTACAAATGTCCCCGACTATATTTTTTATTGCTTCGTATGAGGAATTGAGTAAGGTGTCATCAGCAGATCGAAGATCCAGGCTGCAGATCACTTCGCCGGGTATCACATTGGCTGCAGAATTAATTATATGAAGTTTGCCAATAGTTGCGACAATATTTTTTTTGTTTTCTTCCGCATAGTTTTCAGTTGCCAGTATGAATTCTGCTGCACAGGCTAGTGCGTCTTTCCTCATATCCATGGGTACTGTACCAGCATGGCCGGCTTCTCCTTTAAAAATGATACCTACCCGGCACTGCCCTGCAATGGCTGTAACGATTGCTACAGGAATGTTTTTATTAAATAAAACAGGACCCTGCTCTATATGAATTTCAAAATAACCGGCCCAATCGTCTACAGCAATGACATCCTCCTTCAGCCGATTTTTATTTCCCCCGATTTCCGAAATCACTTCCCTAAGGTAAATTCCATTCTCATCTTTTGTTTCTAATAAAGCTTCTTCAAATAAACCGGCTACCACTTTACTACCCAGGTAGGTAGTGTGAAATCTGCAACCTTCCTCATCACAGAAAGCGATCAATTCAATATGAAAGGGAAATTCCTCTTTTATATTGATAATTTGCTCCAGCAAATCAATTCCGGTCATTACACCCAGTGGCCCATCATACCGCCCGGCATTGATAACCGTATCTATATGTGAAGCAATTACGAAGGTTTTTGCTTTATTGTATTGCGATCGCAGTATACCCCTTAAATTTCCAATGTTATCGATCCGCGTTTGCAGGCCTGCTTCCTTCATCCAGGTCTCTACTTTACTTCTTGCTTCAATGAATGCATTACTTCCGAAGGTACGGGTAAGGCAATGTATATCTTCACTGAAAGCAGCCAGTTCGTTTAAACGCTGTAATACCTTGTTTGCTCGTTGCAATTCGTTACTCATCTTAAAATAATGCTACCGCTATTCAACCGGGTAAAGCTTCCGTTTTCAAAAACTTTTTCTCCTCCTATAAAAGTCTGTGACACTACTCCAAACAATCTTTCATTTAAATAAGGAGTTAATTTATGTTTATGATGAATTAAACTTTCTGTTACTGTAAATTCCATTTCCGGATCCCAAACTACTAAATCTGCTTCGTAACCCTTTTGAATCTTTCCTTTTCTTTTGTTCAAACCGGTTAATACAGCAGGGTTTTCACATAACCACCTGGCCATATCATTTAATGTACCGCCGTGTTTTTTAGCAGTCGTCCATAAAACAGGAAGACCAAACTGGAGAGAAGAAATACCTCCCCATGCTTTCATGAAATTCCCGTTTGATATTTCCTTCATTGACGGTGGCGACGGGGAATGATCAGTAGCGACAAAATCAATGATACCATTTTTCAATGCCAGCCATAACTTTTTATTGTTTTCTTTTCCCCTGACAGGTGGCGCACATTTAAATAGTGTCTTACCATCTCCAATTTCTTCTGCATTGAAATATAAATAGTGCTGACCTGTTTCCACCGTCAAAGGCCAACCTTTTTGTTTTGCATTTGATATTTGATCGATAGAACTGGCGGATGACAAATGAACGATGTGTACATGGCAATTAAATTCTGAACAGAGCTTTATCATTAATGCGATTGCATTATCCTCCCATATATTTGGACGGGACGCCAGGTAACGGGAATACGACTGATCAGAACCTGGTAAAAGATCACCGGGTTCTGAAAGTTCACAATGGACTAATAATGGCAATCCATATTTTGCAATTACAGGCATTACTTTTTTCAGATCACTTTCGGGGACGTTCGGAAATTCTTCTATACCCGAATGAGTCAGGAATGCTTTGAAACCTAATACAGCTTTTCGGATCAAAGGCTCAATCTCATGTTCATTACCAGGAATCACTCCGCCCCAAAACCCGCAATTTGCATGTAGCTGATCATGCGTTGCTTTTATTTTTTCATCCAATGCCCTTACGGAAGTAGTAACCGGTGAAGAATTAAGGGGCATGTCCACAAGAGTTGTAATACCACCGGCAATAGCTGCTTTGGTAGCTGAATCAAAACCTTCCCACCTGGTTCTGCCTGGTTCATTGATGTGAACATGTGGATCAATTACTCCGGGCATCAATACTTTATTGCCTGCATCAATAACTTCGAAATCAGCTGGCGCAAAATCATTCAATACATCGATGATTATCCCATTCTCTATAAGTACAACAGCATTTATTATACCACCCGGTGTAAGTACTCTTTCAGATTTGATAGCCCGGTCAATCATACTTTGAATTTATGGATTTTCCATTTACTGGCATTCAATTCAACTTACTAAGGCCGGGTTTAAAATTTATTTTGTTTTCATTGAAATCATTCGCAAAAAAATATAGTAAGTATTATTTGATTACAGTTTGAATTGAGAAATCATTGATTTTTATTTCAGGGAACCATCCTGCGTGCCAGAGCGTTGATTTTATTCCACAAAAATAAATTCCCGGGAAACGCTTAAGAAAAAGCTATCCCGGGACAAGGAATCACTAAAAATAAAATATTTAGAGAGTACGGAGCTTTGTTAAATAATACAGGGGACCTTTTTGAAAGGCCTTGTATTGTCAAATTGCAATTGTTCTGGTTTAGCAAAACGCATGGTATCATTATTTTGAATCATTTCCCCGGAAGCAGGCCAGAGTTCATTTCCATTCACTTTCCATGTCACCTGCCTTACGGATAAAATTCCTTCAGATTTAAAAAGATACCAGCCTGTTATGATATCGCCTGAAATTTCTGCCTGCAATTCTCCGTCATTCCGGTCTTTCTCGTAAATCTTATACAACAATGAGCCATTTATCAAACTGGCTTTCTGTACTACCTGCATTGAAGAAGTATCTCTGTTATTAATTTGAGAATAGCATCCTGAATGTAAGGAGTCAACACCTGAAGATGATTTATTATTAATTGTATCCACTTTAGCAGCGGATGTAATGCTTCCATTATTATTGCAGGCCCCTGTTAATAAAAACAAAGTAAGAACTGCTGAAATTCTTATCATCATAACTATTGTTTTTATACTCCATGAAATAGTTGTGCCAGAAATAAGAGCGGGCATATTATTCTTTCTGCAGAGCAGGAAATACAATTTCATTTTTCCAGTGCAAAATTTCATTTCTGCTGCCGTATTCGCTGATCAATTCAGCAACCAATGCCGTCCATCCCGTTTGATGACTGGATCCCAGGCCCCGGCCACTATCGCCGTGAAAATATTCATAAAACGTTAACAGGTGCTCATTACCAGGTTGCTTGTAAAACCAGTTGTAGTTGCCGTATAAACGCCGTTCACCTTTCAGATCAAGCTCAAATAAACTGATTACTCTTTCAGTCAATTTATTTGCAACTTCTGTGAGGTTTATCTTATTGCCGGAACCTGTAGGATATTCCACCAATAATGTATCCCCGTAAAATTCACCATACTTACTTATGGATTGAATGATGAGAAAATTAATAGGTATCCAAACAGGTCCCCGCCAGTTTGAATTGCCGCCAAACATATCCGAGGTAGAATCACCCGGATCGTACCTGATGCTATATACGTGACCTTCTACTGTAACAGAATACGGATGCTCTTCATGATATTTGGACAAGGCCCTTATTCCGCCATCCGACAAAAACCCTTTCTCATCCAATAATGGTTTTAACAGGTCAACTAACCTGTCTTCAGGTATCAGGGACAACAAAGTCTGGCCATCTGTTTTTCTTTTTTCGTTGGGCCAGAATTTATTATGCTTCTTGCGGTAATTTTCAAACCAGGTGATTCTTTTTGTAAAATCGGTTAGCTGATCCAACTCTTTTTTGTCTATTGTAGATACAGCATATAATGAGGTAACACCTACTATAGATTGAATACGCAATGGAATTGGATCATTGCCCGGTACACAAAGCATATCATAGAAAAACTTATCTTCTGTATTCCATAGTCCATGCTCGTTCAGTGATTCCGCGATTAAAATAAAATGTTCAAAAAATTTGGTAGCGGTATCCTCAAACGAATTATCATGCATGGCAATTTCGATGGCGATATCCATCATATCCAGCGCATAGGTTCCCATCCAGCTGGTACCATCTGCCTGCTCAAGCTGCATCTCTCCTGAAAAATGATAACTGCGATTAAATACACCAATATTATCAAGGCCCAAAAATCCTCCTTCAAAAATATTATTGCCGTTCACGTCTTTCCTGTTGATCCACCAGGTGAAATTGATCAGTAACTTTTGAAAAACTTTTTTAAGGAATTTAATATCGCCGGTACCCGTTCTCTTTTTTTCAATATTGTAAACCTGCATAGCGGCCCACGCCTGCACCGGCGGATTTACATCACTAAAATTCCATTCATAGGATGGCAATTGGCCGTCCGGCTTCATATACCATTCTCTCATTACCAGAAGCAACTGGTGCTTGGCAAATGTGGGATCCACTACCGCCATGGAAATACATTGAAAAGCCAGGTCCCAGGCAGCATACCAGGGGTATTCCCACTTATCCGGCATCATGATGACATCCTGGTTTTTTAAATGCTTCCAGTCATGATTCCTTCCTGTTTTCCTGTTGCTGCTGATAGGTGTAATGCCGTCGCTTGCACTCAACCATTGCTCTACATCAAAATGGTAATATTGCTTGCTCCATAAAACGCCAGCCAGTGCTTGTCGCTGTATCCTGGCCATATCCCCGCTCATCCCCTTTGGTAAAATAGCAGCATAAAATTCATCTGCCTCCAACTTCCGTTTAGTAAATACATCTTTAAAACCCCGGGCAAATGGATTGTCCGTTAACTGGCTGCTTAAGCGGCAATAAATAGTTTTGGTTGCACCTGCTGCTACCCTCATCTTATAGACCGGGGAAAATTTAGTACCGGTATTTCGTTTTGAAAGCTCACCAACATTTTTTCCGGAGACAATGGCATCATGAAAAGCATCCTTTATAAAAATGGACTCGTTGGGTATACCGGATATTTTTTCGGTATTGGTTTGATTCTCTGTAAAAAGTCGCCGGTCGGCCGATTGAAAATAAAAATAATATTCACCCAACCTTTCATGTTCGGCTTTAACGGTCGTTTTATTGATATAATTTATTGAAGGCTTTTCTTTAAATATGCCTCCATCCCATCGGTTATAAAACCATAAGGTAGGTAGCACAGTTATTTCGGCC
>JBPPMM010000038.1:0-2289 GCA_051306075.1 Chitinophagaceae bacterium
TGATGATGATTCAATATTTCCAAGGTAACATTTCCATCTTGATAAAAACCCGGTAAACTATACTAAAATCTAAATCCATAGGGTGGTGGACTCTTTAAATAACAAATGTCCCGGATCAGCAATACCCAACAGGTCAATAGACGCCATACGATTTTATTCTGCAGAAAGTTTTAAGGCAATGAAAATGCTATATAATAATCTCCGGCCTTGGTTGCCTGGCGTCCTCCTCCGCCTGCGGCAATTACTACATATTGCCTGCCATTTATTTCATAAGTAGCCGGTGTTGCATAACCGCCAGCGGGCAATTGATATTCCCACATGATCTTACCGGTCGTTTTGTCAATGGCTCTGAATTTTTCGTCCTGGGAAGCTCCGATAAATACCAAATCACCTGCAGTTACAATACAACCACCAAATAATTGGGTTCCGGTATTGGGGCGTCCCTTTTTTGCCAGTTCAGGGAATTCTCCTAAAGGAATTTTCCAAAGGAGCTCTCCCGTGTTTAGGTTGACGGCATTCAGCGTTCCCCAGGGAGGTTTTACTCCCGGATATCCATCCTGGTCCTTCAATTGTGTGTACCCTTTTAATGAATAGCGTTTTGGAGTATCTTTTTTAATGAGGGATTTACTTTCCTGGTTATCTACCGGATAAAGTTTCTTTTCTTTTGATCCAAATAAGAAAGCAATGATCGCATCCTTATCCTTCCCGGGTAAATTATTAAACGAAGGCATCAAACCCCTGCTTTTTTCCAGCATTTTCCTAACCTCATGAGACTTTAGCCGGGCTTCGATATTCAAAAGAGGAGGCACAGCATCCTTTCCTTTTTTTTCCTTCCCATGACAAGTAGCGCAATTTCTTTGGTATAATATTTCACCCGCACCTGCCATAGACATATTAAAAAACTCATCTGGAATATTCTGCTTTCGTTCCACCAATTGAACTACGTTCGGAATTTCGTTGATCCCTATATATATAATTCCTGTTTCAAAATCAAAAGCCGCGCCGCTCCATTCAGCCCCTCCCCGCATCCCCGGAAACTGAATGGTACCCTCCGTTGAGGGCGGCATGTAGATATCTCCCCAGGCATATTTTTTTGCTTCTTTTAATACATATTCGTGTGATTCAGACGATATATCGGTGATCATGCTTTCATCAAACTTTTGCCTGTTGAGTGGTAATGGTTTTGTCGGGAATGGTTGAGTGGCCCAACTATGTTCATCCGGCATTTTCGATATATGTACAGCCCTTTCCTCAATGTCGAATATAGGTTTACCGGTTTCCCTGTCGAATAAAAAAATAAATCCTTGTTTGGTTATCTGGGCTACTGCTTCAATAGATTTATTGCCATTTTTTATTGTGATTAAATTGGGAGGGGAGGGTAAATCATAATCCCACAAATCATGATGGGAAACCTGGTAATGCCAGATATATTTACCGGTTGCGGCATCCAATGCAATCACTGAGTTACCAAATAAATTCTGGCCCATACGTTCCCCGCCATGGAAATCAAAAGATGGTGCGCCGGTTGCGGCGAAGACAATTCCCCTTTTTTTATCAATACTCAATCCTGACCAGGCATTACACCCTCCAGCCGTTTTATAACTTTCTTCAGGCCAGGTCTCATATCCAAATTGTCCCGGGTGAGGTATCGTTCGAAAAATCCATTTCATTTTCCCCTTTCTCACATCATAAGCCCGTATATGCCCCGGAGCACTTTCATAATCTTCTCCCACAGAAGAGCCAATTATTATTAAATCCTTGTAGATGACACCCGGTGAAGTATTCCCAACATCCCGGATTTGTTCTCCTTCATTATTGCTTCGCAACCCCTGATTGAGATCTACAAAACCATTTTCCCCGAAATTCATGATTTGCTTTCCTGTTTTTGCGTTCAGGGCAATCATTTTATTTCCGGCAAACATGAAAATTCTTTGCTCCTCAGCATCCTCCCAATAAGTGAGTCCCCGGTTGAAACCTCCTTCCTTACTGTCCTTTTCAAACGGATTAAACACCCATAATTGTTCTCCGGTTTCTGCATTTAATGCGAAAGTTTTAAGCCTGGGAGAAATTCCATATAAAATATTATGGATGATAATTGGATTACATTCCAGGTTAAAATAATCGGATTGATCTCCGGTGCGGTATACCCACGCCACTTTAAGTTGTTTTACATTTTCTTTATTAATTTGGTTTAACCCGGAATAGGAATTACTTCCATCATCTCCCCGATATTTTTCCCAGGAATTAAATTCCTTTTTGGATTCTGGCTGGCAGCTTAACAGGTAACCC
>JBPPMM010000174.1:0-3575 GCA_051306075.1 Chitinophagaceae bacterium
CTTCAGCCAGATAAAACATGAATTATTTATTAGTCTAATAAATTGCACCTGATGAAAAATGAATTGAATTTTCCTCTTCATATTGCCAAAAGTAAAATTGCCGGCAAAGGCGCATTTGCCATTAAACTAATCCCCGCAAAAAGAAAATTGGGCAATATGGCGGGTGAAATTATTTCCTATAAGGAAGCTCAGAAAAGAATAAAGAAGCAACCTGGTAATGTACTTTTTATGGTTGAATTTGACGAGGGGGACATTGCTCTTGACGCAAGTATCCATAGTAATGCATTAAGGCATATCAATCATTCTTGTAGTCCGAATACTTATATGCGAAGAGCTTTTCAAAAAGTAGAATTTTATTCGCTTAAAAAAATTGCCCGGGGCGAAGAATTAACCTGTGATTATGGAGAAACACATCATGACGGAAAACTTCCTTGCAAATGCGGAGCAGCTAATTGCAGGGGATTTATTTAAGAATAACCATAACCTGTTTGCATTCATAAATAAATTCATATTGATGGCGTTGTGATGATTATGCCCGGTACTTTATCTTTATGTTATGACTAAGCTTTCTGTAAATATTAATAAGATAGCCACTTTACGTAATTCCAGGGGTGGCAATAATCCTGATGTGGTAAAAGCAGCAATGGATGCAGAGCGTTTTGGAGCCAATGGTGTTACCGTTCATCCCCGGCCTGATGAAAGACATATCCGTTACAAAGATGTGCAGGATATAAAAAAAAATCTTACCTGTGAATTTAACATCGAAGGAAATTGTACGGAGAAAAAATTTGTTGACCTGGTACTGGAAACTAAGCCCGACCAGGTAACATTAGTTCCCGACACGCTGGGACAACTCACGTCTGATCATGGATGGGACACACAAACGCATAAGGAATACCTGCAAAACATAATTGCTATTTTTAAAAAAGAAAGTATCCGTGTATCCATATTTGTAGATCCGGATGTGAACATGATTGAAGGCGCTGCAGCAACCGGCACAGACCGGATTGAATTATATACTGAAGGCTATGCGAAACAATATGCAATGGGCAATAAACAAAATGCAATTGAACCATACATTGCTGCTGCAACAAAAGCCAGGGAACTGGGCCTTGGACTAAATGCCGGTCACGACCTGGATTTGCAAAATTTAAAATTCTTTAAAGAAAATATTCCCTGGCTTGATGAAGTAAGTATAGGTCATGCACTAATATGTGATGCGATTTATCTGGGTTTTGAAAATGCTGTGCAGCTATACAAAAGGCAGTTGCAATAACTATTTTTTTAAACTGGCAATGATATATTTAAAGTTTGGGCAAATGAAATTACCGTTTGGGTTCCAGGTTGGGTACGAAAACAAGTCTTTGCCTCTGCCTGATTTTGTTTAATGACCCTGTGGACGATTTTATCATTTTATTATTAAATAGCCAGCCTCACGACAGACCACGTGTTTATAAATATGGTAGTTTTGTGGACTATTGAATCAACTAAGTTTCCAGTTATGGATCATAAATTTTACCAGTATATTTTTGATAAGCAAAAAGGGATCGAAATGGTCCCGCCCAATGAAAGGATTGCTTCCTGGGCCCTCGATTTGATTGCATTACTTTATCCTGAAAGAGCTGATTATTTTCCCGCTTCACCGCAAGTGGTAAAAGATAAGTTTGAAAAATTGACAACCGAACTTGTGATCCTGCTGGAAGCCACCAAAGCATGCCATAGCTGGAACCACGAGGAAAAAGCATTGACCTTTTTTGATAATATCCTTGAGATGTACAGGATATTAAATACAGATATAGAAGCAATACTTGAAGGTGACCCGGCATCAAAAAGTCGCTTTGAAGTAATAAGAGCCTATCCTGGTTTTAATGCCATTGCCTTTTATAGAATAGCGCATGCTTTGCTTGAACTTGATATACCACTTCTCCCCCGCATTTTAACCGAATTTGCTCATTCCAAAACAGGTATTGACATACACCCCGGGGCAGTTATCGGCGAGCATTTCTTTATAGACCATGGAACCGGAATTGTAGTTGGAGAAACTTCTGTAATCGGTGACTATGTAAAATTATACCAGGGAGTAACTCTTGGTGCATTAAGCGTTGACAAAAGCATGGCATTTATCAAGCGTCATCCCACTGTTGAAGATCATGTGATCATATATTCTGGCGCTACCATTTTAGGTGGGGACACCGTTATTGGTCATCACAGCATTATTGGCGGCAATGTATGGCTTACCAAAAGCATTCCGGCTTATACTACGGTCTATCATAAATCGGAGATCGAATTGATAGATCAAAAAACAAAAATCTGAAATGGCGAGCATACTTGACCTGGTTGGCAAAACCCCTTTGGTAGAAATAAAGAAATTGAATCCCAATCCCAATGTAAGTATGTATGCCAAACTGGAAGGTGATAACCCTGGTGGAAGTGTAAAAGACCGGCCTGCATTAAACATGATCAGGTCTGCTTTAGAGCGGGGCGAGATAAAAAAGGGAACAAAATTAATAGAAGCTACCAGCGGAAATACCGGCATTGCCCTGGCTATGATTGCCCGACTGTATGACCTGGAAATAGAATTAGTAATGCCTTCCACTTCCACCCGGGAACGAACATTGACCATGGAAGCATTCGGAGCCAAAGTCACCTTACTGGACAGCATTGAAATATGCCGCGATTACGCGGAAGAAAAAGCTGCGACCGGCGAATTTTTTATATTAAACCAATTTTCAAATCCTGATAATTACCTGGCACATTATAAAACCACGGGTCCTGAAATATGGAATGATACAAATAAAATGATCACTCATTTTGTAAGTTCAATGGGTACCACCGGAACCATTATGGGCTGTTCAAGATATTTTAAAGAAAAAAACTCCAGTATCCAGATCATTGGATGCCAGCCCACCGAAGAATCGTCTATTCCCGGTATTCGACGATGGCCAAAAGAATATTTACCAAAAATATTTGAACCGAAACGGGTGGATAGAGTAATGGATGTATCTCAACAGGAAGCTACAGATATGGCGCGGCAGCTGGCTAAAGTAGAAGGAATATTTGCAGGTATGAGCAGCGGAGGTGCTGCTTCTGCAGCTATCCGGTTGGCCAAAGAAATCAAATCAGGTGTAATAGTTTTTATTACCTGCGACAGAGGCGATCGTTATCTGAGCAGTAATTTGTTTGGATGATGAATTCTCTTTTAGAGATTGGTTTTCCAATTCTTTATTTTCTTATACTTAATCCTATTTTGTCTCCCGCTAAACACTTTAATTATTTTATCCATTCCGGAAGTTCCCGGATAAGATGCAAATCTTGTTCCTTCTTCTGCCACCCATAGGAAAAATCTCCGTTGGTAATAATGAGAAAACCGGTGGGAATACTGATGTGGTACCGGAGTAATTGATGCAAGACTGATTCATCCAATTTAACAAGAGGTGCTTTACACTCTATCATCATCCAGGGAACATGGTTGGTGTCATATACCAATATATCAAATCGCTTTTTTAATTCGCCCAGCATGATCATTTTTTCCATGGCGATCAAAGCTGATGGGTACTTTTTTACCTGAACCAGGT
>JBPPMM010000213.1:0-23699 GCA_051306075.1 Chitinophagaceae bacterium
ATTTACTTGTTCATTGATAATTGAATAAAAGTTGGTGAATAATTTTCAATTATTTACTACTACAAATCTTCTTGCCTCCTGGCTATTAAATAAACCTGCTGCATACCGGAGGCATATTGATCTTAATTTTAAAAACCTTAAAACTATTGTTATGAAAAAGTTTCTTTTATTTTTTACTGCCGTTGCGCTTTTATCTTTTTCCCTGACTACTGATCCACTTTCAAAAAAGGAGAAAAAATTTGCGAATAAGTTTCTGAGCCAGACAAAAGAAGGAGTGTCTGATGCTATAAAGGGTCTGAGTGAGGCTCAAATGAAATTTAAACCCGCCGAAGATAAATGGAGTGTAGAAGATTGCCTGAAGCATATTGCAATTACCGAAAAAATGTTATGGGGAATGATGGAAGCCAATTTGAAGGAACCAGCCACACCTGAAAAAAGAAGTGAATTGAAAATGACTGATGAGGAAGTGATAAAAAAGATTGAAGACCGCAGTGCTAAAGTAAAAACCATGGATCCCGCCAAACCTGAAAACACAGCTTTTAAATCAGGAACGGAAGCATTAATGTCTTTCCAGGAAAGCAGGGAAATATTAAAGAGCTATGTAAAAAACACGGAGGACGACCTGCGCAACCATATTGTTACTCTTCCATTTGGTTCTCTTGATGGTTACCAGTTTATATTATTTATATCAGCACATACCAACCGGCATACTCAGCAAATCAACGAAGTAAAAGCCGATCCTGGTTTTCCCAAAAATTAATTCTTAAAAAAAATTGAAAAAAACCTCATCTGTTAATTTAGCAGGTGAGGTTTTTTTTTAAATATGATTGTTATCAAAAGGCATCAATTTTTTGAGGCAATCCTAGTAAGCCCGATCAGAATTTCTAAAATTAAAGTTTTGCAACATTCATTTCCTTTGTTACAATAGAGGTCAATAATCTTCCCTCAGGCAGTTCGCTGGATGAATAATATAATTTCAAAGAAGAACTTTTACCTTTTCTCAAACTCAGAATATCTTTTACTTTACAACTTATAGTAGCTGAAGCATCACTGACATCAGCAAATTTCCATTGTTTTAATACCCGGTCCTGGTCGTCCCTGATAGTGATGGTTTTACTTTTGCTTACCCGGCCACAATGATAATACCGGATTGATAACAGGTCGTTTTCAGAAGATGCATCTAGTGAAAGGGATTTAACCTTATTCATTTCCTTCCCATATTGTTGAATAACCAGCTTGTTGTTTAGAAAGATTTCGAAACCTTCTCCACCCTTACCGTTGGAAAAAGAAAACAGGATTGTACTTAATGTAAACGCAGCCACCAGGTTGATGACTTTCGTTTTGACAAAAATTGGTAACATAATTTATTTTTTTAGATGAAGAATTGTGTAAGAGGATATAGTACCTCCTTTTCTCACACAAAGGAAGCCTTTGAGGGAGGAGGAGAATAATTTCTTTGACCAAAGGAGCAGAGCGCTTGATGTTTTGTTGGTCCGGGATCTATTGCAGGAGTATAGTTGTTTGCATAAGTGTATTGTATTGCCCTCCCGGACATTTCAATGGGGTGCATTCTAATCTGTCGCAAAAATAAACCCACCCCTATGAGGATCTTTTATGCGAAATCGCTGCGGCCCCTCCGGTGGAGGGGATACAAAGTCTGAAAATTGCAGGTGCGGGGAAGCTATACCTGCCTCAAATTGGAATTCACCCATTCAATGCGATCAGGGTATTTGTTCCTGTTTATTGCATTACTTTGCTAAAACAAGTTTTAAAAAATGGAAGCAACAAAAGACCTCCGGCTCGCCGTTTTGATTGATGCCGATAATGTGCCTTATTCAAATGTAAAGGAGATGCTGGAGGAAATTGCGAAATATGGCACACCTACATTTAAGAGGATATATGCAGACTGGACAAAACCTCATGTAAGCGGCTGGAAGAATGTCTTATTAGAAAATGCCATTACACCCATTCAGCAGTACAGCTATACTTCCGGAAAAAATTCAACGGATTCAGCCATGATCATTGATGCTATGGATATTTTATACAGTGGCAGGGTAGATGGATTTTGTATCGTTTCCAGCGACAGTGATTTTACAAGAATTGCTACCCGGTTAAGAGAAGCAGGGATGAAAGTGTTTGGCATAGGCGAAAAGAAAACACCACTACCTTTTATATCTGCCTGTGATAAGTTTATATATTTAGAAATATTAAAAAACGCACAACCAGCCACCAAAAGTCCCGCACCTTCTAAGAATGCTAATGAAGATGCTCAAAAAAAAGAAGTCATCCGAACAGTTGATAAAGGATTGATCCGCCTGATTGCCGATAGTATCAATGATATTGCTGATGAAGATGGCTGGGGTTTTTTAGGAAACTTGGGCACACTCTTAATGAAGAGACAACCGGATTTCGATTCAAGGAATTATGGCTTTGCTAAATTGCTTCCTTTAATCAAGAGCATCAATAAATTCCAGATAGATGAACGCAAGTCTGGGAAAGCGAATATCAAGCATGTGTATGTGCGCACAAAATAGGTAGATTCATTTCCATTGCCAGCATTGGTTTTTTTGTTCAGAAACAAAAAGAAAATAGTTTATTTAAAACTGGCAACAGCTTCTATCGTTTTATTTATATCAGCTTGCGAAATGGCATTGTTTAAAAACCAACTTTCAAAAGCAGAGGGTGGAAGATAAATCCCGGATTTCAGCATGTGATGAAAGAAAGCCCGGAAAGTTTCCTGACTGCTTCTGGCAGAACTTGCAAAATCAATAACCGGTTCACTGGTAAAATGAACGCTGATCATACTTCCCATATGGTTGATCTGAACCTCTGTATTATGTTGTCTGAAAACATCTTCCATTTGTTCTTTCAACAGGAGAGTTTTATTATTTAACTCCGGGTAAATAGAAGGATTATTTTTTAATTCATTCAAAAGTGTATAACCGGCAATCATGGCAACATGGTTACCACTAAGTGTTCCTGCCTGGTATACTTTGCCTATTGGTGCAATACATTCCATGATCTCCTTCCTGCCGCCAAAAGCCCCTACAGGAAGACCCGCACCAATTACTTTTCCATACGTAACCAGGTCCGCATCAATTTTCAAAGTTTGTTGGGCACCCCCTGCTGACAAACGAAAACCCGTCATTACTTCATCAAATATCAATACGATATTTTCCTGAGTACAAAGATTTCGCAAACCTTCAAGAAAACCAGGTTGAGGTAAAATGCAACCCATGTTGCCGGCTACCGGTTCAATGATGATAGCAGCAACCTGGTTTTTATTTTCTTCGATTAATTGGTGCACAGCTTCCAGGTTATTGTAAGGAGCATTCAGTGTATCGTCGGCTACAGCTGAAGGAATGCCGGGTACATGCTGTATATCTAAAGTAGCCGCACCGCTTCCTGCTTTTATCAAAAAAGCGTCAGCATGGCCATGATAACATCCTTCGAATTTGATAAATTTATTTTTTCCGGTAAAGCCCCGGGCCAGGCGAATAGCACTCATGCAGGCTTCAGTGCCGCTACTCACCATTCTGACAAGGTCCACATTCGGCACCATTGATTTTATTAATTCGGCCATCTGAACCTCCAGTTCCGTGGGTGCGCCAAAAGAAGTGCCATCCAATACTTTTTCTCTTATCGCATTTATTACCGGTGCAAATGCGTGGCCTAAAATGAGTGGCCCCCAGCTTGCGATATAATCGATGTATTGATTGCCATCTGCATCAAATAAATACGCACCTTGTCCTTTATTGAAAAAAATGGGAGTGCCACCTACACCCTTAAATGCTCTTACAGGTGAATTAACACCACCTGGAATTGATTGTTGGGCACGGGCAAAAAGTGTTTCGCTGTTTTGGAACATGATCAGATTATAGGTTCTTCATTTCAATTAATAAAAGGTAAAGGCAACAGGGGAGGCTATATAATCAGGAAATTAATTTCACTGCTTTTTTTGCAAAATAAGTGGCGATCATATCTGCTCCGGCTCTTTTTATTGCCGTAAGGCTTTCGATGATCGCCTTATCTTCATTGATCCATCCTTTTTCAGCAGCTGCTTTTATCATGGCATATTCACCACTCACATGGTAAGCGCTTACGGGTACGGTCACTTCGTTTTTTACTTCGCGGATGATATCGAGATAAGCCATAGCCGGCTTTACCATTACAATGTCTGCACCCTCTTCAATGTCCATCAGTGTTTCTTTAATGGCTTCGCGGCGGTTGGCAAAATCCATCTGGTATGTTTTTTTATCGCCAAATCCTGGTGCACTATCCAGGGCATCTCTGAAAGGTCCGTAAAAGCAGGAAGCATATTTGGCGCTGTAACTCATGATGCCGGTTTTTGTAAATCCATTTTCTTCCAATGCAGATCTTATGGCGCCGATGCGGCCATCCATCATATCACTGGGGGCCACAAAATCGGCGCCTGCCGTTGCATGGCTTACACTCATTTTAGCTAAAGCTACTACGGTTTCATCATTGATAATTTCTCCATCCTTTACAATACCATCGTGGCCATAGGTAGAATAAGGGTCCAGTGCTACATCCGTCATCACAAGCATGCCTGGTACCGCATTTTTAATGGCCTTAATACTGCGTTGCATCAGCCCGTTTACATTCCACGCCTCTTTACCGGTATTATCTTTATCCTCATCCCTGCATTTTATAAATAGTAAAACAGATTTTATTCCCAGGTTCCATAATTCTTCAACTTCTTTAACCGTAAAATCGATTGTATTCCGGTAATAGCCTGGCATGGAAGGTATTTCCATTTTTATATTTTCTCCTTCATCTATAAAAAGAGGAGCGATAAAATCAGCCGGCGTTAAAATAGTTTCTGCTACCAGGCTGCGGATGGAAGGGTTGTTCCTGGTTATTCTGTTTCGTCTTTGTAAGTGCATAAAATTATTTTTATCTCAACCTGGCCATGGAATCTTTGTGCCTGGTTATATCCATTTTACCGGGTGCAGGCAAAGTTGCAACAATTTATCTTCCTCGCTTCCGGGTTCAGGTTGGTAATTATAAATCCATCTTGCCCTTGGAGGCAGGCTCATTAAAATACTTTCTGTACGACCATTGGTTTTTAATCCAAACAGCGTACCCCTGTCATGCAGGAGGTTGAATTCCACATAACGTCCCCGACGGATTTCCTGCCATTCTGTTTCGCGTTGCCCATAGCTTAAATTTTTTCTTCTTTTCACAATGGGAATATATGCCTTTAAAAAAGCATTACCGTTCGCCTGTTGAAATTGAAACAGCCTTTCTGCATCTGGTTCATCTGCCGGCCTGATATGATCATAAAACACACCCCCGATTCCACGCATTTCATTATTGCGGTGTGTATTAGAAAAATATTCATCACAATCTTTTTTAAAATCATCATATAAGGATTTTCCAAACGGATCAAGTGCATCCTTGAATGCCTGGTGAAAATGCGTGGCATCCTCTTCAAATACATAATAAGGAGTCAGGTCTGAGCCGCCACCAAACCATGAGTCACACAGCTGGTCTTTATCATCATACAACTCAAAGTAACGCCAGTTGGCATGAACAGTAGGAACATAAGGATTTAAAGGGTGAATGACCAAAGACAATCCACAGGCAAACCATTTGCTGCCATCCATTTTTAATTGCTGCCTCATTGGGTCTGTTACTTCACCGTTTACAACGGAAGTATTAACTCCACCTTTTTCAATAATTTTTCCGTTGGTTAATATCCGGGTGTCACCGCCACCACCACCTTCTCTTTCCCATTTATCTGAAATAAAAATTGCCTTGCTATCCTCTTCTTCCAGCGCCTTGCAAATGGTATTTTGAAGATCAAGAATATAATGGGTCCACCTGTTTTTTATTGAATTTATTTCTGTTTGTTCTGTCACCGGAACTTAAATTAATTCTGGTTATTTGTATATGTATTGCCCAATCTAAAAGAAGAGTTTTTATGTTTGATCTTTTACATTATTTCAACTCTTAACTAACTAACTCCTGCTTCCATTCCTTTACCGTGTCCACAAAAGCTTTTGCATGGTCAACAGGAACATTGGGTAAAATACCGTGGCCAAGATTTGCAATATGCCTTTGTCCGCCAAATGCAGTCAACATTTTTTTCGTTTCTTTCTGAATAACAGGGATAGGAGATAATAACCTGGCGGGATCAAAATTTCCCTGCAAAATTATTTTTGTACCTGCAAATTGCCTGGCTATGCTGGGTGTAGTGCACCAATCAATTCCTAATGCGCTTGCACCGGTTTCCGCCATGGCCTGCAGGCTATGCCAGGCTCCTTTGGCAAAAACAATCACCGGTGCCTTATCCTTTAAAGCGTCAACAATCTGACGTATATATTGTAAAGAATATTCTTCAAAATCTGCCGGGCTTAACAACCCTCCCCATGAATCAAATAGCTGTACGGTATCTGCACCGGCTTCAATTTGTTTTTGCAGGTAATCAATGGTTGTATCTGTAATCATCTGGAGAAGATGATGTGCCGTTTCAGGTTGAGTGTAGCAGAATATTTTTGCTTCATCAAATGTTTTTGATCCTTTTCCCTGCACCATATAGCAAAGTAATGTCCATGGTGCGCCTGCAAACCCAATCAACGGCACACGTCCGTTCAATTCCTGCTTGATTAATTTAATTGCATCGAATACATACGACAGAGTTTCTCCAGCGTCCGGTACTCTGATACGGGAAAGATCATTTTCATTTTTAATGGGATCTGGCAAAAGAGGACCTTTGTTTTCTACCATTTGTACTTCTAATCCCATGGCCTGGGGTACTACCAAAATATCAGAAAATAAAATGGCGGCATCTACTCCAATTATATCAACCGGTTGTATAGTGATTTCGCAGGCCAGTTCAGGTTTCTGGCAACGTTCAAAGAAGCTGTATTTTTCCCTTAATCTCATATACTGAGGTAAGTAACGGCCTGCCTGGCGCATCATCCATACGGGAGGACGTTCTACTTTTTCTCCTTTCAGGGTTCGTAATAATAGATCGTTCTTTAATTTATTCATACGGAATTAGTAAAAAATAATTTATAAATTTTCTCTCAAATAACCGGCTTCATCTTTAATAAACTTAATGGCCTGTTCTATTAGTTTGCCTTTATCAGGCTCATGGCCGGTAACAATTTTATTTGCTGCATATTTCTTTATGGATTCCGCTGTCGTCTTCCCCATCACAAACAGGGTCGTCTTTTCCGGAATGCTGTTTTGGCTAAAGAAACTTTCTGCTGCACTGGGACTGAAAAATAAAACAGCATCATAATTTTTTTGAACCTTTACCGGTACAAGGGATGTGTAATATACTACTATCTCTGTAACGGTAATTCCTTTTTGCCGTAGCGTATCAGGCAATTCATTTCTTCTGAGATTTCCGCAAAAAAAAGTCAACTCCTTACAATCAATGAATGGTATTATCTTTTCGGCTAATGCCTTTGCTGTGGAAGCCGTTTGTTTAATATTTTCTTCGCCAAAATATTTCCTGGCTAGTTTATATGTTGTGTTGCCTATGCAGAAAATAGTCCAGTCAGGCCTTTGATCCTGCAGGCAATTCGCTACCGATTTAACCGCATTGCTGCTTGTAAATACAACTGTTTTATTTTGACCAAATGTAACCTGTATCTGCTGGCGGACACTTTCAGAAATTTGGGTAGAAATTGCCGTGAAAGGGATCACATCTATTTCAACATCTCCCAATAAAGAAAGGTTCATTTCTCCTTTATCTACCGGGCCTGTACATAATATGGTTTGCTTAGTTGATGGCATTTCGAATCTCCTCTGCAATTTCTTTTCCTCCTTTGGTTAATAATTCCCGGGCTGCATTTGTTCCGCAGTTTACAGCTTCCTGCATTTCAATTATTTTTTCTACTTCTACTTTTTTGCTCCCATTAAGTGATAAAATATTTCCTTTGAAATGAATTGAGTTATCCTTCATTCGTGCTAATGCGCTGATCGGGGTAGAACACCCACCTAATAATGTCCTGAGAAAATCTTTTTCGATTCCTGTACACAAGGCCGTTGTTTCATCATTCAGATTAAGGCAGGCTTCCCGAACGAATTTATCATCTTTTCTGGCCACCAGCATAATGGCTCCCTGTGCCGGGGCAGGTAACATCCAATCGATCACCATGCTGTTTTCGGGACGCAGCTCAATCCGTTCAAGACCTGCCTGTGCAAATATGGCCGCATCCCAGTTTTCTTCACTTAATTTTCTAAGCCTTGTATTAACATTACCGCGGAGATTATAAATTTGATGTTGTGGATATTTGTTGAGCCATTGGGCTTTCCTGCGAAGGCTGCTGGTGGCAACCCCTGCAACAAAGTTATCCCGGTGAAGGAATTCTCCAGTGGATTTAAATACAAGTAAATCATGCACGGGCCCCCTTTCCAATACGGCGGCCTGCACTATTCCCTCAGGTAATTGAGTAGGAACATCCTTCATAGAATGAACAGCAACGTCAATTTTATTATTCAGTAAAGCCGTATCCAGGCTCCGGGTAAATATTCCCTGCACACCCATTTCATATAGGGGAGTTTGTAAATCAATATCACCTTCACTTTTGATATAAACCAGTTCTGCAGGAAAATCATATTGTAATAAAAGATTTTTTACCCGGGTGGCTTGCCAGATGGCTAATTGACTTTCTCTTGTTCCAATACGAATTATTTTTTTCATTGGAACTTTTTAATTTTTGAAAAAAGAACAAGGAGAGGAGAACAGGAGGTCAGCAGGTGGAATTGTTTATATTTTTTGTAAACAGGAATAATCTTTTTTGCTGGCAGTATCATTTGAATTAATGGCCGGATTATTTTTAACCCGTTTTACTTTTACTTTCAACAAGGAACAGGGTTAACTCGCTTCAGAGGCTATGAATTCATTGATCGCTTCAATGTAATTGCAACCACCCTGGTTCTGGACTCGAATTTTTGTTGCCATGCCGTTTATTACCCGTTGAATTTTTTCATCTGCATTATTTACTTCCGGGTTCAGCGTGGATGAATAGTTAGAAAATAATGAGGAAGTATGAATTTCTTTAAGTTTTATTTTGACCGCTTTAAAAATGGGAGCATGTTTTCGCATCAATAACCAGTCCACAAACTCTGCCATATGTTTCGTGATGATAGCTTTTGCTTTAGGAACTTCCGCCTGGCGTCTGGCTAGCGTTTCGTCCTTTAATTTTGAAAGTTCATCTATATTAACGATGGTAACATTGGGCAGTTTCCTCGCAGGCAGTTCCACGTTATAGGGAACCGAAAGATCAATAATTATTTTCTGACCTTTTCCTGCCAGGTGATTGCGAAGTATAGTAGGAGCCGGGGCATTGGTGGCAACAAGAATAATATCTGCTGCAGCAATTTGTTCAGGCAATTTTTCTACCGGTTCATAATGCAAACCCAATTCATCAGCAAGTGCAGATGCCTTTTCTCCTGTTCTGTTAATAAGAGTAATATTTTTAGTATCAAGATAATCAACCAGGTTTTTGCAGGTATTGCGGCCGATTTTTCCCGTGCCCAGCAACACAATTTTTTTCTCAGCTACGTTTAATACTTTTTCACGGATATATTGTACTGCTGCAAATGATACGGATACAGTTCCTCCGCTTATGGATGTTTCGTTCTTTATAGCTTTGGACGATTGCAAAACATAATTAACCAGCCGGTCGGTAAAGGCTCCTATACAACCACGTTGTTTAGAAAACTTAACGGCAGCTTTTATCTGGCCAACTATTTCGTAGTCACCCAGAATTTGTGAATCTAATCCTGCACTTACTTCAAAGAGGTGCTGAATGGCATCCTTTCCCTGTTTGATATATGCCAGTTCATTGAAAGTGGTTATGTCAGCCTGGGTTTGAGAACAAAGGAGCTGAATAAGTTGTTGTGGATGTTCAGCAAATCCATAGATCTCTGTCCGGTTACAGGTAGAAAGTATAAACAATTCATTTAATCCGAAAGAGGAAGCTTTTTCGAGAATAGCAGCATATTGTTCATTGCTGATGGCAAACTCTCCACGGGTGGCGGCATTACTTTTTTTGTAATTGATCCCTGCAGTAAAAAATTTCGAAAGGTCTGTTGCCCGTTGAATAGTCATTTTATTTTATTGCTTAAAGACTTTTACAAAAATACCGTTGACCACCTGAAGTTGAATAAAAGTCTGTCATTGCATTGTCATTTTAAGCATGAATTGACGAAAAACAGGATGAAAACTGCTTTTCATTGTACGAAATATAGTGCCTGCTGTTGAAATTATGCTAATAAGAAAATTATTTGAGTTGTTACATTTGCAAACCCCTGAATGGGTTTTTAAAAATGAAAAGAGGAATATTATTAATGAACCTGGGCTCCCCGGATTCAACAAACGTAAAGGATGTAAAGCGATACCTGGACGAATTTTTAATGGACAGCAGGGTGATAGATTATCCCTGGTTGTTCAGGGTGTTATTAGTGAAAGGAATCATTACACCGTTTCGTGCCGCTAAATCTGCGGAAGCATATAAAACAATCTGGACAGAGGAAGGTTCGCCCTTAATTGTATTGACCCGGCAACTGCAAAATGAACTACAGTCTATGGTAAAAGAACCGGTGGAAATTGCCATGAGATACGGAAGTCTTACTCCGGAAAAAGGATTTGATGCCTTATTAAAACGGGAACCAGGGTTGGATGAGGTGATCGCCGTTCCTCTTTATCCGCACTATGCTATGGCCTCATATGAAACGGCTGTGGAGCATGCCAGGGAGACACATCGAAAGAAAAAATACTCTTTCTCTCTGCAGTTTATTAAACCGTTTTTTGATAATTCCTCCTACATAAATGCGTTGGCGGAAAGCATTAAGCCTTTTTTGAATGAAAGCTATGATCATATATTATTCAGCTACCATGGTATTCCCGCAAGGCATATACACCGGGATGACCACTCAGTGACAAAACAATGTCTGGCAATGGAAGGAACCCAATGTGTGCCAGGAGCTAAAGGATCAGGCAACTGCTACAGGCGGCAAGTAATAACCACTTCTCAATTGGTGATGGAGCAACTAAATATTCCACAAGGTAAATTTAGCTTATCCTTTCAATCGAGGTTAGGTAAAGGATGGCTGGAACCCTTTACTGATAAAAGACTTGAAGAAATGCCCGGTGAAGGGATAAAAAATTTATTGATACTTTGTCCGGCATTTGTAAGTGATTGCCTGGAAACACTGGAAGAAATTGAAGAAAGAGGAAAAGAAATTTTTATAAAAGAAGGTGGCCAGTCTTTTAAAATGATACCTTGTCTCAATGTTCATCCATTGTGGATTGATACATTGAAAACCTGGATGGATGAAATTTCCGATGGTAAAAAAGAAATGTTTTTAGTTTAAGCAATTTGAAAGCTTTAAACTTTCAGATGGGCCTCTTTAGTTTTACCATCCTGTGCGAAAATTTTACATCCCTGAATAGCTAAAGCCGTTAATCAGCATGTACCTATACATAAAAGCGCTGCATATTATTTTTATTGTTACCTGGTTTAGCGGTATGTTTTATATAGTAAGACTTTTTATTTATAATACCGAAGCAGGAGAAAAATTGGAACCGGAAAAGAGTATCCTGCAAACCCAGTTTTCAATTATGATCAGGAGACTGTGGCTCGGAATTACATGGCCGTCTGCTGTCCTCACGCTTGTATTCGGTTTGTGGCTCTGGCATTTCTATGGTTACATGCCTCAATGGCTGTTTATAAAATTGTGTTTTGTTGCCGGCTTGTATCTTTATCACTTTTCATTGCATATTATTTACCGGCAACAGGCTGCTGGTATTTTTATATATCGCTCCCAGCAATTGCGGATTTGGAATGAGGTGGCTACGCTTTTCCTGGTTTCTATTGTTATCCTGGTAGTAGTGAAACAGAATTTGAGTTGGGTATGGGGCCTTACAGGATTGTTTTTGTTTGTAGTTGTATTGATGTCGGCTATAAAAATTTACCGTCTAATAAGATTCCGAAGTAAATAATCGGGAAAAAATTACAGGTACCTTACTTATCTTTCGCCGGAGCCAACTTTTTAATTCGCAAAAATGATATCTGTTGCTGCAGCAAGGCAAATGATTTTGTCTCTTCCCGAAGTAGAGGAAAAATCTCACTTCGGCAGACCTGATTTCCGGATCAGGAATAAAATATTTTCTTCCTTGCATGAGAATAAGCTTTGTGTTATGGTCAAACTTACTCCTGTTGATCAATCTGTATTTTGTGCTTTCGATCCGTTAGTCATTTTTCCTGTTCCGGGCGGCTGGGGACGAAATGGAGCTACATTGGTCAATTTAAAAAAAATAAAGAAATCCATGCTAATGGATGCATTGACAACAGCCTGGAAAACCGTAGCATCTCCTGCACTATTGAAAAAATACTTCCCGGACCAATAGATAAATATTATAGTAATTTTAGTATGTTCTTTTTGAGTTATCATGAAGTATATTCTATTCTTTCTTTGTATGATACCTGTAATGGTGCAATCGCAGAAACCACATAAGATCTCACCCGCTCTCGATTCTATTTTTAATATTTTTTTTAAGTATGGAGAGCCCGGCGGAGCTGTGCTGCTGGCTAAGGATGACCGGGTTTTTTATAAAAAAGGATTTGGTATAGCTGATATAAACACAAAAGAACACATCACCACCCAAACCTTATTTAATTTAGGATCTATCAGCAAAACCTTTGTTGCTTATGGCATTTTAAGCCTGGCCCAGGAAGGCAAACTATCATTGGAAGATGATCTGTTTAAATATTTTCCTGATTTTGAAGATGCTGGTATTGCCGGGCAAATCAGGCTTTATCATTTACTGACTCACTCATCGGGCTTGCCTGATAGCAGGAAGGTTGAAGAGCACCGAGAATTTTATCTTACTGCAAAAGACGAAGAAAATTTTGCGCCATTAAAACAAACACGACGCCTGGAGTTTGCCCCGGGAACAAAATACAAGTATTCAAATCCTGCATTTAATGGGCTTGCCCTGGTTATTGAAAAAATAACCGGAAATAATTGGCAACAGTATATTCAAAGATTGATTTTTAAGAATGCCAAAATGAAGAACTCCACTATTACCGATGGAGCGCATCCACAAAGGGATGTTTCACATGGGTATATTTTAAATACCAGTAACGAATTTGAAGAACTGGATTATGGAGAAGAACCCACATTTGCTGCAGCCGGCAATGGTGGGGTATGGAGCAGCGTTGAGGAGCTTTGGCTATATGAGAAAGCAATTCAAAAAAATTTATTTTTAAAGAAAGAATGGATCGATTTATCCAGGACTGTGTTTCCCCTTGCAGACTGGAAGGATACAACCGCTTCCCGTTTAGGGTTAAGCTGGTTTATTACCAGGGACATGAATATGGAAATGATTGGTCACCAGGGTTCTCAAGGTGGTTTTGTCAGCGATTATGTTTGGTTGCCGGAGAAAAAAATATTTTTTGTATTGTTGTGCAATAATCAAAAACCTGTTTTAGAGATCAGGACACCTGTGCTTGAATTACTGGAAAAAGTAAACTGGCTTGATTAAATTTGGGTAAATGGAAGAAAATTTTATACCAGAGTATACATTTATATGAAGCAAATCGTTTTTATTATTTTATCATTCATGTTTTTTTCTCTGTTTCTAATCGGCTTTGTAAAGAATGAAAAGAAGCCGGAGGATCAGGGGTTGTCTGTTATTGCCTATTATTCAGGTAATAGTTCCTCCATAGATAATTATCCTGTGCAAAAGCTTACGCATATCATTTACAGTTTTTGTCATCTTAAAGGCAATCAATTGAAAGTAGATAATAAGGCCGATTCAGTTACGATTAAAAAATTGGTGTCATTAAAAAAGAATAATTCCGGGCTAAAAATATTATTATCATTGGGTGGCTGGGGAGGATGTGAATTTTGTTCCCCGGCTTTTTCATCCGGGGCAGGCAGAGCAGAATTCGCAGAATCAGTAAAGGAGATCAATGATTATTTCGGAACAGATGGTATTGACCTTGATTGGGAGTATCCTGCTATTGTAGGGTATCCCGGCCATGCTTTTAAGCCTGAGGATAAACCTAATTTCACTGCCCTGGTAAAAGAACTACGCAAGACCCTGGGCAAGAAACAGGAAATCAGTTTTGCTGCCGGCGGATTTACTAAATTTCTTGAGCAGTCTATTGAATGGAATGAAGTGATGCCATTAGTAAATAACGTAAACCTGATGAGTTATGATTTGGTAAATGGAAATAGCACCATCACAGGTCATCATACCCCACTGTATTCTACACCTGCACAAAAGGAATCTGCTGATAATGCTATCAGTTACCTGCTTTCTATTGGAGTACCTGCTGAAAAAATTGTAATTGGCGCAGCCTTTTATGCACGAACCTGGGAAAATGTCAGCAATGTTAATGATGGATTATACCAGAGCGGGAAGTTTAAAAGCTTTATAGCCTATGATCTATTTGATAAACGGCTGGCAAAATGGGATGGCTATGTTTTTTACCATGATAAAATTGCAAAAGCACCGTATGCCTATAATATTTCAAAAAATACATTTGCAACCTTCGATGATCAGCTTTCAATCAGGAACAAAACTCAATATGCTATCAATAAAGGACTCAAAGGAATAATGTTTTGGGAACTTACTCTTGACAAAAGTAGCGGCGGTTTACTTGACGTTATAGACCAGGTAAAAAAGGCAAATTGACCGCATATTTCCCTGCAATTAATGAATAGGGTTTCCTTTCTTTTTGAGGGGATAGATGTAACTTTATAACATTCTGACCTGCGGTTATGAAATGGGCCCTCACCATATGTTTTCTTTTTATCTCCTCCGTTTTATTTTCACAAAGAAATAAAGCCGGTTTAAAAATTAGTAGTAAAGATCGGATCAGTGAATCTATCAGCCCGGTTACTTTATCTCAACAACTTACCCTTTCATGTTCTACCGACCGGCAAAAAGTGAGTGCTATTTTTTATTGGATCACAGAAAATATTGCTTACAGAACAAAACCAATTTATAGCAGGAAAAGAAATTCTCCTGATTTGATAGAAGAAATACATGATACTCTCGCTTTAAAACCCCTGGATGAAAGAGTAGCGGAAACGGTATTGGAAGACAGGGTTGCTGTTTGTGACGGGTATGCCAGGCTTTTTAAAACCTTGTGCAGTTTCAGCGGTATCAGGGCAGAAGTGATAAACGGGTATGCCCGTACGGAAACCGGAAAGAAGATACAGCGATTCCGGCCCAATCACTCATGGAACGCAGTGTGGGTAGATAGCAGCTGGCAATTGCTTGATGTAACCTGGGCAAGCGGATTTATTTCCTGGCATGGAGGCGAATTTATCAGGCAATTGGACGAACAATATTTTTTATCAGCACCGGATCAATTTATCCGGGAACACTATCCGGATGATCTGAGATGGACACTTATGGAAAATCCTCCCCTGATGGCCGAATTCCGCCATTCACCATTCAGGCAAAAGGCATTTACCAAGTACAATATTATATCCTATATCCCTGAAAAAGGTGTTATAGAAGCCTTACCCGGAGATACAATTCTGATTGTTATAGAAACGGCCAATGCAGGGAAAGATAAACAGGTAAGCAGCGATCCATTTTTGGACACTACTATTTATTCTACACCAATATCAGCGTTGCTCAGACCAACGGATCCTATAAATGGTAAAATAATTTATAGCTATATAGTCGACCAGCCAACCATTGAGTGGTTATATATTTTGTACAATGAAGATATTGTACTGAGGTATAAATTATTGATCAAAAACAATCCTGGCTTAGCAGTTAACGACCCGTAGACCTGCCTGTAATTATTCATTATTATTAAACTAAGAACAAGGGTTTCAGGAATATATACCAGCCTGCGGGAGGGCAGTTGAATTATTTTCGTGACCGGGGCACACAATTTTGAAACTGAATCTGCGTTTTAACTTTATCCAATATCTGTAAAACCAATATCTGTTTTATGAGCAATCTCTACCCCAATGACCAGGCACATATTGCCGAGGAATTTCAATTCATGGATGATCATATAACTCAAACGGCCCACCTGGCCTATTTAAAAATCAATTCTTACAAACTTTCCCTGTATAATGCTGCTTTTTGTATGAGCCGCGATGACCTGGCAGGCATTATTAAAAGTAGCCTGCTTAATTATACGGATCCTGAAACCTTACTTGCAGACCTGGGTTTCTTTAACGCCGAGATATATAATTAGAGCAGGAGGTTGTTATATGTTTCTGAAAAACCCTATTTGCTGCAAGGCAGGCAGGACTCTTTTTATTGAGAAATATAACCGGGTTTCTTTTCCTGCAGGCCTGTTTACTAAAGGCCCTTTTTATCAGATGGTTTTGATAAAAGATACCTTGTCATAAATATTCCACCAGCCCCACTATCGTTCTGGCTTAATGTAAGCGATGTTACATAATCGAGTTTCCATCCATTATCAGTATAGCTTTTCAATGTTTTGATAATTTTATCTTCATTATTTTTTATGTTCTTAAAATTAATGCCGGCTACGCTGAAAAGATTCTCAATGTCAGATTCTTTTTTAGATCCATCCGGATTAGTAATGATCATCCTGGAGCGGCCCAAGCCTCCGGCGACCACCGATTCTACGGTATTTATCTGCATAAAATCCAGGCCTGTTTCTGTTTTTGATTCCTGGGCTGAAAGATTGCCGGTGAATACAAGACCGGCAATAAGTAGAATAAAGATATTTTTCATGATTAAAACAATTTAAAACAAATCTATTGGCTGCCGGCCATGATACCAATTTCATCCTGTATAAATTGGGGAAATGAAAGGTTGAAGTGTAGTGCTTAAGAATTGAAATAAACATAAATGATGGCGAGGGCAATCGGGGATTTTGAATAATTTCAGAATAAGAATAATTAATGGCTTCATAATGGTATATCCAAAACACTAATCAAAATTGTTATCCAACCAATGCTTTTTTCTTTAGCAAACCTGCCGCTTTTGTATAGCCACCTTCCGCACCATCTACAAAATGGATATGATCCTCATTCATATTGCGGACGTAACAGGACATAACCGATTCTTTACTTACAAAAATGCCGTAATGGATATCTCCGGTTCGTTCATATTCGTCAAGCGCCTGCATAAGTTGCTCCCGCTGTTTTGATGTACCTGAAATAACTGTATTAATTTTTCCATCAATAACCAGGGTGTCAGACATGTCAACCAGTTGCATCAAATAATTTTTCCCCTTTTTGGTTTTAAAATAAAAAATACCAAGTAAAGTTGTGATCCATTTATTCAACAGGTATAAAGGGCGGTATCCACCAAACCTGGTCCTCATTTCAAGTTTTATTTTTTCCAGTGTGGGCTTCAACTTCAGCATGGGAACTGTTATGGGTTTTCTTCTTTCGGGGTCACCGTATATTTTATCCAGCATGTCGATTACTTTTTTAAAAGCAACAGCTTGTTTTTCGCTGTACCGGGCTGTAACCAGCAGGCTGACTACTTCATCATAATCTTTCGGCGGCTTTACCTTGTCCCAGCGGCATTGCATACCTGAAAGGTCTAGTTCATCTTTTCCTGGTTGAATTGAAAGGAAATAGTCTTCAGCCTTTATCACCCTCTCGGCATAAACAAGACCATCACCTAATAAAACAGGGATAGAAAAAAGTTTCGATGTGCGGAGCTTGCCTATGTTCAGGCTATGTCCGTTTCCATAAATACCAGTAACCGGTACATTACCTACCCTTAAAGTGAGATTATAATTCTTCAGGGAATTTTCTTTGTGAATCATAAGGGCATGTAGTGTTGCATCAAGGATAGTAGGGGGTAAAATAAATGTGGCCCCATCACCTCCAAAAAAAAATGGAACAGTAATTCCTGCTTTATAAGCAATATTGAGTACTGCAACGATGCTGCCGGTAGCCAGCAGGTTTACCGTTTCGTGCAATCCATCCTCTACGGCTTTTGTGGAACTTTTTATATCCGTAATGACAACATGCCAGTTATCCGGAACCCTGTAAAACAAGTGCTCTTCGGTTAGCAGATCGCTAAGTGAAATGAGGTTATCAGGTAGCCGTGAATAGAATAAATCATTTTTTTGAACAGGCATACAATACCGAGTATTGGATGGAAGTTAAGTTTTTTGAGGCTATTTAATCGACAGCGATAAAGGATGGATATGCACCAGGATATTGCGGCTGCTTCCCGGTTAATCACTAGTTTTGACATTTAACCGCTCCAACCAGCTGGAAATCGTATTTTTTCTTAGGAATTCATCTCCCTTCTTTGAAATGGAAGCAGACAACCTATTTTCAGCAGAGAAATAAAATAATTCTTATTACGTTTACATTCTACAATTTTTTATATATCCAACTATGCAAAACAGTTTGAAACTAACGATAAAAGATATTCGCATTTTTATCATTCTTTTTTTAGCATTCGCACTTCAATCCGGTTGTGATACGGCAACTCCTGGTGTTACAGGGGATACATCGATGGTTGCCATAACAAAAGTTCCTGAGCCAAATAAACCGGTGGTCATTGCTGACGCGGCCACAATACTTAGCCGGCAGGAAGTACCTGTTCTCTGCTATCACCAGATTAGAAATTATAAAAGTTCCGATTCAAAAACTGCTAAAGATTATATAGTTCCCGAGGAATCTTTCCTGGATCAGATAAAAGTAATGGCTGATAGCGGTTATCATTCCATTTTACCCAACCAGCTTTACGATTATTTACTAACGGGAAAGGAATTGCCTTCAAAACCATTTATGATCACCTTTGATGACACCCGGGTAGACCAGTTTACCGCAGCATTACCCGCTCTTGATAAATATAATTTTAAGGCCACATTTTTTATAATGACTGTGGCTTTGGGCAAACCCGGTTATATGAGTAAAGAACAGGTAGAGCAACTGGCTGACCGTGGTCATACCATCGGATCACATACTTACGATCATAAAAATGTAAAAACCTACACAGCTGATGATTGGATAGAGCAGGTTCAAAAGCCATCCGCTCAATTGCAGGTTATCACGGGCAAACCGGTTGAATATTTTGCATATCCATTTGGATTGTGGAATAAAGAAGCGATCACTAAACTAAAAGATTACGATTTTAAAGGCGTGTTTCAGTTATCCGCTAAACAAGATGAGAATGATCCGCTTTATTCAATTCGCCGTATTATCGTTCCGGGCAACTGGAGTGGTACTACCATGTTACGGGTTATGAAAAAAAGTTTTGAGAAAAAGCCTGCTGCCAACTCCGGCATATTATGAGCTGATGCAGTATGGTGAACGGGGATTTAAATTGCCAGGGATCTCAAATTTTTTTTATTATACAGAATTCCTGGGATCGTTCATAAGTTAATTATCTTTTATACGTTTTATATCTAAATCCAAAACCTGTGAGAAAAAATTTAATTATTATCCTGTTCCTCATGCCAGTTCTTGCTGTTGCACAAACAGTGGATCTCGACCGGTTTAAATTCAGTTCTCAATTCCGGTCTTTGCCTTCATTCCGACTCGATAGCAGTTATCACACCTATCATGTTTCCGTGGAAGCCACAAGGCTTATGCAGGGATATTTAAGTGATATGACTCCCGAAAAATCAGTAACCCTGGAAGGGTGGAGAATGCTTAAAAAGGATGGCCATCTGTCCATACAAGTGAAACTTGAAGATCTTTTGCCGGAATCTATTTCAGTAAAAGAAAGGGAAGAGATTATTAAGGACAAGGCGGGCAAGGAGACCGGGCGGCGGAAATTATTTAGCCAGGAGGTAGTATATACTTTTTCTGCTTTTGCAGATGTCAGCGATTACAAAGGTGCTCATATTGAAAATATAAACCTGGCAAATCGAAATTACAAACAGGTGTATACCAGCCCGGAGTTTGCAATCAGGCAAATTGCTGAAGCTTATTTTATGGTTAATAGTTTGACAGTTACTGAAAAATTATACAGGAACTGCATTAACAGGGCCATGAATATTTTAACTACCCGGCTCAACAATGATTTTGGATATGCGGTACAAACAGTAAATGATCATATGTGGATACTTGACAGTAAAAAGCATCCGGAATACAGGGCCCATCGCCAGGCTTTTCTAACTATCAGTGAAGTGTTGTTCAGCATCAGCGCAAATAAATCTTTGGATGGAGTCAGGGAACAACTGAAGCCTGCTATAGATTATTTTGAAAGTATAAAGAAAAAATATACGTCAACAGGAAAGCGGGACCGGAAACTCCGCTACGCCAGTTATTATAACCTGGCTGTGCTTTATTATTACCTCGATGATCCCCAGGCTATGAAAAAAGAAGCCAGTGGATTAATATTAAATGATTTTGATGCAAAGGATGGAAGAGCTTTTGAAGCATCAGCGCTCTATTTAAAAAATATATTCCTGCAAACAGGCCTTAATACCCGTCATTTTGAAATAGATATTACCAGGTTTAAAGGACCGGGAGAGGCTTCAGCCATAGCTATTAAGTAGGAGTAGTAAATAAATGCAAATATTTATAACCGATTTACAACTCTAATTTTTAGCGTGCCTGTTATTTATAAAGGCTGACAGTTCTTCAATCTTATCAGTACCTATTAAATCAACACCTAATTTCATTTGTAAAGCCCATGAGTCTTCCGTATCGGGAGCCGCCCAAAATCGTATAGTCTTACCAGCCAGGTGCACACTATCAATCACGGACTTAATTTTTTCTTCCTCCTGAACAGGGATTGATTTTTTCCCATTCCATGAAGAAAATTTTGTAAAAGGAAGGCTTACCTGGCCAACCCTTTTCCATTCCATTTTTTTATGCGGCAGCTTTAAATCATCATCAAAGAAAAAATAACCAGGATAGTTTTTATAAGCCGTTGGTACTGGTCTTTTACCACTAATAAGGATGGTAAGCAGGTTCATTTTTTTTGGTGTAGATAAATAGGGCTTAAACACTTCTGTTTCTTTTTTAAGCAGATCCAAACTTTGCTCGTAATCTTCTTTTATATCCACCAGTAATTTGATGGGACGGGCCTTATCTCCTGAAAGTTCTTTTAAAAGCGGACCCAGGTATAAACTTTTTATTGTACGCCCTGGCTGTATATCGCTGGCATAATGGGCTACAAATAAATTACCATTAACAGGGAAAATGTCAGCCTCTATAGATCCGAATCCCGCATTGTAAGCTGTATGAAAAGGAACAGGGTGAAGGTAGTCGTTATGTGCATGAGCATTAGAAGTAGTGAATACTTTTGGTTGGGTGATGCCGGTCAGGGGAAAAGACCAGCATACAAAAAAAAGAAAGAAGATTCTTTTTGTGGCATAACAAGTTGTTGAAAAATGAAACCATCGATTTCTCATATCTGTCTTATTTATTTTTATTATCGATTAAGGTATTGTATAATATTTTCCCATCGTAATTAATAAACTGTATCATAGCCTGGTTTCCTGAAATAGAAAATGTGGCAAACCCTTGTTGTGATGCTGCGAATTTTCCTCCTTCCGGATGAATTGTGGTTGAACGAGCCTCAGAGCCAGAGCCCGAGATAATATAATGTGTTAATCCGCCTGGTTTGGTATATTCCAAATGATGTTCATGTCCGGCGATATAAAGATTGACCTGGTACTTTTGAAACAAGGGTTCCAAAAATTCCCGCATTTTTTTTGTTTCCGGCGTGTTTTTTCGCCATCCACCAGTGTAAACGGGATGATGTCCCACCACAATTTTCCATTTCACCGTTTTATCATCCAATATTTTTTCAAGCCATTGTTCTTGATCCCTGCTGGCACTGACAGTGTATTTAATACTATCGGTTATTGATCCCTGCATCTTTTTCTCAAAGGGATCTGTATCCATAAAAACCAAAAGTATTCCTTGAGATGTATCTCCGTTTACATAATATTTTTTAGAATAATATCTGGCTGGCATATCCCAACGACTACTGATCTTTGAATATTCAACCTCCGCATCAGGATTGGAAATATAATCATGGTTGCCAAGGACGGGATACCATTTTACATGTAATGATTGGGCCCGGTAAATACTTTCAAAAGAGGATATCCAATGATAATCCGCTGTACTTTTTACACCATAGGGATAAAAATTATCACCAGTGGTAATTACAAATTGTGCACCAATGTCTCTTGCTGCCTGGCCCATGGCTTTCGCCACTTCTTTTTGATAATTCTCCCCATTCCTTCCCCAATCTCCAATCACAAGGAAGTTAAGCGAACGGTCCAGCTTTTTAATGCCTGGAATTGTGCCGCCCCGATAACTTCCATCATTAATAACCGGCGCCTGTGCGTGTAATCGGATACAAAAAAAAATAGAGAATATGGCCAGTATAGTTTGTATGTTTTGCTTATGAAGTATCATAACTTATAAAATTAATTGAAACCTGGGATGAATACTCCGGGATTAATTAGTGAAACAAGGCCGCTCAAATAGTAATTAAAGCAACGAATATAACAGGAATGCTTTTATTGTTTTTAAATTTATTATAAATAACAAATAAAATCAGCACATTACCAGTGTGCCTTTTTGCCAATAAATTTTCTGGTGGTGCTAGTGGATTTTTAGCAGGTTGAATTTCTGATTACAAGGGATGAAGGGATAACCAGGCTTTCGTTTTGAAAAATAAAATTTGGCTTCTCAAGCGATTTAAACAGGAGTGCCGCGGCTCTCTTACCCATTTCAAATGCAGGCTGGGTAATGGTAGTAAGGGAAGGGTGAAGAATGGAGGCTGTTTCCAGGTTAGAAAAACAAACAATTTTTACATCAGTGGGTATATTCAACTTTAATGCAGCACAAGCCATATAAACTGGTGTAGTTAATTTTTCAACGGAAGCTACTACGCCAAGAGGCCGGGATTTTTGCTGCAGTATTTTTTTTATTACAGGGAAGTTTTGCTTAGCGTCATTTGTGCATAATATGATATTCTTTTTTTCTGGTTCCAGTTTGTGATCTTTCAGCGCCTGTAAATATCCTTCCAGTCTTTTGTTGCTGATCGATAAACAATTTGAAATGCCCAGGAAGACTATTTTTTTACACCCTTTTTTTGCCAGGTGATCCGTTGCCATGTATCCACTTTCAAAATCATTGGTAACAATTTTAACCGTATCTACATCCTCACGAACCCTGTCAAAAAAAACTAGCGGAACTTCGCTTGAAATGAGATCATTGATATGATCACTCCGGGAAGTTTCTCTTGATACTGACATCAGCACGCCATCTACCCGGCCTCCCTGGAATTCTTTTAGAATAGTTTTTTCATTTTCATAGCTTTCATGTGTCAAACAAATCAGTACGTGATATCCTTTTTCTTTGGCAACCGATTCTATGCCATTAATAGCCAGGGAAAAAAAACTATCTGCCACTTCCGGAATCACCACACCTATATTTTTGCTTTTCCTGCCGCGTAAACTGCTGGCGTATGGATTAGGTACATAATTAAGTTTTTCAGCGGTTGCCAATACACGTTGTTTGGTTTCTTTACTTATTTCATAGCTGTCGTGTAATGCTTTGGAGACGGTGGAAACCGACAATTTCAATTCGAGGGCAAGTTCTTTTATATTGATATTTCTCATCTGTTAATTAGTCAAGTGTGGCTTTTCAGGCCTGGCATTACCTTATTTATCGAATCAATATTCTTCTTGCAGATTCCTGCTTTGATTAATCAAGAGCACGGAATGGATCGTACGCTATGAAGAAAGTCTTTATTT
>JBPPMM010000218.1:0-4126 GCA_051306075.1 Chitinophagaceae bacterium
CGTTGATTCGGGTAAAAGCAATGCCTTAACATCCATCTGATTTACTTTACCGAAAACGCCGGTGAATCTTTCGGATGTTTGGTGGCGACTTAAAACTTTATGTTTGCCAAGTACGCCGATCAATTTTTCAAGGATCACTGAATTGTCCACGTTTACAAATTTGTCTTTATTCCAATTGATTATTTTTTATTCCTTGTTGCAATGTTATCTTCTAATAATCCTTTTCTTTTTTCCTTTGATATAATGTATTTGCTATTGCATCAACCCGGTATCGGATTTTACAAATTATTTATTACCTGCGCCCCCGGTATTGTACCCTTATTCATTTTACTTTTTAACGCGGTCATAAAATTCTTTCTGCAGCATTAAAGTTTTATCGTCGCTTTTAATTGCCTTGATCGCATCTGCCAGCTGGCTGATGGTATGTTCCGCTACCAGTTTACCAAGTGCAACTGTGGCTTTATCGCCTTCACCGGCATAATGATTGGGATAACCGGCATACCACCAGATGCCTGTGTATATATTGGGAATAGATAACCTATTCAGATTTTTACCCGATTCATTTTTGGCGCTGTCCAATTGCACCAGGTCGGGGCGGAAATACAAAACTTCAGATGTTTCTCTTTCGCCGGCATGCTGGTCGCCCCGGGCATCAGAACGGCGCAGGGCATTCACCTCCTTATTAAAAGAAGAATCAGAAGAGGGCTGAAAAAAATACACAGCATAATTCCTTTCTTTTTCAAGCCTGGTTTGTATAAAATATTTTATCAGTTCCGGGTTGCCGCCGTGGCCATTTACAATAATGATCTTATTAAATCCATTTCTTGCAATTTCATCGCAGGTAAATTCCAGCAGGTCCCATACCACTCTTTCGGGCAATGAAAACACTCCGGGCTGGTGCCTGGCTTCATTTATCTGTCCATAAAAATAATCGGGGAACACAACAGCATATTCTTTTTGCGTAGCCCTCAGTGCATATTCTCGAACACGGATCAGGTCGCTGCCCATGGGCACATGCGGACCATGTTTTTCCAATATGCCAATTGGGAGAATACAGGTTTTATTGCTTTTGTTTATTGCCTTATCCCAGTCGGCAGCGGTTATTTCATCCCAGCGTGCCGGAAGTTTTTGTGCAGTAGCCTGAAAGCTGATAATAATTATGAGAGTTAAGACTGGCAGTAAAGTTTTAATTTTTTTCATTGGTAATCGTTTTAACAAATATACTGATGTGATAAGAAAGTGTTTTGTTCTGATTCTGGTTGACTCTTAGAGTTCCTGCTTGTGCGAAAGGGGTGGGATACTTTTTATTTGGGGAAATGAAACAAAGCAAAAAAATTCTCCTCTTTCTAAAGTGAATAGCAACCAGAAGTTGGTTTTTCATTTCCCCAGTTGCTTCTCTATTTTTTATTCTTTGATTTTTATTATGCCTTGCCTGTATAAGTCCAGCGCTTTTTGTAAAATACGTTCAATTGTCTTTATGGGTAAATTTTTTTTCGGGTTAACTCTAAAAATTTTCATCCGGGAACGATTACCTTCTTCTAATTCCGGGTTGTTTAGGTATTTCCCTTCTACCATAAGGATGTAGGGTTCGTCCGTTTTTTTATCTGTCCACAAATAGCAAAATATCTTTTTCTTATAGCAGAAGCAGGGCATTCCCCACTTCAGCGTTTCAGTAATGTTGGTGTCCTGGTCAAGAATTATATTTCGCAAGGCAAGTAAACAGCTCTTGTTCGGCTCTTCTTTCTTTAGATAGAAATTATGAAGGTCTTGAAGCATTCGGTTTTCTATTCTACAGCTATTAAAAAATCTATTTCTTTATCCAACGGATTTTGTTTTTTTCACCACACACTTCAAAGCCGACAGTGAATAATATCTCTAAACTCATTGTTCCCGCCCGGAGTCTCACAGCCCGGCTTTGAGTTGAGCTGGACTCCGGGCCTTCTCATTTATTTTTCTCTTACATCGGTTACTTTATACGCCGCATGCTTAACACTTATTTAAAAACGTTCAGCGCTATGTTCCTACTGGTAGCTTAAAAGTATTGAATTTGCCATTTCGATACGCAAAGCCCAATTTCTCGCGGCATGAGCACAGAATCCACGATGTAAACACTGGCGGAAAAGAGTCCAAAAAACGACTTCGTATTATTTTACCTACCTTCCTAAGGTTAGTCTTCAATTCACCAAAATTCAAAATTATGTCTGTCAAAAAATTTAAAGGCATTCTTGCAATGCTTTGTATAACAATTTTTCCTTCTGTATTAATTGCCCAAAATGATCCTCAACTCCTTGTAGTAGCACGTTTTCATTTTAATTTGTCTTCGCCATCCACTTTTGATGAATGGAAAGCCCATGAGAAAGAATATTTTGATAAGGTTACTGCTAAGAATGATTTAATAGTTGGCGCCAATGTACTGGTTCATTATTATACCGACGACAATTCTGAGGTGTTGGTTGTGTCTGTCTATCGTTCCTGGGAAGACATTGAAAAAGCAAATGTTAAAGATAATGAACTGATAAGAGCCGCCTGGCCAGATTCCGTTAAGCGCAGCGCCTTTTTTGACAAACGAAGATCATTCTATACTTCTGTGCATTCCGATGAGATTCGTTCGATAGCTCCCAATACAAAAGTCTTTCCTGCTGATACCGCATCCCATATTTATTATGTCCGCACTACGCATCGGGCATTCCCTGAAGATGGTAAGCCGGGAGAGTATCAGCAATTGAAGAATGAATTCGATCAGAATGTTACCATGAAAAACAGCCTGATCAAAGGCTATTATCCGTCGCGGCACTTGTGGGGTGCAGACAGTCGTGAATTTGTAGAAGCATTTGTGTATAGTACAATAGGAGATCTTGAAAAATCGGTTGAGGCTTCCCAGGCTTTGGTTAAATCACATTGGCCTGATGAAACTAAACGTAAGGAATTTTTTAATAAACTCAACAAATACTCTGATAACTGGCATGGCGATGCGCTATACAGAAATGTACCGGTACTTCGTAAATAAATAACATAGAGAGACTGTTCCGGATTTTTATCGTGCATGAGAAAATAAAACGAAAAGACTAACAATAGACGAATCATGAACAGTCTCTTTATTTAATATTCTTAAACTGTTGCAGTATAATAACACATATTTAAAAACGTACGGAGCTATGTTTGTATAGCATAAAAATATTAATTGGACTTTAGGTTTCGCAAAGCCAAATGCCCCTTGTCCTACGAACGAAATCCCGGATGGAGACATGGGTGGAACGGTTAACGGGAGGTGACTACGGGTTGAAAAAAGAAACCTGCTTCTATAGATTACCCTTGATCCAAAAAAAAATTCTCATTAAAAAATTTGTCGAACTCAATTGATTGTGATTCAGAATAATCAGCATGATATTTTCTAATCAATTTGTAAAAGTCTTTTTCATTTTCCACATTTATCTTTTTATTATATCCCATCTCATTTTGAATAAACTCATAAAAATCTCTATACCTTTTTTGCAAAAAAAGGCTCCGTAAAAAAATATCATAGTACTCTCCGGTTTCCCAAATTTTAAAATCGTTGAAAGTAAAATCCTTATTCTTTATTTTGTAGTCATTATATAACCGTTTCACCTTTAAAAAATCCCTCGTGTTTAAATAGAATTTGGCCATTTCAATTTTTGCTTTTATTGAATCTGTAAGCTTTTCACTTTTTAAACATTTTTCACATTCCTCCATAAACAAGCTGTCTTGGTTTTGTTTTATTAAAACAGATAAATTTCCCAAATTGCAATTGTCCGGAAATCTATCCGAAAAAACCTTAGCATAATGCATAACACTGTCATCGTCTATAATTGAATAAAATTCAAACATCAATTCCAAAATTGGATTTTCGTAATATTTTTTCTGTAATAAGTTATGAAAAACAGGAAGCCCTATATTGTAAAAACCCATGTCGTAATTTAGTTTCCCGTACAAATACTGAATACGAAGAGACTTCGGATATTCTTTTAAGTGTTTTTCAAATTTATTTATTTGTTCCTTTTTCTTTATGGAATCATAAAGGGAATAAAACGACAAAAAGTCAAATTCAATTTCAGCTAATCTATTTAAGCATAATATTGATTCAGTAGTTTGTTCCTCGGTATTATAC
>JBPPMM010000247.1:0-8671 GCA_051306075.1 Chitinophagaceae bacterium
TTAATCGGACTTGTTCCTGGCTATAAAACAATTGGCATAGCTGCCCCTCTATTAGTTTTACTATTAAGATTGATTCAGGGCCTTGCCTTGGGCGGTGAATACGGTGGCGCAGCTACCTACGTGGCAGAACATTCCCCGGCAAAGAAAAGAGGATATTATACAAGCTGGATACAGACAACTGCTACTCTTGGTTTATTTGTGGCTCTTGGAGTTATCATGCTTGTAAAAATGAATATGTCGGATGATTCTTTTAATGCGGAATGGGGTGGGTGGCGATATCCATTCTGGATATCCATTTTGTTAGTGGCCGTTTCTGTATATATCCGGTTGAAAATGGCAGAATCTCCCTTGTTTTCTAAATTGAAAGCAGAAGGAAAAACATCTGTAAATCCATTGAAAGAAAGTTTTCGGCGCAAAGGCAATTTTAAAATGGTATTACTGGCTCTGTTTGGGGCGGTGATGGGGCAGGGAGTTATCTGGTACACTGGCCAGTTTTATGCACAAAGTTTTTTAGAAAACATCTGTAAGATTGAATTTGGACAAAGCAGAACGATCATGCTTTGGGCTATTGCGTTTGCCACTCCCTTTTTCTTATTTTTTGGATGGCTGAGTGATAAGGTCGGAAGGAAGTGGATCATGATGGCGGGAATGCTATTGGGTATTCTTACTTACAGGCCTATATTCAATGCCTTTTTAAAGGACAGTGAAACTGGAAAGGAATTTTTAGCCACTACTATTAATGCGGGAGATGCTGGCTTTACCAAACATTCAGAAATTTCAAGTAATAAAAACGATTCTGTCATTGTTTATTCTCAAACTTTATTATCGCTGGGAAACTTTCAAAAATTTACACGAACCTACGCAGATACCATTTTTTCTGATGTGCAGAAAACAAAAAGTACTTCCCCTGTAAAAATTATCAATAAACACCTAAACCAATCTACCTACTGGAAATTTGTCAGCCTTGTTTTCTTATTAATCTTATATGTCACTATGGTCTATGGCCCCATCGCTGCTTTCCTGGTTGAAATGTTTCCAACAAAAATTCGTTATACATCTATGTCATTACCTTATCATATTGGTAATGGTGTTTTTGGTGGCTTGGTTCCTTTTATCGGATTGTTGTTAACAACCACTTACCCTAAGGATCCATTGGTAGGTTTATGGTATCCCATTGGTATTGCTGTTTTATGCCTTATAATCGGAACAATTTATTTGACGAATAAGGTGGATAAGGATGTCGCAGATTAACTTCTTCAATAAAAAAAAATTACAAATGAATACACTGAAAAAATATCTTGGAATTGTCTGGCTGCTGCTGGCCCCCATTATTATATACTTCTTAGTATCCGGCGCTGTTACACATATCGATCCCGAAGGCAAAAAAGACATAAATAACCCGGTGATCTGGATCATCATTATCGCCATCTTTACCCCTATCGCTATCGGCCTCATGATCTTTGGATGGTATGCCTGGAAAAATGAATATGATCATTTGCCGGAAAACTCCGTGGAAATATGATTCAAAATTTTTGTTAAGAAAGTGAACCCATTTTGATTGTTGTTGTTATGAATTATTTTTGACCCGAAGTATGAAAAGAGATATGCCCGTTTCAATGCAACAACTGATATCCAGTATCGTCATGATACTGGCTTTGTTGTGGTTGACTGTCAGTATCCCTTTTGTATTTAGCGCCCAACAAAAAATAGCCACTGAGGATGCTGCTAAAAAAGGGCAGACGATACCTAAAAAAAATTCAACGAATAATCCTTTTGCGAATACTACTGAAGAAAAGACTCCCAACGGACCTAATACGCTTTCTGAATACCTTCATGATGTTCATTCAAATGAACAACTGTTAGTTATAATCTCCCAACCTGATTATTTTTCCGAGGTTGCCACCTACTTAGCCTACCATGGAGAATTGACCGGTCCTCCTCCCAAACTATAAATTAGTCTCCTTATTAATTTCTATTGTTCCTGCATATATAGCGGGATTTGATTGTTTGCACATTGCTTAGTGGCATTGATGTATTATTTAATATAAAAATTGATTATATGGCGCCTCGTGCAAAAGATTATTTTATAAGTTTCCCAAATGATATTACTTCTTCAATTGTAGTATTTCTTGTAGCGCTGCCTTTATGTTTAGGAGTGGCGCTTGCCTCCAATGCGCCGCTGTTCAGCGGCATTATTGCCGGCATAGTAGGTGGCATTGTGGTTGGCCTGGGCAGTAAATCACACCTAAGTGTTAGTGGTCCGGCTGCAGGTCTCACAGCTATTGTGGCAATGGCTCTTTCTACACTTCCTTCATTTGAAACATTTTTAACAGCCGTCGTCATTTGTGGCCTGTTTCAAATCGTCTTTGGTTTTTTGAAAGCTGGTGTTATTGGTGACTATATCCCTAATAATGTTATCAAGGGAATGCTAGCCGCCATTGGGATCATACTGATCTTAAACCAGGTCCCGCATTTATTGGGCGATGATTCCCATTTTGAAACGGATGAAGGTATTCCCGTTAAAGGAAATATGTTCTCCAACTTTTTCTATGCCTTTTGGGATATCACGCCGGTTGCATTTTTAATAGGAGGAAGCTGCCTTGCATTCTATTTCTTCTGGGATAAAATATCATTACGGAAAAAAGGATTTTTCAAATTGATTCCTGCGCCCCTCCTTATAGTATTTATAGGAATTGGAATTAATTTCTTTTTTAATGAATATTATTCCGGAAACGGTTTAGGCAATGAACACCTGGTTTCGCTGCCTGTGGCAACGTCAGCCAGTGAATTTTTTTCCTTTTTTAGCAGGCCTGATTGGAATTATTTTTTTAACGGCCAGGTATTGGCCACAAGTATTACACTGGCACTTGTTGCCAGCCTGGAAAGTTTATTAAGTATTGAGGCAGTTGATGACCTGGATCCATATCAACGTGTAACACCTACCAACCGGGAGTTAAAAGCACAGGGACTTGGCAATATCGTTTCAGGCTTGTTGGGTGGATTGCCTGTTACCAGCGTAATCGTTCGGTCATCGGCAAATGTGAATTCGGGTGCTAAGACAAAAATGTCAACTATATATCACGGAATCCTGCTGTTGGTTTGTGTTGCTTTCATTCCGGTATTATTAAACCTGATCCCAAAAGCAGCGCTAGCGGCTATACTTATTTTTACCGGTTATAAACTGGCGAAGCCAGCCTTATTTAAAGCGTTTTACAAAAAGGGTTGGGACCAGTTTTTACCTTTTATCATTACCATCGTAGCGATACTGGTAACTGATCTGTTAAAAGGCATCCTGGTAGGGATTGGTGTAGGGCTTTTCTTTGTTATCCGTAGTAATTTCAAATCGGCTGTGTTTGTAGTGAATGACCAAAATAAATATCTCTTCCGCCTGAGAAAAGATGTGTCATTTCTCAACAAAGCAATCATAAAAAACCGCCTGGAAAAAGTGCCTGAAAATTCGTTTGTACTCATTGATGCTGCCAGAGCCGATTTTATCGATAAAGATGTAGTAGAAACCATTGAAGATTTCATGCTGCATGCTCCTTTAAAAAATATAATCGTAGAATTAAAAAGAAGTAATTATAAAGACCAGGGATTTTCAGATAAGATCATTACGGCAGAAAAGGATAAAGCTGATATTATCCGAACCCATGAAAAGAAACTGCAAAAAACAGAATTAAGATAAATTTATTAACCTAAAAAATTCATCATCATGCATTCATACGAAAAATTATTATTAGAAAATAAAGCCTGGGCAACTGAAAAACAAATTGCCAATCCATTGTTTTTTGAGCAACTGGCCCACGTTCAAACTCCGGAATTTTTATGGATTGGTTGCAGCGACAGCAGGGTGCCGCCTAATGAAATAACACAAACGCAGCCCGGCGAAATATTTATTCACCGGAATATTGCCAACCTGGTTATTAATACGGATGTCAATGTGCTGAGTGTGTTGGAATATGCAGTTAATCATTTAAAAGTAAAGCACGTCATTGTATGCGGCCACTATGGTTGCGGCGGGGTAAAAGCAGCTATAACCAAGCATGACTTTAACCAGGTATTGAATATGTGGCTCAGGAATATTAAAGATATTTATCGCATTCATCGGGAAGAATTAAATGCAATTCCTGCGGAAGAGGGGCGGTTTGACAGACTTGTGGAATTAAATGTCCGGGAGCAGGTAATGAACCTTGCAAAAACATCCGTCATTCAGCGGGCATGGAAAAATGATAACCGGCCCGATCTTCACGGATGGGTATATGGATTAAAAGATGGCCTGATCAATCCTGTATTTGAAATGAAGGCTGGAACACATATTGATCCGTTATATGAATTTGAGGATTTATAATGATAAGGAAAAATCTGCTGCCCAAGAGGCAGCAGATTTCTTTAATGAGGAAATTTATCTTTCAGCCAATTCATACACCCTGCGAATGAAGAAAAAATATTATCCTTGCTTATTAATCCCGGTATCAGGTTGATCTTTTCCATCCTTATTCTTGGCTGGTCCTGCAATCCAGTCAGCAATACATTGATATCTCTTTGTTCCAATGATAAAATCGCTTCTTCCAGGGCATACAACCCGGATTGGTCAATGAACGGAACTTTTTCCATTCGGATGATAACATATTTTATATTTTTCAATTTAGCCACTCCATCCGTAAATCCAGAAGCAAAACCAAAAAAGAGTGGCCCATCCAGGTGTTTTACCAATACATTTTCTTTGATGTAGTCCGACATTTTCTCATCACTCCAGCCTTCTTCATGCTGTAGTTCCCCCATTCCTTTTACTTTCGTTTTCTCCTCGGCTATGTCACTCATTTTCTTCATAAACAGAAAGGCCGCCATTACCATTCCTATTCCCACTGCTATCAAAAGATCCAGGAAAACAGTTACAAGCAGTACAATGACCATTATGGCAGCATCTGCCCTGGGTACTTTATTAATATGTTTAAATCCTTTATAATCCAGAATGCCTATCCCTACAGTAATCAGGATGCCAGCTAATACAGATTTAGGTATCAATGCAGCATACTTACCAACACCCAATAAGATAACCAGTAAAACCAGGGAATGAATGACACCAGAAATCCGATTGCGACCGCCAGATCTTACGTTCACCAATGTTCTCATGGTAGCACCGGCTCCCGGCAGCCCACCAAACAATCCACCAATGGTGTTGCCTATTCCTTGCCCTATCAGTTCTTTATTACTGTTATGTTTTGTCTTTGTTACGTTATCAGCTACTACTGAGGTGAGAAGTGAATCAATAGCTCCCAGGGCAGCCAGGGTGATGCCAGCTTCAAGAACCATCATATAGAATTCTGGCCTTACAGTGAGAAGTGATTCTATCTGCAAGGGGGGAAACCCTTTTGGAATGTCGCCAATAATTGGCACCTCATTATCAAGAATTACAGACAAACCTGTTACAACTAGTAAAGCGATCAATGTACTGGGAACTGCTTTAGTCAACAGGGGAAATAAATAAATTATTATGATGGTAAAGGCTGTATAAATTAGTGCCCATAAATTAATATTCTGAAAAGCTGGAACTATTTCCTTTACCACATCAATTGTCGTTTTTGGCGAGGCCAGCCCAAGGGCAGGAAATAATTGCAACAGGATAATGATAACTCCAATACCACTCATAAAGCCCGAGATAACCGGATAAGGAATGTACTTGATCAATGAACCAATCTTAAGAAACCCCATTAAGATCTGGAATATGCCCGCCAGTACAAAACTGGCTATAATGGCTCCCAATACAGAGCCGATAGTCCCATCACCAGCATTGCTGATAAAAAATGCTATCGTGGCAGCAGACACCACAGTCATAGGCCCGGTAGGGCCGCTGATCTGGGAAGGTGTGCCACCAAATACAGCAGCAAAAAAGCCAAGGAAAATAGCACCATAAAGCCCGGCAGATGCCCCCAATCCTGATTGAACACCAAAAGCAAGGGCTAATGGTAAAGCAACGATCCCAGCTGTAAGTCCCCCAAAAAAATCACCCTTTGTAAATTTTATAAATTTCATCTTGAAATATTGAGAATTAAAAAAATTGTATGCACTGTCAGGAATGCACAGAAAAAACAATGAAAGGCAGTATTAGAATTCCGGGGGCAAATAAGGGAGTAAATAAAAGCCACGGGTTGTTCCGGAAACAAAGAGATAGATGTTCTCCTGCCCGGGTAGTATATCCTTGTTCTCCTTTAGGTAAGACTGATTACAAAATTTGTCAAATTTTTTAGTAAGATCATCAGTTTCATTTTTGTCCTTTTCTCCGGCATTATATATTTTTTCAGCCTTTTGACTTCTGTCATTAATAAACATATCTAGCTGAAAACTTTCAGCAGCCAGGAAAACTAATATAGTATAAAAGAGAATCTTCATTTTTGGAGAATGAATAAAGATAAACAATCATTGATATTTTCATTTATTCATGTTTACTTTGAAACAAGCTTATATTTGGTGACACACTATTTTATGAACAAAATAGCCCTACTTCTTTTTATAGCAATTTTTAGTTCTTGTGCCAATGATACTTCAACAGGGAATAGTGAAAAACAAAAGGACTGGCCATTACTGCCGTTCGAAAAAGCTGATTCGGCAAACCCGGTTTTTTTACCCGTCTCTACTACTACATTTTTTTGTCCCGTAAGAAAAGAAAATTTATACTGGGAGGCAAAAGATGTTTTCAATCCTGCTGCCATAACAAGGAATGATACATTATTTCTTCTTTATCGCGCAGAAGATACTGTGGGAAAATACGCAGGCACTTCAAGAGTTGGAATTGCCTTTAGCCTGGACGGCCTTCATTTTACCAGGAACTCAACGCCGGTTTTATATCCTGACAATGATTCTTCTTTAAAATATGAATGGGAAGGTGGATGCGAAGATCCCAGGATAGCAGAAGATGATAGTGGAAAGTATTATTTAACCTATACTGCATATGATGGCGACAAAGCAAGATTATTGATAGCAACTTCTACTGACTTGTATCATTGGACAAAACACGGCCCTGTTTTCAGTATGGCTTACAATGGAAAATATTTAAATGAATGGAGTAAGTCGGGTTCTATTGTTTGTGAATACCAAAACGGGAAACCCATAGCAAAAAAAATAAATGGAAAATACTTTATGTATTGGGGTGATACTGATATTTTCCTTGCTTCTTCCGATGACCTGGTAAACTGGAAGCCCGTGGTAACTGATGATGGGAAATTAAAAACTGTGTTTGGTCCGCGCAAGGGAAAATTTGACAGCGATCTTGTAGAGCCAGGGCCCGCGGCCATGCTAACTGATAAAGGAATTGTATTGATCTACAATACCCGGAATAAGCAAACTGACGGAGACACTGCACTGGCCGGCAATACTTATACTGTATCACAAATCCTGCTTGACAAGAATGACCCATCTAAAGTAGTGGACAGGATGGATAAATATTTTCTAAAACCAGAAAAGGATTATGAATTAACAGGCCAGGTAAATCAAGTTTGCTTCGCTGAAGGTCTTGTAAAATACAAAGGCAAATGGTTCTTATATTACGGAACGGCTGATTCTAAGATAGCAGTAGCAGTAAAATAATATCCTTAAGCGGTGCTGTTTATTTCTCACTAATCATACAATTACCTGTTCATACAAAAGCTTTTCTCTTCCTGATATCTATCGGCATTATTTACTGGTTGCATTATTCCCGATTTGGCTAATTTGCATTCTATGTCAATTGAAGTAAAAAACCTGCTTAAAGAATTTGGAGAACAAAAAGCAGTAAACAATATTTCATTTAAAGTAAATATGGGTGAGGTAGTGGGATTTTTGGGCCCCAATGGCGCTGGTAAATCTACCACGATGAAGATCATTACCGGTTATTTAAAACAAACCGACGGCGAAGCGTTGGTAACCGGGATAAACGTAGCTGAAAATCCTTTGGAAATAAAAAAGAAAATTGGTTACCTGCCGGAACTTAATGCACTATACCAGGATATGTATGTAAAAGAATACCTGGAATTTATAACAGAGGTTCATGGGATAGATCGAAAAAAACAGGCAATAACCAAAGCATTAGAAACAGTTGGTTTAATGTCAGAAAGCAAAAAGAAAATCGGTCAGTTGTCAAAAGGTTATAAACAAAGAACAGGACTAGCTGCAGCACTGATCCATGACCCCGAAGTATTGATACTGGATGAACCAACGAGTGGTTTGGATCCCAATCAAATCATAGAAATCAGGGAAGTGATAAAACAACAGGGCTTAAAAAAAACGGTCTTGTTCTCATCGCATATATTGCAGGAGGTGGAAGCAATATGTGATCGCGTTATCATCATTAATAAAGGAACATTGGTAGCTGACGATAAATTAAGCAACTTAAGTATGAACAGCAATGCTTCAACTATAGTAATTCTTGAAATAAAAGAAACAATAGATGAAGAAATGGTTTCCGGATCATTTGGGCCAGGAGTTATCAGGGCAAATGCAACCACCTGGAAATTCAATACTGCTGATCCTGAAAAATTAAAAAAGCAACTAGTAGAGTTTACTTTAAGAAATAACCTGAATATTATTTCCCTACAAAGTGAAACCCGAAACCTGGAAGATGTATTCAGAAATTTAACGGCTAAAAGCAAGGATTAGATGGAATTTTATCATAAATAATTTCTTCCCGAATTAAGAT
>JBPPMM010000276.1:0-28952 GCA_051306075.1 Chitinophagaceae bacterium
ATGTTACCCATTATTTTTTTTAAAATGGTTTTGCTTAAAACCGCGTTGGGCACATATTGAATAATCTCCACTAAAATGCTGGCTTTTGATTTTTCCAGAGAAAGATTTTCTTTTATTTCAACTTCACCCAATTCTACAATGGTATGATGCAGTTCCATATCTTCTAGCACTTACTTCACTATTATTTTACAGCGAAGGGTTACCATATTTTTAATCAGACGTTTCTTTCTTATCAATAAAAAGGCGGTGCGATTTACATAGTGCTTTCAAAATTATACAAGACGCACAACGAAATGATCCGTTACAATCATGATTTCTCCTGAGTTTTGATATACAATTCCTGCACCAAAATCATAATAATCACCATAAACGGGGTAGCTAATACAAGTCCCCATCCACCTGTTAAGGGGCTTATTAAAAGTTGGGCAATAATTATTACAGCCGGCGGAATATTAATTAATTTTTGCTGCACCATCGGAGTTATAAAATTGCTTTCGAGCACTTGTATCAGTACATACATTCCCTCTACGATAGCTGCTGTGGCAGGACCTGAAAGTAATGCGACCAGCACAGCAGGTATCATGGCCAGTAATGGTCCAAAGTTGGGTATGAAATTCAAAAGACCCGCAAGAATTGCTAACACAAGCCACATTTTAATACCTATAATTACCAAACCAGCAGCCGTTAAAATAAAAACCACCAGCATGGCAAAAAACTTTCCTTTCAGCCATTTTTTTAAATTCTCACCTGATTTTTCCAACTCATTATCAGCTTTTTGTTTCCTGTTTTGGGGAATTAATTGCACTATTCCTTTTTTATACACTTGAGGTGAAACAATAAAAAATATACCGATAAACAGGACGACGTAAATATCACCTTATACGCCGAAAGTAGAATTGAACAATGTACCAGCAATGCTTTTCGCTTAGTTTGGTAATTTGTAACTGTAATTTTGACCCGATAAGCCATGATAAAGTTACCAGCAGCAGTAAGGTACCTGACATGGATATAGTAAGGCGAATTCCTTCTTTCCATTTTGTTTTCCGGCATATTAAGCCGCTTAATCCTCGGAAAAATATAGCTATCAGGGTACCAGCAGTACCAGCAGCAGAACGCTGAAAGTTTCCTTTAATAACAATAGCAAGAGGGATACTAAGGCGATAATGCCGGTTACAATCAAAAAGTTTTGAGAAATGAATAATTTCTTTCCGTACTTTCTTTCTGTATTATAGAAAAAGTTTATGAGGTTATTTATCAGAATAGGTAAGAATTATTATTAGATATAGCATACTCTGCTCATTAGGGTATTCAGGAAATATGCAGGCCCGTTACGTTTTTTTTTGCCAGGGGCTTTTGCTTTAATTAACATGATTTAAAGTTCATCTGCATTTGAAGTATTTTTATTTCACTTGCAACTTCATCCTATTTTTGTGACTGTATTTTGAAATATTAAAAGAGGTTTTATTCGGGTTGCAGTGTTATTGTATTATTATTAAAAATTAAGCCCAGATGCTGAAGGTGTTGTTTAAGTGGTTTAAAGTTGCCTATAAAAATGTAATTACCAGTATAGCTTTTCTGCCGGCAATTATTGCCCTAATGTTTTTGCTTTTGTCGTTTGTTATGATAACGTTTGACTGGTCTCAATGCGTTAGTTCAAGCTATGGACTTTAGTCCAAGGCTTTAGCTTCTACAAATCTAACTAAATTTGGAGATGCAGAATATTAGAAGAGGAAGTCACAGCATTCATCAATTACATGTTCATTTAGTTTGGAGTACAAAGTATCGTTATGAAGTTTTACGAGATGGTATTCAGCTTCGTTGCAGAGATTTAATTCGCCAAACTTGTGACACACTGGACATTCAGATATTAAAAGGAGTAGTGAGTAAAGATCATGTTCATCTGCATCTAAGCTATCCAGCCAAGTTAAGTGTAAGTGATATATTAAAACGGTTGAAAGGTCGAAGTGCGAAGATTTTATTATCAGAATATTCAGAATTGAAGAAACGTTATTGGGGTGGTCATCTATGGGGAATAGGCTACGGAGCATGGAGTGCCGGAAACATAACTGATGAGATGATTCAAGAATACTTAAATCATCATAAAGAGGGCCCTAATAGTGACCAGAATTTCATTCTTGAATAGTTTGAATGAACTTTAGTTTAGAGTTTTAATAGGCTTTAGCCTAAACTCAACTGACTTTCAGTCAATGTATTCAACCTATGGATTTCTAACCCATAGTATTTGAGTTTTCGTCGACCGGTAAAAGTATAAAGGTGAACCTGCATTGGCTGAGCCTAAAGGATGCAAGCACAGCAAGAAGCATTTGTTCTGCAATTGCGGGGGGAATCATTACCCTTGCAGTGTTCAGCTTTAGCATGGTGATGATTTTGCTAAACCAGGCTGCCAGTCAAATGAGCAACAGAATTTTAGGAAAGCTTATCGGTAACCGCTTTCAGCAATTTGTTTTAGGATTTTATATTGGCACCATTGTCTATGCTTTATTTCTGCTTAGTACCATAAGAGATATTAATTCCGGTATTTATGTTCCCGCTATTAGCACTTATTTGCTGATTGCCCTTACTATAGCTGATATTTTTCTTTTTATATACTTTCTTCATTACATAACCAATTCAGTAAAGTTTGAAACAATCATTCACAGAATTTATGACAACACTAAAGAGGAGATGACAAAAAAGTGTGTGCTGAAAGAAGACGACGCAAATACAGCGGATTCTAAGGTGACCAAAGAAATTTCGGCTTTTAAATCAGGTTTATTTCAAGGTTTTGAAAAGAAGGGTTTGATGTCACTTTGTAAGCAGGAAAAAGCCACCATTACTTTTCTTCACCCGGTTGGTACTTATATGATTAAGGGCACTCCAATTTTGAATGTTTATTGCAAACATGATTTACCAGATGATTTTGATGAAAAACTGCGGGTATTGGTTAACATACATCGCGGACAACAAATTAATACAAGCTATTTTTATGGATTTAGCCAGTTAATGGAAATAGCTATTAAAGCATTAAGCCCGGGCATTAACGACCCTTAACCGCAGTAATAAGTTTAAATGCATTAGGAGATATTTTAGCTTTTAGACAATTGCATTTTCCTGAATTGTATTTAAAAGATGGGGACGATAATATCAGAATAATAGTAAAAGAAAAATCATTCGAAGAGTTGTTTACAGAAACAATTTTGCCCATTTGGGATTATGGTAGAGATGACAGGTTAATACAAAACGCAATGTTTAATATACTAACTCAGTTAAGAACAAAAATCCCAACCACTATAATTGAACAGCTTTTGCACTCAGTGCAAACAGCATTGGAAAATAAAAAGTTCGATTACTGATACTTTAAAGTTTTTATTATGTCAGAATTAAATAAAAAACATGAAGAGGGGCTAAGCACTCACCACGAAGGCAGCAAAATGACGTCAAATAAAAATAGAATATTGCTTATTGTAATTGGTGTTTCAGCGTATTAATAGCGATTGTTTGGATTTGGAAATCTGTTGAAATTGATAATATAGAAAAGCATAGACAAAAAGATAAGCAAAGCTCTAAGGAGCAGTCGGAGAAACAAATTGTACAGTCGTATGAAGCACATTTTAAACTGCTTGCAAAGGCGTATGTATGGGCAGTAAGAACAAAAATGTTTGAGCAACATTAACCAGTTAAATCAATGTTAGGTGCTGCTTTTCATGTAAGACTGTGGTATTAATTCCCCAACTGCATCTACGCATTATACCAAACATTTTGAAAAAATATTTCTGTAAGAATTTTTAAATTAATTATTGTGCATATATACGGTAACAAGGCATTGAGAGTGTACTATCTGCGAAAACATTGAATCATTGCTCTTTATCGTACCCTTCTAAATTATTCTAGAACCGAACCCATTTTTATATCCATCATATAAACTTGATTTTTCTGCATGATTTACTATTTAGGTTAGGTCGATTTCATTTTAGTATTTAAAACTGGTTTTACCTAACATCTCAGTGGGCTATTTAATAAACAGCAGGCGAAGTAACCTGTACAACTCCTGCAAACGGTGGTACTTTTGGCATGATTTAAGGATGTCATTATTTAACATTAAATAAATTATGTCATTTAAAAAAATATTATGTCAAAATTTAACCAGCTTGCGATCGCTCTTTTATTAATAACTGCCGTATCGTGTAACAATAAACCTGATGATAAACAAATTCAGGAGAATGTAACCAAGCAATTGCAAGAGAATAAAAATTATGCAGGCGTTAATTCTACAGTAAAAGATGGTATCGTTACGCTAAACGGCATGTGCGAAGGCGATAACTGCTCAACTGATATAGAGAATAATATTAAAGTTGTAGAGGGCGTACAAAAAGTAGAAAATAATATCACCAAAGATAATTCTACTGATTTGACGATGAGAACATCCGTTCAATCCATCATCACAAAATATCCTGGTGTGCAGGCCGATGTAGCGGCCGGAGTAATAGCACTTAGGGGCTCCATTGACCGTGACAATCTTCAAGCTTTAATGAGTGACCTTAGCTCTCTTCATCCTGAAAAAATTGACAATCAACTGGTGGTTAACTAGAAAATTATATTACAGAATTGTCTGAGAAAACCCTTCACTTTTTTAAGTAATAATATACTACTTAATCTAGAGGATAATGGAGGCATCACTTCATAAAATTCAATACTTTTAAGTTGATGCCGCGTCCAAGACAACACTCAAATCCATAGTGAAACCCGGCTTCAACTTGAAAAATAAAAAAATTATTCTAAGATCGTTTTTCCTTGTTTTACTTCGTCAAAACAATATGCTTTTTAATAAAATCCGGGTCTATATCAATACCAAGTCCCGGGCCCGTTGGCACCGTTACCATACCATTTTCCGGAACCAGCGATGATGTTTTACATTCAAAATGAAAATCGAGTTTGAAAGATTTGTATTCATGAAATCGTCCGGCATTCCTGATAGCGGATACAAAATGCATCATATAGATATAACCTATATCTGAAACGTGGGGAGTAACTATTTTTCCCATTGCCCCGGCCATTCTTGCCACTTTCATGGACCGTATCATGCCACCAAAATAAAACATATCAACCTGTATCACCTGCAAGGCATCATTACCTGTCAGCCACCTGAAGTTATGCATGCTGGGCTCCTGCTCGCCACCAGCCACCGGAATTTTCAATGCATCGGCCACTTGTTTTGTTTCTTCGTACCAGTCGAACGGAACCGGTTCCTCATAGAAATCATAATTATACTCCTCCATCATCCTGCCAATCTTTATGGCTTCCTTTACATCATAAGAGCCATTGGAATCAGCCGAAATCACCATGTCGTCACCAAAAGTTTTACGTACCAGCGGAATCAGCTTTTCACTTCTTCCAACCGGGAACTCCGGGTGGCTCATCCGGCCACCTACCTTAAACTTTATAGCCCTGGCCTTTGTAACGGCAAGTTCTTCTTTTAAATGTTCAATGGTTAACTCAGCAGTAATATCCCTTTCGCTGTTTGCCTGGTACACTGCAATGGCCCCGGGTTCTACCTTTCCAACAAGATCACCCAATGGCTTTTTAGCCATCCTGCCCAGCAAGTCAAGAATTGCAAACTCAATAGTGGCCAGCGGCACCCACAACGCCACGCTTTGCAATTTGTAATTACTCTGGTGAACAAATACTTCTTCGAGCAACTGCTCAATATCACGGGCATCTTTGCCAATAAAAAAGTCCTGCATACGATTGACAAAAATTGGATGCAATGACTTTAGCTGGTTATTCTGCCCGAATGAAAAACCTTCAACAGCATCTGCGGACCTTACCCTGCAAATAAAATTATCCTTATACCGGAGCAATTCCAGTTTTTCAATAATGACGGGAGATGTGAATAATTCCCTTTTAAATACGGGTTGTTTTAAAACAGCATCCAGTTTTTCATAATTGGCAGCAGGCCCTTGCGCCAGTACCTGTGTTTTACAACCAGTTGGCAAAGTGGCTGCCGCAGCGCCCAGGATTGCAGTGCTCAAAAACTGGCGTCTATTGGTAGGCATAAGTAGTAGTTTGAATAGTTATGATAATTACTTTTACTCGCTAAATTGTATCGTATAACACTACAATATAAAACTCGAGGGGCATTCTGTTTTTTTTATTTTCTTTTTTTTGAATTATAAGGTGTTTGTTAATAAAAACCGGCAAGTGTTATGCATATTATAAGTGTTCAACAATCTGGGATCAAAATCCAACTCTGTAATTAATTCGTTTATTCCAAAATATTCTGACTCATGATTTTTTCTGTAAGCACTTGTATATTCATCCGTCTGCAATCTTTTATAATACAATGATTCAATTTCAAAAAAATAAAGTAACCGTTTTATGTGTAAGAATGCTTTTGCTGGCGATATGGATCTCCACCGGGCTGGCATACGCCAATTCTGTATCAAAATCTGCAAATGGAATTCTACCGGATACTTTATTGCTAAAACTTTCGGGCAAACTGCTTTATAATGTGAAAACAGGCGAGCCCGTGGAAGAAATTGAAAAGGAACTGGCAGGGCTTGATCTAAATAGAATAACAGGGGGATTAAACACCGACGAGGCAAAAAAAACATTTTGGCTGAATATGTACAATGCCTGGTTTCAGCTACTGGCAGTAAGGGAGAAAAAGAAAAGACCGGAAATTTTCAGGAGAAAACTGGTATTGATAGCAGGGAAGAAATTCAGTTTAGATGATATTGAACATGGAATTCTCAGGAAATACCGTTGGAAATACAGCAAGGGCTATTTGCCGGAATTATTCCCTGGCAAACTCATTAAAGAACTGGCTGTATCAAAAATTGATTACCGCATTCACTTTGCACTTAACTGCGGAGCCAAAAGTTGTCCTCCCATTGCTTTTTATACCCATCAGAATATTGACAAGCAATTAGACCTGGCCACCCGATCTTTCCTCGGTGCCGATACAGAAATTGATGATAGCAAAAAGGAAATACGGGTTACTAAGATCATGGATTGGTTCATTGGTGATTTCGGAGGTAAAAAGGGGATCAGGCGAATTATTACCGAAGTTCTTAACAGGGATGTAAGCGGGTATGCTATAAAATTCAAATCCTACAATTGGGACGAAGCTCTTCACAATTTTCAAAGCGAAGAGTAATGGAAGTGTTTTCGTATCTGCATTATTCAATTCATTGAAAACGCAAATTCATCAGGCCTTCGGGAAATGAAATACGCTTACGCTTTTGTTGTTGTAGTCAATAAATCCAAGTTTCTTAAGATTTACGAGTGATCCTGTAACGGATTGCCGGCTGGTAGCCGTTATCCTTGCAATATCTTCATGGGTGAGAAAGTTCCTGGCCATGTATCCTCCATTTACCGGCTCACCAAATTCTTTCACAAACTCTTTCAGGAAATCCAGAATCCGGTCCTTTACATCTTTCAGCATTAACGAAAACATCCGGTCTTCCATTTTCCTGAATCGCTCTCCAATTACGCCGCGAATATATGTATTGACGGATTTATTTGTTTCCATCAGTTGCACTACTGTTTCGGCGGGAATAAAGCATACTTCGGAATCTTGCAGGGCAACCGCTATCTCATGTCTTTTTTCTTCATTGCCCAAAATATTGAGCTCACCAAAAATAACTCCCGGCTTAATGAAATACTTTATTACTTCTTCATTGGTCTCGCTGATGTTTGATATTTTGACCAGGCCTTTCTTCAGTAAGTAAACGTACCGGATTGAAGCATCTGAAACCTGGATGATCTTGTTTTGGGTAATATGTCTTGTAACACCAAAATCCTGCAGGTTAAGTATATGCTCCCCGGTAATAGTTTCATTTATTGAATTTCTTTTCAATGACAGTTCTGAGCTTCTTGTGTTTATTAGTGCGGTGTTCATCTTAAAAAATTTATTCTTCTATCCGGTTACCAGGCAAAAAATGTTGAACATTAGTTTTACTATTTATCCGCTGCATGCAATAAATGCCGAACGATATGTACTGAGACGGTAAACCGGCAGGTACCTTACAAAATCAGCAATGAAACATTTATCCTGGTTTTATTCCGTAGTTACGGCAGGATTCAATTTTGGTATATTTACAATAAATCACTGCTTCAGAAAATGGAAAAATTGAAATCCAAAGCTGATCCCCAAAAATGGTTGGAGCAATATGGCGACTTGATGTATCAATATGCTTTACCCAGGGTGAATGAGTCGGCGATAGCAGAAGACCTGGTGCAGGACACTTTTTTATCGGCATTAAAAGGGTTGGAAAATTATAAGGGAGAAGCTTCGGAAAAGAACTGGCTTTTTGCCATTCTGAAAAATAAAATAATAGACCATTACAGGAAAAAATCAACGGAGCAAACTGTAATGGCTATTCCCGACATGCATATAATGGATGATGATTGGTTTAATGAAGAAGGAAGTTGGATGGAAACAAAAATGCCTAAAGACTGGCAGCCCGCCAGCAGCCTGCCGGAGCGAAAAGAAATACAGCAGATCATATCCGGGTGTAAAGATCATTTGAAAACCATGCAAAAAAATGTTTTTATCCTGAAGTATATGGAGGATATGAACTCCGGCGAGATTTGTAAGGTATTAAATATAACCCCGTCTAACTACTGGATATTGATTCACCGGGCCAGGCTGCAAATGCGTGAGTGCGTTGAAAAAAAATGGTTAAAATCCTGAAAATATATGAAGAAGTTGATGATGAAATATTTGATGATCAGTTGCAATGAAGCTACCCTGTTAATGGCTAAAAAGGAGGAAGGCAAATTATCCTTTCTGTCCATTATAAAACTATCCTGGCATACCTCTATGTGTGTACTGTGCAAGAAATTTGAAAAGCAAAGTCGTGATATTGCTAAAGAGGCTAAGCATGTGCAGGCAGAGGAAGAGTTACCTTTTTTTACAAGAGAAAAAATCGGGAGATTGCTGGAACCGGGGCATCCGGAAAAATAACAGGCAATCTTTTTTATAAGTCTTGCCTGCTATTAAATTCTATATCTCAAAATCTAATATCCTGACGATGGGCCTCAGTTCAACTTTAAATCCAAAGGGAATTGTTAGCGTTGATGCCGCGATTTTCCTGGCTTCCTCATCATCAGCGGCTTAAGATTTCAACAACCAATGTAATAAACCAGGGTGGTTATGATTTTAAAAAACATAATGGTATCCCTGATCAATACGAATTTGTACCATATTCTCGTTTATACGAAGAGATTATGCCCGGAAAGGCATGATTTAAATTAGTATAATACTCAAAAGAAATTTTATGGAGGTTATTCTGCAATCGCTAATTACCTGTCCTTTTTGCGGACATGAAAAGATGGAAGAGATGGCCCTTGATTCCTGCCGTTTTTTTTATACCTGTGATAAATGTGCCCGGGTAATCAAACCTAAAGAAGGTGACTGCTGCGTTTATTGTTCCTATGGCTCTGTAAAGTGTCCGTCTATACAGCAAGGTATTAGTTGCAGCAAATAAAAATGTGATTTATTTAAATAGAATTTCCCTGGTATTGGGTTGGTCTTTACGTTCCTTTGTTTAAACAATGGGTTTTGAGGCTGCATTCATGAATAAATTGTTAAAGCGGCCATTGCATGTAAGGATGGATGGAATTAAAAGTCTTTAGTAAAAAATAATTATGCGCATGAAAATTTTATTTTCCGGAATAGTAATCGTCGCCGTTACCCTTTTAATGTCATTTGTTCCGCGGTCGGGTGAAACATTAATCAATGGCAGAGCTTTAAGCGGAGATGAAAAAGGTATCAGGTTTATTGAGCCCAACTGGAGTAAAGCTTTGGCAGAAGCAAAAAAGCAAAATAAATTGATTTTTCTTGATGCATATACAACCTGGTGCGGCCCATGCAAATTATTAAAGAAGAATACCTTTCCGGATAGCGAAGCAGGTGAATTTTTTAATAAGAATTTTATAAATGTCGCTATCGATATGGAAAAGGGCGACGGGCCAGCACTATCTGAAAAGTTTCAGGTCTCAGCTTATCCCACCCTGATCATCGCAGATGGAGATGGTAACCTCGTTACCTTCACCCGGGGATATATAGAGCCCAGGCAACTCATTGACTTTGGAAAACATGGACTTTCTAAAAAGAAAAAGTAGAGTTGGTTTCACAACCTTTTTGATGCGCTCTTAGTTTGTATGGTCTGATTAAATAAGTATTATATATTTATTTAGACGATATTGTAAGTTATTGACATTAAATAAAACTAAATGAGAAAAAAATGCAAACAAAAATTCTGCGATCCTTATTGATTGGTATAGTGGCAACCATTGCAATGACCCTCTTTATGGTATTGGGCACGGCAATAGGATTGCCTGCTTTGAGGCCGCCTGATATGCTGGCTGAAATGATGGGTGTGTCAGTTGCAGTAGGTTGGGTATTGCATTTTATGATTGGGATAATTTTTGCAGCTGCCTATATTTTCCTATTTAATAATTGGTTGAAGAAAATTTCGGACCGGGTGCTGAGAGGTGCCGTTTATGGTGTTATTGTATTTATACTGGCACAAATCAGCTTACCGGTTTTGGAATCTATTTTCGGAGATCAGGGAACAGTAGCCCCTGAGGGATCGATGCTGATGATGATGATCGCCAGTTTGACCGGTCATATTATTTTTGGAATAGTAATAGCACTTATAGCAAAGCCGGTCGATACAGCTAAGCGGATTGAATAAATTGTTTTCAATTTCGTTGTTTGGTCTTATACAATTGAGTTGTACCTGCATGTAAGTACAGCTCATTTTTATTTATACCATCCTTACATTTGGCAGAAAATAATGAAGCCTTTGATCCCTGGAGGGCTTTTGTTTTTCGGTGATAATTTGTTTATCCGGGTAGCTTCCTGTATTATATTCTTAATTTTGAATGATTCCGGTCACAAACCTGATGAATAACGAAATACACTGCAATAAATATTGATTTAAGAATACCGGTGTATTTCGATAGAGGAAGAATAAAGATTGCTATGCCCGACTAACTGAATGAATACAATGAAAAATGGATTACCGTTTATAATTTTTATCCTCCTGCTAGTTTCCAGTGTTTCCTGTGGACAATTTCAAAACAATAAATCTGACAAATTGAATACTAAACATACCTATACCAACGATCTCGTGCATGAAAGCAGTCCCTATTTATTACAGCATGCACACAATCCTGTTAATTGGTATCCCTGGGGTGAGAAGGCGCTGAAGAAAGCAAAAGATGAGAATAAAATGATCATCATCAGTATCGGGTATTCCGCCTGTCACTGGTGCCATGTTATGGAGCATGAAAGTTTTGAGGATACCGCCGTGGCCCGGATAATGAATGAACATTTTGTTTCTATTAAAGTAGACAGGGAAGAACGCCCTGATGTGGACCAGGTGTATATGACGGCTGCCCAATTAATAACCGGGAGTGGCGGCTGGCCTTTGAACGCATTAGCCTTACCAGATGGCAGACCATTTTATGCGGGCACCTACTTCCCTAAAACTGCCTGGATAAAAATGCTCAGTTATTTTGTTGATATGAATGAACAAAATCCTTCTGAGTTAATAAAACAGGCTTCCCAGGTTACCATTGGAATTCATTCAGCTGAAAATTTATCATTTAAGGCAGAGGATAAAACCTTTACAGATAAAGATCTTGATTTGCAATTCAACAAAATGAAAACTGGCATAGATTTCAAAAAAGGAGGTCCTAACAGGGCACCCAAATTTCCTATGCCTGCCAACTGGGAATTTTTAATGCAGTATTATCATGTATCAAAAAACCCTGAAGCGCTGAAAGCAGTAACTGTCACTTTAGATAATATGGCTTATGGGGGTATTTATGATCACCTGGGTGGTGGATTTGCCAGGTATTCTACAGACGCTAATTGGTTGGTTCCGCATTTTGAAAAAATGCTTTATGATAATGCGCAATTGGTCGGGTTGTATTCACATGCATTTCAGCTTACCAAAAATCCATTGTATAAAAAAGTGGTGTATGAAACATTGGGCTTTGTTAATCTTGAATTAACTTCTCCCGAAGGCGGTTTTTATTCCTCACTGGATGCCGACAGTGAAGGAGAGGAAGGGAAATATTATGTTTGGACGAAAGAGGAAATTGATCATGTATTGAAGGAGGATGCTCCGGTATTCATAGCTTTTTATAATATTGATAAGGACGGAAATTGGGAGCATGGAAAAAATATTCCATTCAGGAATGGTACCGATGAAACTGTCGCTAAAAAATTTAATATTTCCATTGCTGAGCTAAACAATAAATTAAATATTGCAAAAGAAAAATTGCTCCGTTTCCGGAGTAAAAGAATAAAGCCGGGCCTGGATGATAAGATCCTGACTTCCTGGAATGCATTAATGCTAAAAGGATATGCCCAGGCCTACCGCTCCTTTGGTGATAAAGCGTTTTTAATAGCAGCCACGACAAGCGCCAACTTTATTTTGCAAAAAATGCTGGGAGCCGACGGGGAAATAGCCCGTAATTATAAAAATGGGAAATCCTCTATACATGGATTGCTCGACGACTATGCATTTACAGCATCTGCTTTTATTGAATTATACCAGGCTAGCTTTGATGAAAAATGGCTGATAGAAGCAAATAAGATATGTAACTATACACTAAAACATTTTTTTGATGATAAGTCGGGAATGTTTTTTTATACGCACAATGAATATTCTGATCTCATCTCCCGTAAAATGGAGATCACCGATAACGTGATACCGGCTTCCAATTCTGAAATGGCAAAGAATCTTTTTATAATTGGCCAATATTTTTATAATGACGATTATATAACTAAGGCCAGGCAAATGCTGGTAAATGTAAAGGACGATATGCAAAGCAATATTTCATTTTATTCCAATTGGGGTTCCCTTGAAATATACTTTGTGGCACCTCCATATGAAGTGGCCATCCTGGGTAATGAGGCAGCTGGTATGAGACAAAAAATGGATGAAAATTATTTGCCTGATATTTTATTTTCGGGTGGTCTGCAGGAAGGAAGCCTTCCCTTACTGGAAAGTAAACTGGTTGCCGGGCAAACTACCATTTATGTTTGCCAGGATAAAACCTGTAAAAAACCGGTGAATGAAGTGGATAAAGCTTTGCAGCAGATCCTGAAATAAATTTAGAAATTACTGGTCAGGGATACATTTAAACCTGTTGCTGCAGGTAAAAGCCGGCATACGCAACCTTCACAAAACAGGTCATTAATCAGAAGGCCCCTTATGTAAAAACCTGAATTTTACAATATTTTTTTTTAGCACATTGTCGCCTGTACGACTAAAAAATTTATTGCTGAAATCCTTACCGGTGCTGGATATTAATAATAACTTTAACGAATGAAAACTAGTTCTCTCTTCCTTTTAATGATCTCTGCGGGATTATTTCTTTCCTGCTCAAAAAATCAGGATAGTGTTATTCCGGCTGAATTAAGGCTTGAAATCAATTCTTCTTCCATCTATGCAGATTTGATGGATGAATTAGTGGTAACGGTTTTTGACAATGCGAATAATAATGTTACAGACCAGAGCCGAATTTTTATTGATAATAATATCATAAGTGGCAATCGATTTAAAACGGCTGAGGTAAAAACCTTTACAATAAAAGCAGTACTAAATGAAAAGGAAACTGAATCAAAAAAATTTAAGGCCACCCGGCATACAGTAAATAATTTCAGCAAGAAAATAATCATGGAAGAATTTGCCGGCAGTTGGTGCAGTTTCTGCACCCGGTTTTCTTACCTTATTGATACTATGGTTCGCTCTGACAACAGGATCATTCCTGTCCAGGTTCATTCCGGAGATCTATTGGAATTTAGAGACGTTCAGCTCATGCGAAAAAAATTCGGAACAGGAAGTTTCCCATTTGGATATTTAAATCGCGGGCAAATATGGGATGAATCCGCTTCCATGGTCTGGGAATTATTAAACAAGAATTCAAAACTGGGCCTGGCGATCAGCAGTACGATCTATAATAAAACCATTGATGCCAGGGTGAAAGTAAAATTTGACGTAACCACATCGGAGAAGCTGAATGTTGTTGTTTTGCTTGTAGAAGACAGCCTTGTATATCCCCAGGCCAATTTTTATAATTATACTTATGACAGTCCTTTTTATGGTATGGGTGACCCTATAACGGAATACAAGCATAACAATACATTGCGGTTGGCTGCTACCGATATATTCGGTGACAGGATACCCGTTGAATTTCAAAATAAGAATGAAACATGGGAAAAGAATTACAGCTTTAATGCAGCTTCTTTTAACCTCAACCATTGTAAGATCGTGGCGTATGTTCAATATACGGAAAACAATGTCAGTCGCTGGGGAGTTTTGAATGCGCAAATAGTAAAGGCTGGCAGCCATTCTGGGTTTGATTAAACACCGTATTTTCTTTTTTTTGGCCGTCCGCATCTCCACTTTATTTATTTCTTTTGATATTTACGGTCAATGATATTATATTCCTGTTTCCTTTACCACAGCGGATAATCTTTTTAATCTCCTTTTAATTTGCTTTTAATGCTTCCCTTATTTGAGTTTCATATCTTAGGATGAATCAGACCTAAGTTGAAAAGATAATTACTTTCAATTCATCCGATTTCTTCACCGTAAAAGTTTAACTCTTATAAATAAATACTGTTTGACCAAAATGGTATTTGGGTCAATTAATTTAAAAACCTGATCATAAAACAAAATTAAAAAAAACACATATGGACAACATTACCTTGTATATACTCGCCGGCTTGCTTTTTATTTTCTTTATTGGAATAAGGATCGTGAGGCCTACCGAAAGAGGTTTAATTGAAAGGCTGGGTAAATACAGCAAGTTTGCAAATCCCGGGTTTCACTGGATCATACCGGTAATTGATAAAATGTTCCTGGTCAACATTACGGAACAAATGGTGGATGCCGAACCACAGGAGATCATTACCAACGATAACCTGAATGCAAGCGTGGATGCAGTGGTTTATTTTAAAGTATTACAGGAAGAAGAAAACGTAAAGAATTCACTTTATTTCGTAAATAATTATAAATCACAGATTGTAAATCTTGCCCGAACCACATTAAGAAATATCATTGGTACCCTTACGCTAAAATCGGCGAACAGTGAAAGAAACAAGATCAATTCTGAGTTTCACAAAACACTCGCTGAAGAAACAAAACATTGGGGAATTACTATTGTAAGAACAGAGCTAAAGCAAATTGATCCACCCGCCGATGTGCAGGAAACAATGAATAAAGTGGTTAAAGCGGAAAATGAAAAAATTGCAGCTGTTGACTATGCTACAGCTGCTGAAACGGTGGCAGATGGAGTTAAGCGATCCAAGATCAAGGAAGCCGAAGGAGTGAAGCGATCCAAAATATTAAATGCAGAGGGGGAAGCCGAAGCTATCAAATTGGTGAACGAAGCAGCAGACAAATTCTTTACCGGCAATGCACAACTATTGAAAAAGCTGGAAACGCTGGAGTCCTCACTGAAAACAAATACAAAAATTGTAATTCCTTCAGGTTCCGAATTGGTGAATGTAATTGGGGACATGGCCGGTGTTTTACCTCTGAAATAAAATAGGTGGCACAGTGTTTCAATGCAGGTAAAAAAGTAATAGAAGAAAAAAGAAGAGGAGTACAATGAAGTTCAAAACAAAAATAAGAATGAAAAGAGTAACGATGATGATGGTCTTGCTTGCTATTTGTAGCAGCCTGTTTTCACAAATGCAAACGGTGCAGCTTAATAACAAAAAGCTCCAGTTTGATGATGGCAGAGAATTGCCGGCAGAAAAAGCATTTATTATAACAGGTGAAGCCGCTGACATAATTGCTATGATAAAAATGCAGATTTCAATGGGAGATTTTAAAAGAAGTAAAAATTTATACGAGGTCAGCTGGAAGCGTAATGAGAATGATAATAGCTCTGTTGCTATTTTACCTAATCATTACAAATTAAGGAGCGGTAATGAATATAGTTTCCAGTTTCTTTATTATGTAAAGATGAAAGAAACGGAGCACCGGCAAATTGTAAGGATGCTGGAAAATACGGCAAGGGCTCTCCTGGAAAGTAATATTAAGATAGACGATGATAAGGTTAGATTGCTGGTGAGTCATTCGGATCTTTTTTATTCTCTGAATGACATTATTGAAGACGGCATGGTGAATTATGAAACGAGATCAGGAATTAATAGCCCGGTTTTTAGCGGTGTTGTTGAGAACATGCTGCGTACTATCACCAAAGTGAAAATAAAGGAGGAGCAAACTGATGCGGCGACAGTTCATATTGTTGCCTCGCTGATCAACCAGGTAAATAGCGAAATTGAAATGATTGCTAACGACTACCAGTATGTACTAAGGGAAAGCCTGATTATTCCCGACTACCCGGTAGAAAGAAAGCAAAATACACTGGCACTCAATATTGGCTATGCCGGCGTTTACAATAGCGGTAGTTTTTCTGACTTGGATTATGTTTCCGGACCTTATGCAGGTGTTAGTTTTCCACTTGGTAACCGTGTTTTTAGCGGACGTTTTTGGAATAATTCTTCTATATCGGCTGGAGTGTTCCTGAAGAATTTCAAAATATCTGACACAAGTGAAGCCTCGGGTCCTGTTATCAACAGGCCTCTCTATGCCGCGTTTGGATATAAAATATTTAAATTTTTAAAACTTCATGCTGGGGCTGTAGTACTGGAAGAAAACAGGAAGATGAACAGTAGTAAATCAGTTTATTTGAAACCATTTGTTGGCCTTAGCCTGGAAGTAAATCTCTGGCTGGGTATGGGCCAGAAATAACAGTTACAAAATGAAACAACGTTATAAAATAATTGTATGGATGATGGTGGGTAGCTTTTTTACAATATCAGCTCATTCTCAATCGGGCCAGCGAATGAGTAACAGTCTACGTGTGCAATATGGCTTGTATCAATTTAATAATGGTCAATCCGGATTTATCGGAAAAGATAATAATGACTTTTTAAGTATGGGGCTTGCCTATCGTCATCAATTGGGCAGGGTGTCCGGTATCAATGTAACAGGACGGTATTATGAATGGCATCTCAAAGAGGGAACTGATTTGAAAACTTATGCCATTCAGGCGATGTGGGTATTGCACGCAAGACGTATTTCAGCCAACTGGCGTTTAAACCGGTTTACTCCTTATGCAGGAGTAGGGTTGGGAAGGGAAAGACATCGCTTGAACAAAGCATCCGAACTCGATACAACATTTTCGAATTTTTATTTGCCCTTGGAAGCCGGGGTTTTATATAACATGAATTCCAGGTGGTCAATTGGGATTTTTTCAGAATTTAAAATCGCCTCAGCAGGCGATGTTAAAGAATGGATTAATAACAATGGCGACAGAATGGATATTGTAAATACTGCCGGAATTTCCCTGGCCTGGCATTTTGGAAAAAAGAATCGGATTACAAAGATGCCGGTTGTTTATACTAATCCCTGGTTACAAACAGACAAGGCGATAGTTCAAAATAAATCTTTAATAAATAAAAAAAAGGAAGAACCTTCCATTGCTGTTATAAAGAAAAAGGAGTTGTTGTCCTTTGAAAAAGCGGTTATCGATACGCTGCCAGATATTACCCGGATGGAAGTGACCATAACGGAAAGTGATATCCATGGTAGTATGAATAAATTTCAGAAAGACAGCTTAGAAAGGGTTTCTGGTTTTAAATCCACTCCTTTATTTGATAGTTTAAGTAACATCGATAATAAGGCTGTAATCGATAATGCTCCTAAAGGAAATATGCCCATAGTAGATAGCTCAAAACTTAACATGGTTATTTATCCGGAAAAAAATACAGAGGATAGCAACGCATACGAAAAAAGAATGGATTCTTTAATGGCAATTATCAACCAATTTGAGAAGCGTTTAAATAATATGAAGATATCCGGGGATAAAGTGCCGGTCCCATCAAAAGATACAATCATCATTAGAATGACGGAAGAAAAATTGTACGATGAACCTGTCATAGACAAATTAAAGCAAGTCTACAATAAGTTGGAAGAGATGGAGAACAGAAATTATCATGGAGACAATAATGAAGAAGAATTCCGGAACTTAAATAGAGAATTAAACAAAACGAGGCAGGATTTATTGCACCGGGCAGAAGTAAATGAAATGGCCTTAAAGGAGCTGGCTGAGTTTTCAAGCATTATGTCTGCTCTTCAAAATGAACGCAACTTAAAAAGTCAGGAAGGCAATAATTCCGGCAACTATGAAATGCAAAAAGAAATTGTAAGGATTCAGAATAATCTGGATATGGTCCTGCGCGATATTGAACATATAAAGGGAATTGAAAGTGAGCGGCAAAAAAGTGCTGAAGATTCTGTTTTGAATCAGTTGACTAAAAATCAAGCGGAGCTTGAAGAAAAGATTCGGATTATTGGTCAGCAAAATCTTAAACTGGCTGGCATTATTGATAGCCTTTCAAAAAAAGAAGAGACTTCTTTCGTTTCTATCCCCGTAACCGGCAAGGAAGAGAGAGTCACTACAATAAATTTTGGTCTCAATTTATCAGAAGTTAAAAAAGAATACAAGGCGGTTTTGAAAAATCTTGCTGATAGTATAATGAATTTGGGAAATAAAATGGTTTTAATTTCTGGATTTGCAGATAAAAGTGGGAATGCTACATACAACCTCAGGCTATCTCAAAAAAGAGTAAGAGCCGTTAAGAACGAGCTCATAAAATACGGAGTGAAAAATGATTTTTTCATTGAGAGATATTTTGGCAGCATGAAGGCAGACGAAAGGATAAACGAAAATGACAGAAAAGTTGTAATAAGATTATTGACTCAATAATCAAAAAATATAAATTATATGGAAAATAAGGAAAAAATAAATGAACCCGCACCGGAAAATGGTAAACAGGGATTGGAAAAAAATGAAAGGAATAAATCATCTTTCTTTCATTTCATTAAAAAGCACCCTGTAATTTTTACAGCACTTATCGGCATTATTGCTGTTGTTGCAGTTTATTTATGGAAAGACCGGGAAAGTGTATTGCAACTGGAGAAGGTTGAAAAGTTGGCAACAACACAAATAATGCAAAATAACCAGGAAATGTTGAAGCTGATCGCCAAGCCCCTTATATGGAGCATCCGGGCTGAAATGATGCGCGGCAATATGGAACAGGTAAATATTTTTACAACCGACCTCGTCAGGGAAAAAAATTTCCAGTTTATCTACCTGATAGAACCGGGCGGAAATATCATTATATCCACAGATAAAAAACTGGAAGGACAAACCGCCATTGGTATGTTTGATGCAAAACTGGTTCAAACGGATTCCGTGATAGTTGAAGTAAGAGGCGATGATTTGCTTACACTGGCAGCGCCGGTGATGGGCTACGATAAAAAGCTAGCAATACTGGTTATCAATTATGCGCCTCAAAAATTTATCAGCGGGAAAAGCGGTGAATCAAAATAATTGACCCTGGTAATTAAAAGAAGTAAACTATAACTATGAAAGAATTTCTTGAAAAGTGGCTCTTTGATGATACCATTGGCAAATTAGTAGCTTTAATACTGGGTATTATTCTTGTTTCGATAATCGTCCGGTTTATTCAAAAAAAAGCCTTCCGGTTAATCAAAGACAATAACCAAAAGTACAAGGCTAAAAAACTTTCGGTTTTTTTTGGCTACCTGCTAGTTATTGTGCTGGCCATGGTTATTTATAGTAACAAATTGGGTGGCTTTACAGTAGCCCTGGGAGTAGCAGGGGCTGGCATCGCCTTCGCCCTGCAGGAAGTAATTGCCAGCGTTGCCGGATGGATGGCGATTATGTTTGGAGGTTTTTTTAAAACAGGTGACAGGGTACAACTGGGAGGTATAAAAGGAGATGTAATTGACATTGGCGTACTCAGGACTACATTAATGGAAACCGGTCAGTGGGTAGATGGAGATTTGTATAACGGACGTATTGTTTTAATAGCAAACAGTTTTGTATTTAAGGAGCCTGTATTTAATTATTCCGGAGATTTTCCTTTTTTATGGGATGAAATAAAAATTCCTGTTCAATATGGAAGCAATTATGAAATGGCGAAAGAACTTTTTAAAACAGTTGCAAAAGAAGTGGCCGGCGATCTTACAGAAAATTCGCAGAAAAAATGGAATGAGCTGGTGAATAAATATATGATCGAAAATGCACAAACTGAATCGATGGTAACAGTAGTTGCTAATGATAACTGGGTTGAATATACCATCCGGTATGTTGTAGATTATAAAAGCAGGCGGCTGACAAAGGATACCCTATTTACAAAAATTCTTACAGCAGTAAGCCAGACAAATGGAGAAATACGATTTGCTTCTGCTACATTCCAGTTGGTGGAAGCGCCGGAACTGAAGGTTAAATTAAGTAACTGATAGCTAATAAGGCTTCTGATAAAATGACAATTCAGGAGTTATAAATAATGAACGGGGTTGCTGAAAACCGTATAGAGTAAGCGCCATAATTAAATTTAAAATAATGAAAAAGCTTCTTGTAGTACCGGTAGTGATTTTCACTCTGGTCGTTTTAAATTCCTGTGCAAAAAAAATAACCTTTCCCGGATCAGTTGTAGTTCCAGCTGCGGTGGCAGTTGCAAAGGTGAAACAGGACAAGAATAAAAATTATGCTATTGATCTTGATGTGAAGCACCTGGCCAAACCCGACAAACTTTCTCCTTCCAGGAAGTATTATGTGGTGTGGATGGCTACGGAGAATAATGGAAATAAAAACCTGGGGCAGATCAAAAGTTCAGGCAGCCTGATATCAAGTACGCTGAAAGGTTCTTTGAAGGCGGTGACTTCTTTTAAGCCCACAGAAATTTTTATTACGGCAGAGGATGATGCGAATATTCAGTGGCCCGGATCTTTTGTTGTATTGAGGTCTGAATCTATAAATGTGAAATAAAATGAAAATATTTATTCAAAGATAAATGACGCCTTCTGCAGCAGGATAGCTGTTGCAACACCTGTTGCTGAAGGCATATAGAAAATAAAAACGATACAATGAGAAAGATAAAATTATTACTGCTGTTTGCCGTGCTAATTTCATATAATGCTTCAGGGCAAACCTACCGGATAGATACCAGTGAGATCAGTTTTGAAAATAAACTCAGGGCTTGCCTCTTTGTAACGTATGATGCCGACGCCAGAACGGTAAAAAAAGCAGGGGATCATTTTCTTAAAAAAAATTATGATATCAGGATGAAAGGGGTGGGTCTTTTTTCAGATAAAAATCTTATCAGTGCTAAAGATGTAAGGGTAGCCGCTATTACTGATAAAAGAATGGATTTATATACCCGGTTAACGGATGTGGCCGATGGATCAGAAATGAAATATTTTATGTCCTTCGGATATGATTTTTTTATTGGTCCTCAAAATTATGCCACAGAATTCAGTGGTATGAAAAAATTGTTGAATGATTTCAGTATTCAATTCCTGAATGATTATTATTCTACTGAAGCCTCAAAGATGGCGGGGCAGATCAAAAGACTGGAAAGAGATATTAAGAACAAAGACAAACAGATCAGCAAAAACAACAAAAAATCAAATAAATTATCAGATGCGGGTTCCTCGGCATTGGAAGTAAAGAATAATGCCTGAATATGGATATACAGCTTGCCAATAAAAAAATAGAAGGTTTGAAAAATGGTTTGGAAAATATAAAACAAAAGCAGCGGGGCATAATGCAGGGATGAAAGAATTCCGTATGATTTTACTCATCTAAATTTAATAAAATGAAATATGTCAGGATGGTTCTTTTGATGATCATTATTCTTTCCATAATAATTTTTACTTTTCAAAATTTTGGAACTGTGACCATCGTATTTTTAAAATGGGAGATTACGCTTCCCCTTGCATTTACCGCTATAAGCATTTATGTATTGGGTATGTTTACGGGTGGTTTGCTATGGTCAGGTATGAAAAGGCTGACCCGGGATAGCAGACGGTAATAAGAGCGAGGTTTTGTCTGCAGTTTGTTATAATTGATAATATACAGGATGTGGCTTGAAACGAAAGGTAAATTTACATCTCACTAAATTGGTTACAAATGAATTCAAATACCAACATACAGAATATTTTATTGCCAACTGATTTTTCAGAACTGTCAACTAACGCCTTAGGTACGGCTATTGCTATGTGCAAAAGGCACCAGGCTACTCTGCATTTATTACATGTGGTAGAAAACCGTTTTCTTATTGTTCCGCGGGAAGCTTATAATGCGGCGATCTATTTGATCCCTGAATTGGAAAAATCGGCTGCGGAAAGACTAGGCGATCTGGCGGAGAGGGTAAAGACCAAACATCTTATCAAAATACAAACACACCTGGAATTTAATAACCCGGCGGATGCGATAAGAGAAAAGGGGATAGAGTTAGGATGTGATTTGATCGTAATGGGAACACATGGAGCCTCTGGTTTCCGCGAATTTTTTATTGGCAGCAATGCTTATGCCGTCATAAAAAACACAACCATCCCGATATTAACTATTCCGGGTAAAAAGAAAATAAAAGAATTTAAAAAGATATTATTTCCCATCAGGGCTAATGGTGGCATTTTAGATAAATATGAATTTATCGAACCCATTATAGAAAAGAATAACGCCGAACTTATTGTACTCGGGCTTTCACTAAGCAGCGAAATGTTTAATCCCAATGAAAAGAAAGCGGAGATCATTGAGCTGGGCAGGAGACTGGGTGTTCACGAAACGAAGTTTAAATCAGAATTCTTTGTTTGTAAAAATTATGCAAAAAAAGTTTTGGAAATTGGCAGAAAGGAAAAAGCGGACCTGGTTGTAATTAACGCCTCACTGGATTATAACTGGCGGCAATTTTTTGTGGGCCCTTATGCGCAGCAGGTTGTCAATCATTCTAAAATACCCGTGCTGAGTATTCGGACTAAAAAAGCTGAATCGGAATTAGAAGAGGCAGTAAAGGAGGAAACGATAAATATGGCACCCATGAAATTTGCTTTTTGAAAATAGCAGCTGTATTAGAAAAATCTTTCAATATACAAAATACAAAAAGCGGCAACCCGTAAACAGATGCATTAACCTCAGCTTATCTATTTTGTACCTTTGCGATTAGGCTATAATATCTTTGTCAATTCTTTGAGGCTGGCAATAAATTATCCATGAAGCTATACCTGGTTGATTACCGGAGGATTGAAATACATTAACAAGAAAAAATATTTTTATATGGAAAAAGACATGATAGAAGTGAGAGGCTTAACAATAGAAGATTACCTGACACTAAAGGATTCAATGATGCAGGCTTATGCCAGCCTGGGGGGCCAGTTCTGGAAAGAAGAGGCGTTAAGAAAGTTAACGCAAAAGTTCCCGAATGGCCAGATCGTTCTGACCCATAATAATAAAGTAATAGGTTGTGCTTTATCTATTATTGTAAACTACGAAAGGTTTGGGGATAATCATACCTACCGCGACATAACTGGTAATTTCAGTTTTGAAACACATGACCCCAAAGGAGATACTTTATATGGTATTGAAATTTTTGTTCATCCGGATTACAGGGGTATGCGCCTGGCCCGGCGCTTGTATGATGCCAGAAAAAATCTTTGTGAAAGGCTCAATTTAAAAATGATCATTGCCGGTGGCCGTATACCCAAATATGGAATGTATGCTGATACTTTATCGCCCAGAGCCTATATTGATAAAGTAAAGAACCGGGAAATTTATGACCCTACCCTTACTTTTCAAATGTCCAATGATTTCCAGGTGAAAAAAGTTTTAAAAAATTATTTGCCTGAGGATGAAGAAAGCAAGGGATTTGCTACGCTGCTTATCTGGCATAATGTTTATCATGATGCAGAAAAAAGTATAATTCTCCGCAAAAAAGATATTGTTCGGATTGGATTGGTTCAATGGCAGATGAGACCTTATGATACCACGGAAGATTTGCTGAAGAGCATTGACTATTTTGTAGATGCGGTGAGCGATTATGAATCAGATTTCATTTTATTTCCGGAATTATTTAATGCACCGCTGATGGGTAAATTTAATGAAATGGATAGCCGGCATGCCATTCAGGAACTGGCGCAGTTTACAAAACCCATTATTGATGCCATGAGTAAGATGGCTATATCATACAATGTAAATATTATTGCCGGTAGCATGCCAGAAGTAAGGGACGGGAAAGTATATAATGTTTCCTATATTTTGCAAAGAAGCGGAAAAATTGACAGCCAGTGTAAAATTCATATTACAAATTCTGAGGAAGACGACTGGCATATACAGGGAGGTAATGAAATAAAGGTGATAGAAACGGATGCCGGTAAAATTGGCGTACAGATCTGTTATGATGTAGAGTTTCCCGAGATGACCAGGAAACTATCTGAAGAAGGTATGCAGATCTTGTTTGTTCCTTTTTTGACGGATACACAGAATGCTTATAATCGTGTTCGCTTTTGTGCACAGGCCCGGGCCATAGAAAATGAATGTTTTGTTGCTATAGCGGGTAATGTTGGTAATCTTCCTAAAGTGACCAATATGGATTTACAATTTGCTCAATCTGCGGTGTTAACTCCTTCAGATTTTGCTTTCCCGGTTACAGGAATTAAAGCAGAAGCTACACCTAATACGGAAATGATAGTCGTCAGTGATGTGGATTTATCATTATTGACCGAACTGCATAACTATGGGAGTGTGCAAACACTCAAAGACAGGCGACTTGATTTATACCAGATACAATATTCAGAACCAGAATATGAAAGGCCCATGCCCCTGGAAAAACCTTTACTTGTAAAGCAGTAGATTTGGAAAAATTTTCATTTTAAATGAATTGGCTTCGAAAGGTATTTGATATCAGGAAAACTACCGATTTCGACGGCACTGCCAAGCGGATTTCTGACGGCATACATATAAAAGGCTTCAATGCCTGGTTAATGATATGTTCTGCGTTGCTTGCCTCTATCGGATTAGATACCAATTCTGCTGCAATAATTATCGGCGCCATGCTTATCTCACCTCTTATGTCAACCATTTTGGGTGTGGGCTATTCAATCGGTGTTCATGATATGGAGCTGTTTATCCGCGCCATCCGAAATCTTGCTTATGTAACTTTCTTCAGTTTACTGACTTCCGTAATTTATTTTTTTTTGACTCCTTTAGGAGATGCCACCTCAGAGATAATGGCAAGAACCCAACCTACTTTACTTGACATAGGGGTGGCTTTTTTTGGCGGAGTGGCAGGTATTGTATCGGGATCCAGGAGTGAGGCAACCAATGCATTACCAGGCGTAGCCATTGCTACCGCATTAATGCCGCCTTTATGTGTTGCCGGATTTGGTTTGGCTACCGGCAACTGGGATATATTTGGCGGAGCTATTTATTTATATTTTCTCAATACCGTTTTCATAGCCGTATCTACTTATTTAATTGTAAAATTTCTTCGTTTTCCCTTTAAAACCTACGTAGACAAAGTGAAGCAAAAGCGGGTTGGCCGGGCCACTTTCGTGGTCACTATTCTCATTAGTATCCCCAGCTTCTTATTTTTATACTCCGTCTATCAAAAAAACAGAACCAACCGGATCATTCAGTATGAAATAATTGACGACTTTAAAAAAAGGGGGAATGAAGTATTAAAATGGGAAACCCAAAACCAGGATTCGATAAACATCGTTAAAACATTTTTTTCCGGCGAACAGGTGCCAGATTCGCAAAAAGTGTTTTACGACAAAAAATTTAAGAAACTGGGTTTATCGAAATACCGTATTTCATTTTTCAGAATGAACATTTCAAGAAGCGAATTGGATAAAATGAGTTCTGAGATGACAGAAACCATCATGAGAAATGTGGAGATCCAGAATAATCACTTGTTAGATTCTCTTCAACGAATGAATGCCAGTATAGACCAGGGAATTGTTTTTGAGGAAATAAAAGCGTTTTATCCTGATATTGCAGCCCTGGGAATAAGTACCGTAGAAATGAAAAGCGGTATAAAAACCGATACGGTATGGACAGCTTATTTACAATGGAGTGAACAAGCGAAAAATATCAATATACCGGAATCAGAAGGAAAAATTCAACAGTTTCTAAAAAAGAGATTAAAAACGGATACGGTTTGGCTGCAACGAGCCAACCCTGATAAAACAACCGATAAAAAATGAATGAGTTCTGGAGACAGGTAATTTTCAAAATGGGAAATTTTTCTGTAACACCGGCAAAACTGTTCGGTCTATTCCTTGTTTTATTTTTAACCTGGTTGCTGCTTTCTATATTTAAAAAAGTATTACTTAACAAACGTCAATTGACGTTGAATGAAAAAGGCAGGAGAACATCCCTTTATCAACTCATTAAATATTTTAGCTGGGTACTTGCTATATCATTTGGTATCACTATTCTTGGTTTTGATATTACGCTATTAATAGCCGGATCAGCCGCATTAATGGTGGGATTGGGTTTTGGGTTACAAAATATTTTCAGTGATCTCATATCAGGTTTGTTCATGCTCTTTGAACGGAAAGTAAAAGTGGGGGATGTAATGGAAGTGGATAATATCGTAGGCAAAGTGCAGGATATTAACCTTCGTACTTCCGTGCTACTAACTCGTGATGGATTTAATATTATAGTGCCCAACCATAAATTTATTACAGAAAATGTGGTGAACTGGAGCCACCAATCCTTTCACCGCAGGTTCCAGGTTGAGGTAGGCGTAAGTTATAACAGTGATGTGGACCTGGTAACTAAAGTGCTGTTGCAATGCAGCGAGCAGCAGGAGGAATTGATCAGGGATGAAGCACACCAGCCTTCTGTTAGGTTCCATGATTTTGGAGACAGTGCATTGATCTTCTATCTTATGTTCTGGACACAGGATATATTCCGGGTAGAACATGTAAAGAGCCAGCTTCGGTATAAAATATTCAAAGCCTTTCGTGATAATAACATCACTATACCATTCCCCCAAAGGGATGTTCACATTATTCAATCCTGAATTCCATGGCCACCAAAAATAAATTAAACACATGGCTTGCTACTGCAATCTGTGGAAATGATATTACCTCTTCATGTTTGTATGTGTCCGCATTAACGATAGCTATGGCAGGACAATATGCCTGGTTATCGTTATTGATGGTAGCTGGGGTTCTTTTTTTATTTCGGAAAATTTATGGTGAGGTAGTGGGAGCTTTACCGCTAAATGGTGGAGCCTACAATGTATTATTAAACACTACCAGTAAAAGTAATGCGTCAGTTGCTGCTTGTCTCACCATACTTTCTTATATGGCCACGGCCGTTATATCTGCCAGCGAAGCCATGCATTACCTGCATCATATCATTCCATCCCTGCATGTACTTTATGCCACATTGGTCCTTCTCTTTTTATTTTTATGCCTTACTATCATCGGTATTTCAGAAAGTGCTATAGTGGCCCTTGTTATTTTTATTTTTCACCTGGCTTCCATGGCACTGCTCATAGGCATGGCCATTTTTTTTGTATCTAAAAACGGAACTTCATTATTCCAGGCAAATTTTGCATTACCCATTAAAGGAGGCGGATTGGGCACCGCTTTATTTTTTGGCTTCAGTGCGGCTATGCTGGGTATTTCTGGTTTTGAAAGTTCAGCGAATTTTGTTGAGGAACAAAAAAGAGGTGTGTTTCCAAAAACACTGCGCAATATGTGGCTGGCTGTTTCAATTTTAAATCCCCTGATCGCTTTACTGGCCATTGCTGTAATGCCCGTTGGAGAAGTGGAAGCACACCAGCAATCATTATTAAGTCATATGGCATCTTTGACCGGTGGCAACTGGCTGGCCACTTTAATTTCTATCAATGCTGTGACCGTCTTAAGCGGTGCTCTTCTTACGTCATTTGTTGGCGTAAACGGATTAATAAAAAGAATGACATTAGACAGAGTACTTCCCCAATTTTTTTTAAAGGAGAACAAGCGTGGCAGCAGCTACCGCATTTTGATCACATTTTTTATATTATGTGTTTCAGTATTGTTTGTAACCAAGGGAGCTTTAGCTCCTCTGGCAGGCGTTTATACTATATCTTTTCTTTTGGTTATGGCCTTCTTTGCTTTGGGAAACCTGATTCTTAAAATCAGGAGAAAGCGATTGCCGCGACCAGAATATGCCACACCTTTTATTGTGATAGTAGCCTTGCTGGCGGTGGGTGTTGCCTTATATGGAAATGTAAAGATGAAACCGGAATACCTGGTAGTATTTCTCCAATATTTTATTCCTGCCATGCTGCTTATTTATTCCATGCTGAACCGCAATCATATCATGGAATTATTATTAGGGATCCTAAAAAGTATTACCGAAAATCTTCGCAAAATGGCGCTATTAAGTCGCATCAAAATAAATCGAGTAATTAATAAACTACATGAGCAGGAATTTGTTTTTTTTTCAAAGGGTGATGATATTGCTACTCTCAATAAAGTGATGATCTATGTTCAGGAAAATGAAATTACCCGGAAAATAAAAATTGTAACGGTCCTGGCAGAGCACCAGCTTGCGCCCAAACAATTTCTAACGGACTTTGAAGTGCTGGACAGAGCTTATCCTGATATTAAAATGGAATATATTACTATCATTGGCGAATTTGTTCCTGAATTAATTGAAAGGTTAAGTAAGGAATGGAATATTCCTAAAAATTTTATGTTCATCAGTTCGCCGGGTGAAAAATTCAGTTATCGTGTGGAGGAATTGGGAGGCGTTCGGTTAATACTTTGATCAATCTAATTGCTTCTCGTTGACCAACCCGATAATAATATCCATTACATTAGTTTGCGTTGGACCCGTTTTTAAAAGTCCCCCTGCTATTTCAAAAAAAGTATAAGCATCAAAGCGGGCTAAATGGTTTTCAATCATTTCATTATTTGATCTGGCAAATGACAGAGTACTCATATCTATTATTGCACCAGCTGCATCCGTGGGTCCGTCGGTGCCGTCGGTACCTGCACTCAGAATGGTGATGTCGTCGTTAAAATCTGAAG
>JBPPMM010000303.1:0-2391 GCA_051306075.1 Chitinophagaceae bacterium
CGGTGCGCTTAACGCTTATAAGGCTATTCTGGATGCACTGCCATCTAATACAGGGATGGCCTTTGTTATTATTTCTCACATAGCCCCCACCGCCAATAGTCAGTTAGCTGAAATTCTGTCGCGTCATACGAAAATGGCTGTAACGGTTGCCTCTAAGACGATGCCGATCCATGCGAATCACGTTTACGTAATTCCTCCGGACGCAGATTTGTTCATTGAAAATTACACACTCAAAGTCATCTCGCCACGCTCAGGCAGGAGTAAGCAGATAGATGTATTTTTTGCTTCTTTAGCAGAAGCAATGGGAGTGCGTGCAATAGGCATCATCCTTTCCGGGTATGATGGCGATGGTACTGAGGGCTGCAAGCACATACAGGCAAAAGGAGGAAAAACCTTTGCTCAGGATATGACTGCCGAAGTTGACTCCATGCCTCTTAGCGCTCAGGCTGCAGGCTGTGCGGATTTTGTTATGCCTCTCGACAAAATTCCAGGTAAACTAATCAGTTTGGCAGCTGCACTTAAAACATAGAAACTAAGAAAAAACAAACCGAAAGCCGGTTAATTTAAAATAGCGGAAAAAAGTTCAAATCTTTAAATTGAAACACATTGCTAATAACCGCAGCTTACAGGCGATTTGCAAAAAAGCGGGTTCAGTGGTTAATGGATTATTCTACCTCGTATCAACTTTTATGATGGGTTGACAGTTTAGTGCTTCGAGATCCGCTTCTTCGCCAAGCGCCAAACCGTTGTATGGCATTTGTTAGGAATTTCTAACCATTATTATAATGAATGAAATAGTTATAAAGGGGATGCGACATTTAGAATTCTTAACTCAGAAGAAATGACTGGTGTTCATTACACATTTACGAAGCTTTGAATCGAAAGGTAAAAACGCCCTACAACACGCGGCATAGCCTATGCTAACCGACAGATCACCATATAATATATTTATCGGGTAATATGACAAAGGTTTTAATTACAGGTGCAACCGGCAATGTAGGATTTGAAGTGATAAAGTCTTTACAAACAATGGAACATCAACTTGATCTTTATGCCGGAGTTAGGAATTTAAACGCTGACAAAATCAAATTAGCTGACTATAAAATTAAATTTTCGCAATTTGACTTTATGGATTCGAGAACATATATCAAGGCTCTAACTGACTGTGATGTGGTTTTTTTACTTCGACCACCTCAAATTTCAGAAGTAGAAAAATACTTTAAACCATTAATTGAATCCTGCAAAGACAATGGCGTGAGACACATTGTTTTCCTTTCGGTTCAAGGAGTTGAGAAAAGTAAAATTATTCCGCATCACAAAATTGAGAAGCTCATTGTTGATAGCAATATTCCTTATACCTTTTTGAGACCTGCATATTTTATGCAAAACTTTACAACAACTTTACGCACAGACTTGATATATAATAGACAAATTTATTTACCTGCAGGTAAAGCTAAATTTACTCTAATTGATGTTTGCGACATTGGTGCGGTTGCAGCAAGTGTTTTGACAAATATTTCTCCACATAAAAATAAATCTTACGAATTAACCAACAAAGAAAAGTTGAGTTTTGCCGAAATGGCAAAAATATTAAGTATCACCTTAGGTTTTAACATTAAGTTTAAATCTCCAAATCTGCTAAGTTTTTTCCTGACAAAAAGAAAAGAGAAATTGCCAACTATGCTAATTCTTGTAATAATTATGCTTCACTACTTTCCAAGATTTCAAAATGAACCGGAAGCAACAAAATGGGTTGAAAAAATTATAAATAGACGAGCTACTACATTTGAACAATTTATAAAAAGTAACAAAAGACTACTGACACAGTAATGAGAAGCACTGACTATAGCAGCACACTTGCAATAAGCAGGGTTTCTTTTTCCTCAAACAGTTTTGTGGTTACGGAACGTTCAGTTCTCCGAATGAACTTTTTTGCTGAAAAACCTGCCAATAGTAAACCTGCAAAACGTTAAAATCTATTAGCTTTTTCTTTTAATCGCACATTTATTAAAACCGCTGCTGAAGCAGATAGAATTCACTCTGAAGGTAATCTTGCCTGGATTAGAAACGACAAACTTACAGAATTAAATCTTTGGGAAGGAGATAAATTTTTATTTCTTGGTTATTTAAAGATGGTTTTTTTAGCGCAAAGTTAATTGTGAAAATGGAAAGTATATAAATCACGAGGTTTGTTTTTATTAAAAAACAATTCTGAACTGATTAGATTAACAACATCGCGCTATTTTATTTGGATGATGAAAATCAACAAACTACAAGCCAAACTAGACTAAAGGAATCTTACAATTTTTTGATCATCAAATATCCGCAACACTTAGTTCTGATTTGTAAACAATTAACAACACACAAATAATTTTACTAGCTTTTGAATCA
>JBPPMM010000327.1:0-9045 GCA_051306075.1 Chitinophagaceae bacterium
TGACGCTGTAGTCTGATCTTGGCTGCCATTTTAAATAGAAATTTAAAGGCGTTAAACAATAATTGTTAAGACCGGTTGAAACCGGAACGGCGAAGATAAGGAGCGACTAGCAAAATGCCAAACGACAAGGCCTTTCATAAACCTTTAAATGAGATAATTCTTTCTAAATGCGGGTTGAAAATTTTCATATAAGTCGTTGTTCTCAGAAATTATCCTGAACAGGCTCAATGAACTAATTCAAATCTGTATTTCTTCAAATTAATTCTTTCTCAGATTAGGAAGATTAACGGGAAGCTTTTTGCCAAACATGCCCATCTTGTTCATTCCTTTCATCATATCCCTCATTTGTTCAAATTGTTTCATAAAGGCATTTACCTCGCTGATGTCTTTGCCTGCACCGGTTGCAATACGCTTCCGGCGGCTACCGTTAATCAGGTCAGGGTCAGCTCTTTCAGCGGGGGTCATGGAGTTGATCATAGCCTCTATTCCTTTGAACGAATCGTTATCCAGGTCAATATCCTTTATTTTATTGCCAATACCGGGAACCATTCCGAGTAAATCCTTCATGTTTCCCATCTTTTTTATTTGCTCAAGCTGCATTTTAAAGTCGGCAAAGTCAAATTTGTTTTTCCTGATCTTACTTTCCAGTTTTTTAGCTTCAACCTCGTCAAATTGTTCCTGCGCTTTTTCAACCAGGCTGGTGATATCTCCCATACCAAGGATACGCTGCGCCATTCTTTCCGGGTAAAACACATCGAGGGTGTCTAATTTCTCCCCTGCGCTGGTAAATTTAATAGGTTTGTTAACTGTATACTTAATGGAAATAGCTGCCCCGCCCCTGGTATCACCATCTAATTTGGTGAGCACCACGCCTGTAAAATCAAGACGGTCATTAAATACTTTTGCAGTATTTACAGCATCTTGACCCGTCATGCTATCAACAACAAATAAGATCTCCTGGGGCTTTACCGCATTCCTTATGTTGGTGACTTCTGTCATCATCACCTCATCAATAGCCAGTCGGCCGGCAGTATCTATTATGACAACATTTTTGTTTTTGCTCCGGGCGTCTTTTACTGCATTTTGTACAATGGAGACTGCATCCTTATTCTCGGTTTCAATATGAACATCAACACCAATTTGTTCTCCCAAAACTCTTAGTTGTTCCATAGCCGCTGGCCGGTATATATCAGCAGCAACCAGCAAGGGAGAAAGACCCTTTTTTGTTTTGAGGAAATGCGCAAGTTTGCCACTGAAAGTTGTTTTACCGCTGCCCTGCAAACCTGCAATTAAGATAATGGCAGGATTGCCCTTTGCGTTGAATATTGCCTCTTCGCCACCCATCAGTTCAGTTAATTCATCCTGAACTATTTTGGTCATTAATTGCCCTGGGCTAATAGCGTTGATAACCTTTTCACCGATGGCTTTACTTTTTATTTTATCTGTAAACTCTTTAGCTATTTTATAATTCACGTCTGCATCTACCAGGGCCCGGCGAATTTCCTTAAGAGTGGTAGCAATATTAAGCTCAGTGATCCTGGCCTGGCCCTTCAGATTTTTAAAGGCACCTTCTAATTTATCCTGTAATGAGTTGAACATACTTTGGGAAATATATACATGATATAAATAAAAAATGAATGTAACCTGAAGGTTCATTCATTTTTGGTAAGAGGCAAAGATAAAGTAGTAGTGTAGAATTTATGCCAGTGATATTTATTTAAATTTTTATAAACAGTGATTTAAGCGCCTAAATAAGTTCTTAATAGGTTTACCCTGTTAGTGGCTCTTAATTTAGTGATGGCCTTGTCTTTTATCTGTCGAACCCTTTCCCTGGTAAGATTATATTTTTCACCTATGTCTTCCAGGCTCATCGGGTGATCCACACCGATTCCAAAAAAGTAACAGATCACTTCTTTCTGGCGTTCAGTAAGAGTTCTTAGAGAACGATCGATTTCTGTTTTCAGGGATTGAGTGTGGTCCAGTTCACCATCCGTTTTTTCCGCATTTGGATTTTCAAGTACATCCAATAGGGTGCCATCTTCTCCTTCAGAGATTGGGGTATCCATACTTAAATGCCTTGATGAAATACTAAGAGAGGCAGAAACTTCATCAAGATCCATGTTGAGTAACTCAGCCAATTCTTCAGCCGAAGGTTCTCTTTCAAATTGTTGCTCCAATTGTGAAAAGGCTTTCTGAATCCTGTTGGTTAACCCCACCTTGTTTAGCGGTAAACGAACGATACGGGATTGTTCAGCCAGGGCCTGAAGAATACTCTGGCGAATCCACCAAACTGCATAAGAAATGAATTTGAATCCCCTGGTTTCATCAAAACGCTGAGCAGCTTTGATAAGACCCAAATTTCCTTCATTTATAAGGTCGGGAAGGGAAAGACCCTGATTCTGGTACTGTTTTGCAACGGAAACAACGAAACGAAGATTAGCTTTTGTGAGGCGATCCAGGGACTTCTGGCAACCCTGCCTGATCAGTACGGCAAGTTTTACCTCCTCTTCTGAACTGATTAATTCTACCTTGCCGATCTCCTGGAGATACTTTTCCAGGCTTTGAGATTCACGATTTGTAATGGACTTCGTGATCTTCAATTGTCTCATACTCATAGGAATGGGTTTTTAGGGATTATTTTAAAGGATGATAGATTTTAATTTTGTTCGACTTCTGACTATACCACCCAAAAAAACTTCCTTCCGGGGAAAGCATTGGATGTCATAGCAATTTAATCTTTTGGCTGATCTGGCCAAAAAAAAAATTATCTTTCTTTTAACGGGGGTTTATGGATTTTATTTTGCATGAGAGCTTTGGGAAGCCCAAAATGGGGAAAACAAAAGAAATTATTTTAATAAGACGATTTATTATTTATTATTGCAGGTACAGAGGCATTTTTAATATTAAGAGATGAGTAAGCAACTATATACTTTAGAGTTTCCCGTTCGGTGTTCACCTTCTATCCTGTATGAATTTCTTTCCACACCCGCAGGATTAGGAGAGTGGTTCGCAGAAAAGGTTGATGAGAGAGATAATATCTTTTATTTTGGCTGGAATGGATCTTTTGAAAAGGCGGAGGTTCTGGAAAGTGAAGGCGATAAGCATATTCGTTTTCGCTGGCTGGATGCGCCCAAAACAGAATACTTTGAATTCAGTATTGAAAAATCGGAAATTACTAATCAAACCATTTTGATAGTTAAAGATTTTGCTGAAAAGAAGGATATAAAAGATCAGAGCAAATTATGGGATCACCAGGTGAAAGACCTTTTCCACCGCCTGGGTAATTAATTCATCAACGAATTCATAAATTGACGAAACATTTCCAGTAATTTTTTTTCAGCGTCATTCCATTGTGCAATTGAAAATTTCTTTGAAAGCTTTATAAAGGATTTTTCACAGATCCATTTTTTAAATAGGTCATGGTTCATCGTGCGGAGGGGTAAATAATTATCGTTTTCAAAGTGATGTTCCCAAGGATCTTCATTGACACATATAAAATAATCATTGCTTTTTAATGAATCAAATGAATGAATGATTTTCTCCTCATATTTTTTCTTATAGATACCCGACAGGTGTAAAGTGCCGCTGAAAAAATTCCCCCACCAAAAAAGCATACGGATGGCAAATACATCTTCCTTGCTGAAACATCTTGGATAATCTAAAACAAGATAAGGAAGGCCGTTATAATTTTCACCCTTCGAAATTTTTGGAGATGATTCAACTATTGCGCTGGCATGATAATCTTTGTATAATTCCATTGATTGCTGCTCGTCTGCCTGCAATGAGGCAAATAATTTTTGAGTTTTTTGAATGACGTTGTTCTTTGTTAAAATCCAATCTTGCCGGATAACCAATGCTGCCTCCTCTGGTGAAAGCCTTATTTTTGTTGTTTCCATAACTTAAAGTTACGTGTTCAAAAAGTTAGATAAACTTATAGTCAAAGCCTTTGTGGGTCCATTTATCGCCACCTTTTTTATTACGGTGTTGGTATTGGTCATGCAGTTTTTCTGGTTATATATTGATGACTTTGTAGGTAAGGGATTGGGTATAGACATTGTTTTGAAATTTATCTGGTATCAAAGTGCTGTATTGATTCCTCTTGCGTTACCGTTAGCTATTCTTCTTTCTTCATTGATGACCTTCGGCAGCCTGGGTGAAAGTTTTGAACTGGTAGCCATTAAATCGGCTGGCATTTCACTATTACGATTCATGCGACCATTATTTTTTATCTCTCTTATTGTAAGTGGAATTGCATTTTTATTTTCTAATTATATTATACCAGTGGCCTTTCTAAAGTCAAGAACTTTATTAACAGATATTGTTTATGCCAAACCGGCGTTTGACCTGAAAGAAGGTGTATTTTATGATCGGATAAATGGTTTTGCAATAAAAATCGGGAAAAAAGAAGCTAATGACAGTATCATCAGGGATGTTATTGTTTATGAGCAGGGCAATCCGGTGCAGGATAATTTTATCATTGCTAAAAGCGGGGTTATGCGGGTAACTGAAGATAAACGCTACCTTGAATTTAACCTGAAAGATGGATGGCGTTATGAAGAAAAGGGGGATATGAATAGCGATGCCAGTAAAACAGATTATATACGGTTGAATTTTGATGAATTTAAAAAACAATTTGATCTGAGCTCTTTCCAGTTTGTGCAAACCGATGATAGCGTGAATAAGAACAGTGAACGGGTTTATAGCATGCGCCAGCTGAATATTGCAATTGATTCGTTGGAAAGAGAGAATAAAAAAATACGCCATCAACTGGACCTTGAGGTCAAAAATTCCGCATTAAAGTTTGCTATGTTCATTGATACCACGGCCGGTAAAAAATTGCCGAAAGACAGCCTTTTGGAAGCCGCAAAGAATTTTAATGACCTGATTCCCGATTCCGCTGTTACTGATGTACACCTGGGTGCGATAAGCCAGATCAATTCTCTGAATTCTAATCTTGCAAACAGGGAACTGATCATGAAGGAGAAAGAAAAAAATTTACGCAAGCATAAAATTGAATGGCACCGGAAAATCGTTCTTTCAATGGCCTGTTTGATTTTGTTCCTTATTGGTGCTCCGCTTGGGTCTATCATTCGTAAAGGAGGTTTAGGCACGCCGCTGATCGCCGCCATCAGTTTCTTTATGGTATTTTATTTTTCTACAACAGTTGGCGAAAAATTTGCCAAAGAAAATACTCTTACTCCCTTTGCCGGCATGTGGCTGGCTGCTTTTATCCTGGTCCCTATCGGGGTTTTTCTTACTTATAAAGCTATGAGGGATTCCCAGCTATTGAATAAGGAATGGTATTACCGGATGGCCAAGACCTTCAAAAAATTTATTTATAAGTATAAACAGTCTGATTAAAAAAATAAAAACCCCGCGGGAATTTTTTCTTATCTATGCCTTTAATGATAACCTGATGTAAACAGGAATTCTTTTTAATATACATTTTTTGAAAACACAGCAGCAAAATCTTACTGTTCAAAAATGGGTAGCAGCTATTTCGTTAATGCTGCTGTTCATCAAGTTTATTGCTTATTACTACACTCTCTCTGTTTCTATTCTCACTGATGCTTTGGAAAGTATTGTGAATGTTGCAGCGGGGTTCATAGGATTATACAGTTTGTATGTGGCGGCAAAACCCCGTGACAGAGATCATCCTTACGGCCATGGTAAAGCTGAATTTTTATCTGCTGCAGTTGAAGGAAGTATGATTATTATAGCGGGAGTCATTATTATTTATAAGGCCCTGGTATTGCTGTTACATCCGGTTCCGTTAAAAAAAATAGATATAGGAATAGGATTGATCGCAATAACGGCTGTCGCCAATTTTGTGATGGGAATCATTTGTCTCCGCTACGGGAAAAAAAATAATTCTTTAGCTTTAATGGCAAGCGGTAAACATTTGCAAACAGATACCTGGTCAACGTTTGGTATTATTGCCGGGTTGATATTATTATACCTTACGGGATACTTCTGGATAGATAGTGTAATGGCAATAGGTATTTCCTTGTTCGTTATGTTTACCGGGTATAAAATAATCAGGCGTTCAGTGGCAGGTATTATGGACGAAGCTGATGAAAAAATTATTTCAGAAATGGTAAATATCCTGAATAGTAACAGGCAGGAAAACTGGGTGGATCTTCACAACCTGCGGGTTATTAAATATGGCAGTGTGCTACATATGGATTGTCATTTAACGGTTCCCTGGTATCTTAATGTAAATGAGGCCCACGGAGAAATTGATATTTTGGCCAACCTGGTACGCAAAGAATTTAACGAGTCCGTTGAACTATTTGTGCATTCCGATGGTTGTTTAACGTTTCAATGTCATATTTGCAACAAACAAGACTGCCCGGTGAGGCAACATCGGTTTGAAAAGAAAATTACCTGGACACCGGAGAATATTTCGCGAAATCAGAAGCATAGCCTTGATAAAAAAAACGTGGAATGAAAACTACAACTATCTGGAAACATGACCGTGCATTTGAAAGCAGGTTAGAACAAAATATATTTCAAATTGATGGAAACCGGAAGGAAGGTCCTAATCCAAAAGCCTTGTTATTGTCTGCCATTGCCGCCTGCTCGGGAATAGATGTGGTAGAAATCCTGGGAAAAATGAAGGTCGATTTTTCTGACCTGGTTATTGATGTTGAAACGGAACAGACGGAAGAGCATCCCCGTGTTTTTAAAGACATCTGGATCACCTTTAAAATGAAAACTGATGATAAGAATGAAGATAAAGTGAAAAAAGCTATTGACCTGTCCCTGGAAAAATATTGCGGTGTATCTGCTATGCTAAGAAAAAATTCACCGATTAACTTCAAACTGGAAATATTGAAATAGTTATATGCTTTCAATGAAATCACAATATGCGTTTAAGGCATTGATTTATCTCAGTGAAAAATTCAATGAAGGGCCTGTTTTGATTTCAGAAATAGCCAGGAAGAAAAAAATTCCGTTAAAATTTCTGGAAAATATTTTGCTGGAACTGAAAAAAGCAGACATACTCGATAGTAAAAAAGGTAAAGGAGGCGGATACTTTTTAAAGAAAAGCCCTGATAAAATAAAAGTGGCTTCTGTTATCCGCCTTATCAATGGTCCTATAGCCATGTTACCCTGTGTAAGTCTTTATTTTTATGAGCGTTGTAAAAATTGTGACCAAAAGCATTGTGGCCTTCATGATATGATGATTGAAGTTCGGGATGCCACACTCAATATTGTTGAAAACCGAACATTGAAAGACCTGCTAATCTGATCATCTTCCTTTTTTGCTTTGTCTTCCAAACGATAGTTTGTAGCAGATAATTATTTTTTTAGTCCACCAAGTTGGTGGGGTATGTTTTTCCCCTTATTTTTGTGCTCACTAAATTTATATTTTATGTCACTACGTCTAGGGGATACTGCTCCCAATTTTAAAGCACAAACAACCGAAGGGGAAATTGATTTTTATGAATTCCTGGGTGATAGCTGGGGGATTTTATTCTCTCACCCGGCGGATTTTACCCCTGTATGCACTACTGAGTTGGGAAAAACGGCATTACTTCAAAAAGAGTTTGCTAAGCGCAATGTAAAGGTACTGGCTGTAAGTGTAGATCCGTTAGACAAACATTTTGAATGGAGAAAAGATATAAATGAGACACAGAATTGCACAGTTGGCTTTCCTATTATAGCCGATGAAGACAGGAATGTAGCTACCCTGTATGATATGATCCATCCCAATGCTTCGGCTACGGCTACTGTACGTTCTCTTTTTGTTATTGGTCCTGATAAGCTTGTAAAGTTAATGATCACTTATCCTGCATCTACAGGAAGAAACTTTAATGAAGTTTTAAGGGTGGTTGATTCATTACAACTAACTGCAGGATTCAGTGTGGCCACCCCGGCTGATTGGAATGGCGGCGAAGATGTAATTGTCGTTCCTGCCGTTAGTACAGAAGATGCTATCAAAAAGTTTCCTAAAGGAGTTAAGGTTGTAAAGCCTTACCTGCGTTATACTCCTCAACCTAATTTATAATTAAATGCTCAGCCGTGAGTTGATACAGAAGATTGAAACTAATCCTTTGCCGGAAGCAGTAAGCCTGGTCGCTGAACTGTTTCCCGGCGAAGTGGTTTTTTCATCCTCGCTGGGCCAGGAAGACCAGGTATTAACTGATATTATATTCAGGAATGATCTGCCGGTCAAAATTTTTACAATTGATACCGGCCGATTATTTAATGAAACCTATGAACTGCTCGATCGTACAACAGCCAGGTATAAAAAAAACATACAGGTTTATTTTCCGGAAGCGGCGGATGTGGAAGAATTTGTTTTCACCAAAGGCATCAATAGTTTTTATGAATCAGTTGAAAACAGGAAGAGCTGCTGTTATATACGTAAAGTAAAACCATTGAACCGGGCATTGAAGGGAGCTAAGGTGTGGATTACCGGTTTACGGGCCGATCAATCAGGTAACCGCCAGGATATGCCCATGATAGAATGGTCGGAAGAAAAGAATTTATACAAATTCAATCCGCTGATCAACTGGAGTTACAAGGATATGATAAAATACATTGAAGAAAATAACGTGCCTTATAACCGGATGCATGATAACGGTTTTGTCAGCATCGGGTGCGCACCCTGTACCCGGGCTATTGAACCTGGAGAAGATGCAAGGGCTGGCCGCTGGTGGTGGGAATCATCTCAAAAAGAATGCGGCCTTCATGAATCAGTAAAAAAAGAAACGGCATAAATTTTTTTGAAATATTAGTCTACCAAAAGAATAGACAATAAATGAATTATATATGATAAATACCAGCGTAAACGGGCGGGAGCAAAATACAAATTCAAAGGCGTGGACCCTGGATTCTCTTGAACAACTGGAAACGGAAAGTATCCATATTTTTCGGGAAGTGGTTGCACAATTTGAAAAACCCGCTTTGCTTTTTAGCGGTGGAAAGGATTCAATTACCCTCGTCCATCTGGCAAGAAAAGCTTTTGCGCCTGGAAAAATTCCCTTTCCATTAGTACATATAGACACCGGCCACAATTTTCCGGAGGCACTGGCC
>JBPPMM010000433.1:0-13372 GCA_051306075.1 Chitinophagaceae bacterium
GCGGCAGGTACAGGGCTTAGTTCCCATGAATTGAACCAACCGGGAACATATAAGGATGTAAAGGATACGAGTGCTGTTGCAATGTTTAAAGCAGTGAAGAATGAAAAATCAAAATTCTTATTTGATGCAGCAGGCAATGATGAAATTTTCTTTCTTGCATGGACCACTACTCCCTGGACATTGCCTTCTAATCTTGGTTTGACAGTAGGCTCAAACATTGATTATGTTTTAGTAAAAACATTTAATCCTTATTTGCATAATCCAGTTAATGTTGTTCTTGCAAAAGCATTATTAGGAAAATATTTTAAAGAAGAAGGAGAGAAAGGAGATTTTGGAAATTATAACGCCGAGGTAAAGCTATTACCCTGGGAAATCCTTTGTGAATTTAAGGGGGATGATATCAGGGATTGTGAGTATGAACAGTTGCTTCCTTATGAGGCAAACTCTGTTGAGAAGATAAAAGAATTAACACCAGGTGCTCATTCTTTTCGCATCCTTACCGGTGATTTTGTAACCACCGAAGATGGAACCGGCATTGTACATACAGCTCCGGCTTTTGGTGCTGATGACTTTAAAATCGGAAAGAAATATGGCATCGGTATCCTGACCATGGTTGACAAACAGGGAAAATTTATTGATGGCCTGGGTGAATTCAGCAACCGGTTTGTAAAGAATTATAAAGATGATCCTGATTATATTGACGTGAATGTTGACATAGCCGTAAAATTGAAGAAAGAAAATCGTGCTTTTAAAGTTGAGAAGTATGAGCACAATTACCCTCACTGCTGGCGAACAGATAAACCTATTCTTTATTATCCATTAGATGCGTGGTTTATAAAAACAACAGCATTAAAAGATAGGATGGTAGAGCTGAATAAGACCATCAACTGGAAACCTAAATCTACGGGAGAAGGTCGTTTTGGTAACTGGTTAGAAAATATGGTGGATTGGAACCTGAGCCGAAGCCGGTTTTGGGGTACACCTTTACCGGTATGGAGAACGGAGGAAGGGGATGAAGAAATATGTATAGGCTCCATAGCAGAATTAAATGAAGGCATCCGTAAGGCTAATGAAGTATTGGGAAATGACGTCAATAAACATTATTTGCATGAAGGCATCCTGGATTTGCATAAACCATATGTCGATGATATAATATTAGTCAGTAAATCGGGCAAGCCCATGAAACGGGTTCCTGATTTGATTGATGTGTGGTTTGATTCAGGAGCTATGCCTTATGCACAATGGCATTTTCCATTTGAAAATAATGAGGAGTTTCAAAAATCTTTTCCCGCCGATTTTATCGCTGAAGGCGTTGATCAGACCCGTGGTTGGTTTTATACCCTACATGTTCTCGCTGCTTTATTATTCGACTCAGTTGCTTATAAGACAGTAGTGAGTAATGGACTGGTACTGGATAAGAAGGGAAATAAAATGAGTAAGCGCCTGGGTAATATGGTTAATCCATTTGATACCATTGAAAAATTCGGCGCCGATGCTACCCGTTGGTACCTTATTACCAATGCTTCGCCATGGGACAATATGAAGTTTGACCTGGATGGAATTAAGGAAGTGCAAAGAAAATTTTTTGGCACCCTTTATAACACATATCAATTCTTTGCTCTTTATGCTAATGTCGATGGCTTTTCTTTTAAAGAAGAATATATTCCACTGAACCAAAGACCTGAGATAGATCGTTGGATATTATCAAGCCTGCATACACTGGTAAAAAAAGTAAATGAATTCATGGACGATTATGAGCCTACACAGGCAGGTCGCCTGGTAGAAGATTTTGTTGATGAACATTTGAGTAATTGGTATGTACGGCTTTGCCGCCGTCGGTTTTGGAAAGGAGAATATGAGAAGGATAAAATCTGTGCATACCAGACTTTATATGAATGCCTTGAAACCATAGTAAGATTAATTGCCCCGATTTCGCCATTTTTTTGTGATACTGTTTTTAAAAACCTGAATGCAGTTACCGCCCGTTTTTCAGAAGAATCTGTGCATCACACTAATTTTCCAAATTTTGATAAAGATATAATTGACCCTTTACTGGAAGAAAGAATGCAGCTGGCCCAGGATGCATCTTCCCTGGTTTTATCTCTCCGGAAAAAAGTAAATATTAAGGTCAGGCAGCCATTGCAAAAAATATTGATCCCGGTTTTGAACCAATCTATGAAACTGCAGTTGCAGAAGGTTGAAGACCTCATTAAAGCCGAAGTAAATGTTAAAGAAATAGAGTATCTGGATGCTGATAATACTTTTATCCGCAAAAAAATAAAACCTGATTTTGTGGCATTAGGCAAGAAGTTAGGAGCAAAAATGAAATCTGTATCTGCTGCACTTGCAAATTTCAGTCAGGAAGATATTGCCTCTTTCGAAAAGGAAGGACAATATGACCTGTTAATTGATAATGAGCCTTTGACATTGCAGGTCAATGAAGTGGATATAAGCAGTGAGGATATTCCAGGGTGGACTGTGGCTAATAAAGGGCCCTTAACGGTGGCATTAGATATTACTGTAACACCAGAATTGCAGGCAGAAGGTAATGCAAGAGAATTTGTAAATCGTATTCAGAAGATCAGGAAAGACAGTGGTTTTGAACTTACTGACCGTATAAATGTTATAGTTGCTGCACCAAATGGAATGAAAGATTCTTTGACAACGTTTAATACCTATATTTGCGCCGAAATTCTGGCAGATACGCTGGAAATAGTACCTGAAATACAAGGTGGTACAACGATTGAACTAAACGATGTTTCGCTAAATGTGATTGTTTCAAAAAAAGGCTAATAGATATGTCTAGTAAGAAACCAGCCCCGCATAAGGGTGGAAAAACGGCACCGAAAAAAGCAGCTCCTAAAAAAGGAGCCAAACCTGTTGCCAAAGCAGCTCACAAAGCTGCCAAACCTGCCGCTAAAAAGCCTGTTGTTAAAAAGCCTGCCCCGGCTCCAAAAAAAGTGGCAAAAGCACCTGTGGTTAAGAAAGCACCCAAGGCTGTAATTAGGCCGGTGGCTAAGAAAGCTCAAATAATGAATAAAAAATCTGAACCAGCCAAGCCGGCAACTCATGCTGCAGCAAAGCCTGAACATAAACCTGTGGTACAAGAGCATGTAAAACCGGCAGAAGCTCCAATCAAAAAACCGGGTGCAAATGATCCGAAATCGTTAGTTTCTATAAAACCGGTAGCAAAGCCCGTTATAAAGAAGGAACCACCTAAAGCAGGCAAAGTCGTTATTCCAAAAACAACGACCAAAAGCGCTGTAAAATATGAACCCGATTTCACTAAATCTGTATTAGATGCTTCCCCTATGTACGAGAACAACGGACCTTCAATGAGATATTCTGATAATGACCTGGTTGAATTCAGAGAGATCATTAATAAAAAGTTAGATGCTGCAAAAAAGGAATTAGCCTACCTCCAGGGGCTGATTACACGACGTGATGAGGGTGGCGACATGGATGAAGCCCGCTATATGACCATGGAAGATGGTAGTGTGAGTATGGAAAGAGAGCAATTGAGCCAGATGGCCAGCAGACAGATCACATTTATTGATCACCTGGAAAAGGCCACTATGCGGATAGAGAACAAAACATATGGTGTATGCCGTGTTACCGGCAAGCTGATTGATAAAGCCAGGCTCAGGGCGGTACCACATGCTACTTTGAGCATTGAGGCCAAGCAAATGATGAACAAATAAAGTAATTACCGATAAGTCAAAGCCTTCTGCAAATGCGGAAGGCTTTTTTGTGTGTGGTTCACCTGCATGTTCGGATTTCAATTATAGGTTATCCCCGGAATAGATTTTTTAAATACGGGTATAATGTAATTCGATACGCAATGCTTCAAAAAAATTATCGTACCTCCTGCATATCAACTAGTTTTTTATAAAAACCATTTTGTTGAATAAGTTGGTCATGTGTTCCCCTTTCAACAATTTTCCCTTTTTGCAACACTATAATCTCATGTGCATGGCGAATGGTTGAAAGTCGGTGAGCAATCACTATGCTGGTTCGGTTTTGCATCATATTATTGATAGCATCCTGCACTAATCTTTCACTTTCAGTATCAAGGGAGGATGTGGCTTCATCTAATATCAGAATAGGTGGATTTTTTACCACCGCCCTTGCTATCGTCAGCCGCTGACGTTCTCCACCACTGAGTTTACTGCCACGATCCCCGATATTGGAAGGGTATCCGTCTTCTTTTTGTACGATAAAATCGTGTGCATTGGCCACCCGGGCAGCTTCTATTATTTCTTCATCGCTGGCATCTTCTTTACCCAACCTGATATTATTAGCGATACTATCGTTAAATAAGATAGGTTCCTGGGTTACTATACTCATCTGGCTACGGACGGAATGCAAAGAATAATCTTTAATATTTACGCCGTCAATTAATACTTCACCGCCGGTTACATCATGAAACCTTGGCACCAGGTCTGCCAGTGTTGATTTCCCCGCTCCTGAAGAACCTACTAAGGCAATTGTTTTTCCTTTTTCTACAATCAGGTTAACATTATCTAATATTACCGCGTCATTATAGGCAAAACTTACATTTCTAAATTCAATCTTTTCTTCAAAAGTCTTTAATTGTTTGCCATTAATATTTTCATCTACCACAACGGGAGCTTTTAGTACTTCTTCTACTCTTATCAATGCAGCTGCCCCACGTTGAATGTTGAAGAACGCTGAAGAAATATTTTTGGCGGGGTTTATCAGCATAGCAAATGAAGCGATATATGCAATGAGTTCTTTAGCTTCAAGCCCTCCATTTTCCAATACCAATCTCCCTCCAAAATATAAAATGGTACATAAAACCATCACTCCTAATACTTCTGTAAGCGGGCCCGCCAGGTCTCTCCTTGCTCCCATTTTTTTTCTTACATGGTAGAGTTCTGTATTTATTTTATGAAATTTTGTGCTTAACAATTTTTCAACCAAAAAAGCTTTTATAACACGTAGCCCGCTTAATGTTTCGTCAAGGATAGAAAGACCTTCTCCCAATTTAATTGCTGCATCCTGAGATTGTCGTTTGAGTTTGCGGCTTACACGTCCTATAAGTATGCCGGTGACCGGTAACAGAATTAATAGAAACAATGAAAGTTGAGGAGAAATGATAACAAGGAATATAAGATAACCTAAAACCGTGAGCGGGTCCTTGATCATGCCGTCAAATGTCCCTATTACTGATCCTTCAATTTCACTGATGTCATTAGTCATTCGTGAAATGATATCACCTTTTCTCTTTTCTGTAAAATAGCCGATAGGAAGACGAAGGATTTTGTCGTACAGATCACCGCGGAGTTGAGTTATTATTAAACTTCGGAGAGGAACAGAAACCCGGTTGGAGAGATAAAGAAATAGATTTTTTAATACAGTTGCAATAATTATTAAAACACATATAGCCGTAAGACCGGCAACTTTTCCTTTTTCATTTATTAGCTGCACGAGATTATCAGTTATATAGGAGCCAAGAACATTGGTTTTTATCATGTCTCCCCCGGTAGACTGGCCTGTGTCAAAAATTAGCCCAAAGAAAGGGATCAGCATCCCTATGGATATGACACCAAAAAAAGTAGCCAGTATAGTGCAAACAAAATAAAGAGCAATTTTGCCGGTATGTTGTTTTAAGTAACCTAAAATCCGCGAGTATTTTTTCATTATAATGTATAAGTCTCTTAACCGGGGCAAAGTAACTAATTTTACAGTGAACATAATTTAATCAACATGGAAGAAGGCAAAAGGCAAAAACAAATTGCAGGTTTGTTGCACGAAGAGATAAGCAAGATTTTTCAAAGACTTGGTTTGAATATGATTGACGGAGGTATGGTTTCCATTTCCTCCGTTAAAGTAACACCTGATCTGCTTGAGGCCAGATTTTATCTGAGTCTTTTCCAGGTAAAAGATGTAAAAGGAGCGTTGAAAATAATTGATGACCGTCATCATGAAATAAAAAAAGAACTGGCTGCTAAAGTGAGACACCAGTTGCGCAGTATACCCGTGCTTCGGTTTTTCCAGGATGATACGTTGGATCATGTATTCAAAATGGAAGAACTTTTTAAAAAAATTAATCCTTCTTCACCGCCGGCAGACGGGGAATAAGTATGTCGGCTGCTTTAAATACTAATTATTAAAATATCAGAATTTTGAATTTCCTCTTTGCCTGGAGATATTTCAAAGCAAAAAAATCCATCAATGCCATCAACATCATTGCCAGGATTAGCATTTCGGCAATAGTTATTGGCACGGCTGCACTGATATTGGTATTAAGTGTTTTTAATGGATTTGAAAGCCTGGTTAAGTCCCTCTATTCCTCTTTTTATACTGATCTGAAAATTTCCCCGGTAACAGGGAAAAGTATGGAGGTTAATGCTATTCAGTTACAGCAATTGAAAAAAATAGGAGGAATTAAAAATTATTCCCTGGTAGTTGAAGAAAAAGCATTGATACAAAACGGCGACTACCAATCGGTGATGTACCTGAAAGGGGTTGATGAAAATTACCGCTATGTTACCGGTGTTGCCAGTCATATTGTAAAAGGTGATTATGACCTGGGAACAGAGGATGCTCCTAAACTAATTTTAGGGGCGGGAGTGGAAGGAGCTTTGGGCATACAGGCAGATAAGAATATTTTCATACTCCAAATTTACCTGCCCCGTAAAAATAATACGGAACAAATTGACCCGTTAAACGATATCAGTAGAGATTCTATCCGAACGTCATCTGCATTCATGATCCAGCAGGATTTTGATAATAAATATGGCATAACCAATATAGGGTTTGTAAAAAATGCATTGAAAATGGGTGCCGATGAGTTCAGCGGGTTAGAAATTAATTTAATAAATCCGGCTGACGCTGACAATATAAAAAAGGAAGTGGAAAAGGTATTCGGCAAAAAGTATCTTGTTCAAACACTGTACCAGCAGAATCAGGGCCTGTATAGTGTAATGAATATGGAACGGTGGATAATTTATGGAGTGCTCTCGCTGATACTGGTGGTGGCAGCATTCAACATGATAGGCGCATTAACCATGCTGGTGCTTGAAAAGCAAAAAGATATCAGCGTTTTACATGCATTGGGTGCCAATAAAAATTTTATTCAAAAAATATTTTTAAGTGAGGGGTTATTATTAGCATTGATCGGCACCATTACCGGGATGCTGCTTGCATTAGTAATAGCGTTATTGCAAATAAATTTTCACCTTATACCTTTAGAGGGTGGTTCTTTCCTTATAAATTATTTTCCTGTAAAACTTCGGGTTACAGATTTCCTGCTGGTCACCGTAACTGTATTTGTAATAGCCATGCTGGCTTCCTGGCTGCCATCAAGGAAAGCGGCAAACCAACTATTTTCATTGAGAAGTGAATGACTGGAATGCGGGGCAGTCTAATAAAATAATATTAAGTCTTATAAATAAAGCCGAAAACAGAATTAATAATCTCCCAGTGTTTCAGGCAATTGAGCCAGTGCTTTTGCAAGTTGCTCATCATTAGGTGCAATTCCATGCCATTCATGTGACCCCTCCATAAAATCCACCCCTTTGCCCATTACAGTATGCATCATGATGCCGATTGGTTTACCCTGGCCTAACATTGATTTTGCCTTGTCCAGGGTTGCCACCGTATCGTCCATATCATTGCCGTTCATTTCCAGTGTTGTCCATCCAAAAGCATCAAATTTCTGCCGGATATTACCCAGGTTCATCACTTTATCTGTAGGACCGTCAATTTGTTGGCCGTTCCAGTCTATTGTAGATACCAGGTTATCCATTTTGTGGTGTGCAGCAAACATTATAGCTTCCCAAACCTGGCCTTCATCCAACTCTCCATCCCCATGAAGTGAAAAAACGGTTGTTTTTTCTCCGTTCAACTTTTTAGTTAATGCCGCCCCAATAGCCACACTCATGCCCTGACCCAGCGAACCACTGGCTATCCGGATGCCCGGCAGGTGCTCATGAGTAGCCGGATGCCCCTGTAACCGGGAATTTATTTTTCGAAAAGTTGCTAATTCCTTTATATCAAAATAACCTGACCTTGCCAGGGTAGCATAAAAAACGGGCGAAATATGGCCATTTGATAGGAAAAACACATCTTCATTAGTAGCATTCATGTTAAATGCAGGGTCATGCTTCATAATTTTGAAGAAAAGGGCCGTAAAATACTCCGTACAGCCTAAAGAGCCACCAGGGTGCCCGCTGCTGCTTCCATGCACCATTCTTACAATATCCCTGCGAATTTGTGATGCAATTGCTTTAAGTTCAGACATATTATTAGGAAGGTTTTAAACTTTTTGTATCTTGCCGCCTCAAATTATTGAGAAGAGCTGCAAAAATGCGGTTTTTTTATTTATAAAATCCAACCCGTTGATATTAATCTGCTATTCAAATGATCCTGGCGGTATTGAAGATTTAATATTGACAAAATATTTATTGATTCAAACCTAATGACAATCTAAAAGGTTTAAATCTATTTTTGTACCGTAAATCCCTTCTTGATGTTAGATGTATTTTTAACTGCCTCGGTATCGTTTATAATATCCTTCCTTGCAATTCCGGTTATAATGCAAATTGCGGAGCTCAAAAAATTATATGATGTTCCCGATGAAAGAAAAGTTCATACACATGCTGTTACCTCACTTGGAGGCGTAGGAATTTTTGGAGGTTTCTTGCTTGCATCTTTATTGTCGATCCAGGGATATCTCAATCCCGAATTTCAATATTTTTTTGCCGCGGCACTTGTTATATTTTTTCTTGGTTTAAAGGATGACCTGATTGTACTTTCTGCCAGTAAAAAATTCATCGGCCAGGTTATTGCCGCATCTATTATTATCCATTTAGGTGGAATACGCCTGGACAGTATGCATGGTCTCTTTGGATTTGATCAGTTGCCTGAAACATTTGCATTGGCGCTTACTTATTTAACGATAATCGTAATAATTAATTCTTTCAACCTGATTGATGGTATTGATGGACTGGCCGCTTGCCTGGGTATTATGACCATGCTAATGTTTGGCTCTTATTTTTATTTAGTCGGCTACCAGGCATATGCCTTGCTCGGTTTTTCTCTTGCCGGGAGCCTTATCGCCTTTCTTATTTTTAATCACCATCCGGCAAAAATTTTTATGGGTGATTCGGGATCGCTTATGATAGGATTAATTAATTCTATACTGGTGATAAAGTTTATAAATGTGGCAAGTGATCCGGCTATTATAATGCCTTTTGAGTCTGCAGCAGCTATTGGTTTTTCTATATTGATCGTTCCATTACTGGATACACTCCGGGTTTTTGCTGTTCGCATTTCTAAAGGATGCTCGCCGTTTACCCCTGATCGTAATCATATACATCATTTATTAATTGACTGGGGACTTGGTCATTCAGCTATCACTTCGTTCTGCGTTGGTATCAATGTTAGTTTTGTCGTTTTTGCTTGGTCATTCAGATCCATCGGTCCTACCTACCTTTTGCTTATTATGCTTGCACTGGCCTTTTCAGGCTTTGGTATTTTATATTACAGGAGGCCCAGGAGAGCCACTATCTCTATTGCAAGGAGAATGAATGGAACTACGGAATTGAAAACAGCATCAAAGGTGGTTACATTAACACAAGAAACTGCCATAGCCGATCATAATTAATTTTTTTTTAATTTCAATAGAATGCCTGGAAAGAAATTTAATCTTTGCAGGCATTTTTTTAATAAATGATCGCTTTCAGTAGCTTTACCGTTCAAATTTTTTTATGATGGAAGATACCTCTACAATTATAGCCGGAGCAGAAGAACTGATGAACAAGGCCATCAATCACCTGGAGTCTGAGTTAATAAAAATCAGGGCAGGAAAAGCAAATCCTCAAATGCTGGATAATATAGTAGTGGATTATTATGGTTCACCCATGCCTGTAAATCAGGTAGCAAATATCAGCGTAATGGATGCCCGAACCTTAACTATTCAACCCTGGGAAAAAAACATGTTGCAACCCATTGAGAGGGCAATCATCAATGCCAACATCGGGGTAACTCCACAAAACGATGGAGTCATCATTCGTTTATTTCTTCCCCCACTTACCGAAGAACGCAGGAAGGAATTGGTGAAAAAATGCCAGGCTGAAGGAGAACATTCAAAAATTGCGGTCCGCAATATCAGGCGTGATTCCATTGAGAATATTAAAAAACTGCAGAAAAATGGATTAAGCGAGGATGCTGCCAAGGATGCTGAAACAGAAGTTCAAAATGTTACTGATAAATTTATTTCCCAAGTAGAAAAACATCTGGCAACAAAAGAAAAAGAGATCATGGCGGTGTAGTGATGATGGCTTTAATTTTCGGCCAATAGTTTCCTGTTTGTCATCAAGTCCTTCGAATCTGCAGATTTATTTCTCCGATTGGTTGGCCATAAAAACTCCGGTCAGTATAATTGCGAGGCTAACTATATCAATCCAGTGAACGATTTCTCCGTCTATGTAACCCCAGAATATGGCAACAAAGGGTATTCCATAGGTAACAAGGGATGCAAATAAACCGCTTGCCTTTTGTACCAAAATGTAAAACAATACGGTACCAAGTGCACTGCTTGCAAGTCCCAGCAATATGGAATTAAATACAGCCCATTGAACCTGGCTATCCGAGAAATCGACCTGTAAAAAATCCTGTTGCCATAACAACCAACCCGCCGGGATACTCATAAAGGCGAGAGAAATGGTGGCAATATGCAATGGTTTTACCTCTTTCAAAAAATGGCTAACCAGGTTTACATTCAACCCGTAAGAAATAGTGGCCAGCAGCACCAGTAATGAATAACCAAAATTATCCAGGCTGATAGTGTTTTGTGTAAACGTAAGAATGCTCAATCCTGCTAAGCCAATTAATACACCTATGATCTTTTTCGTTTTTATTTTATCTCTGAAGAAAAGAATACCCAGAACCACAACACATATCGGGGTAAGTGAATTAAGAATTCCTGTAAGTGAGCTGTCAATTTTCAAAAGAGCTATTGTAAAACAAAAAGCCGGCAGCAGATTTCCAAATATTCCCGTAAGCACCAGCAAACCCGTTTTTTTCCGGGGCACCTGACCTATATGATAAAATGCGAATGGAATAAAAACAATTCCCGCTGAAAAAATACGCAGGGCAGCTATCTGGGAAGCAGTAAGACCCCTGTTGCTTATTTTCATTAATATGAATGAGCTGCCCCAAATAAAACAAAGCAATATAAATATGGACCAACTGATAACCTTATTGCTCATAAAAAAAGAGCGAAGGTCTTTAATCAGGATCAAACAATAGTTATTTTTTATATTGTGCAGCTAAATAATTTAAAAATGAAGGAGATCAGGCTAAGCGCAATAAATACCAGGGCGCCAAAAGAGTTTGAAAAAAAGGCTATTAAAGAAAAGACAAAGGATATACTGAAGGAATTAGATGAATTACAAAACCTTTTATATGCCGAAAGTAAACATTCCATATTGGTCATTATCCAGGGAATGGATGCCAGTGGGAAAGACGGTGTAATCCGGAACGTATTGGGTAATATGAATCCACAGGGTGTAATGGTAAAATCCTTTAAGGCTCCTACGCCTGAGGAAGCTGCTCACGATTTTCTATGGCGCATACACCAAAATACACCGCAAAAAGGAATGGTACAGATTTTTAACCGGTCGCATTATGAGGATATATTAATAACAAGGGTACATAAATGGTGCGATGATGAGCTGGCAATAAAAAGAATGAAAGCAATTAATGATTTTGAAGAAATGCTGCAGGAGCATAATAGCACACATATTCTAAAGTTCTACCTGCATATATCCCCCGATGAACAACAGGAAAGACTTCATGAAAGATTAAAAGATCCAGGCAAAATGTGGAAGTACAATGAGAAGGATTTTGACGAAGCTAAACTCTGGAATATTTATATGCAGATGTATGAAGATTGTTTTAATCAATGCAATAAACCATCCTGGACCATTGTACCATCCGATCAAAACTGGTACAAGGAATATATTATAGCGAAATCTCTCCGGGATTTGATGAAAAGCCTGGATATGCAATACCCGGGGTTGAAAAAATAACGTTTGCAGTGGAGAACTTCTTAAAAGATAAGTTATTAAAAAAAGTAATAGGGTTTAATAACAAGTACCTTTCGCCTCATTTTTTAAACACAAAACCAAACTTAATAAGGGCATGCATAAAGAATTCAAGGATTTTGCGATGAAAGGCAATCTTGTTGATATCGCTGTTGCATTTGTAATGGGCGGCGCCTTCGGAAAAGTAATAACCTCATTTACAGAAGGCATTGTTTCTCCGTTGGTAGGTTTGCTTACCGGCAAAGACCTGACTAAAAATATGCTGATTTTAAAACAAGGAGTGGTTGAGGTAAAAGATGGGGCGGGAGACATTATCACAGAAGCACAGGCGGAAGTGGCAATAAAATGGGGTGCTTTTATTACCACAGTGATCGATTTTATTATTGTGGCATTTGTTATGTTTCTTATTATTAAGGCCCTCAATAGTATGAAAAAGAAAGAAGCGGCTCCGGCACCGGCAACACCGGAGGATATTGTTCTTTTGAGAGAGATCAGGGATGCTTTAAAGAAATAACATCAACCATATTTCCCTTATTTTTGACCCCTGTTTCAGAATAAAAAAACCTGGAACAGGGTTTTTAATTTTTATCATGGTAAATACTCCCTCCTACCAGATCAGGCTGGCGCAATTTGAAGGACCGTTCGACTTGCTTTTGTTCTTTATTGAAAGAGATGAGCTGGATATTTATAATATTCCCATTACAAAGATCACCAATGACTTCCTTGATTATATCCATAAACAGGAAGCGATAAATATTGAACTCTCCAGCGAATTCATATTGTTTATTTCTACGTTGATGCGGATCAAAGCAAAAATGTTATTACCCCGTAAGGAACTGGATGAACAGGGCAATGAAATTGATCCCCGTGAGGAACTGGTTAATAAAATATTGGAGTATAAAAGGTTTAAGGAAGCGTCAGCAAAATTGGCGGAAATGGAATCCCTGCGAATGCTGATGGTGAAAAGAGGAAATATTCAAAAAGAATTATCACACCTGGGTGAAGAAGCAAGGGAGGGAACAGAAATTCAGAATATTACCATATTCAAACTGATGAAGGCTTTTGAAAAAGCCATGCAGAAATATTCTGACAGGGTAAATAAACCGGTGCATACCGTAGTGCAATACCGCTACACGATGGAGACCACCCGGCAGAGCATGCTTACGTTGGTACAAACTGAAAAAACGCTGGCCTTTGAAAAAATATTTGAAAGCGCTGAAAACAGGGTGCACGCCATCTTCCTGTTTTTATCATTACTTGAATTGATACAACTAAAATTCATGAAGATCATAACC
>JBPPMM010000345.1:0-4088 GCA_051306075.1 Chitinophagaceae bacterium
TATGAAAAGGGTGATCAGCTGATACAGGTAAATGTATGGACTCCACAGCATGTTTCTGCAGAGGAAAAATCAGCCCTGGAGAAAATGAGCCGGTCGGAAAACTTTATTCCGCAACCCGATAAAAACGAAAAAGGATTTTTTGATAAGATAAGAGAAATGTTTTCGTAAATACGCCCTGATTATAAAAGAAAATAATTTCATCTTTCTCATTTCTAATTTTCATTTTCGACTTGAATGGCAGATTTTAAAACTTAAATAAAAATATTTCTGCTAACCTGTCACCTCTTTTGCTTTTTATATATTTGGAAGGATATTTGAACATCAGAACATATCTTTAGCGAAGATTGATAACAAACTTGGATATACATATTCACCAGCAAACATCTCTGATCTATGAGTTATAATTCAGAATTTGAAAAATATGCGGTTAAGCACCGGGGGCTCTCCAGCAATACTCTTCATAGTTATGCATCGCACTTAGTTACTTCCATGACACCCAATATCATTGAAGAACGACCAATGAATGTTGCAGTAATGGATGTTTATAGCCGCTTGATGATGGACAGAATTATTTTTCTTGGTTACCCGGTTAATGATGAAATAGCTAATATCGTTACCGCCCAATTATTATTTCTTGATTCGTCTGATAGAACAAGAGACATCAATATGTATATTAACAGCCCGGGCGGCAGTGTTTATGCCGGACTGGGCGTTTATGATACTATGCAATATGTAAGCCCGGATGTAGCAACTATCTGTATAGGCATGGCAGCTTCTATGTCATGCGTGTTGTTAGGTGCAGGTGCTAAAGGAAAAAGAGCCGCCCTGAAACATGCCCGTATTATGATGCATCAACCAAGCGGCGCAATAGGAGGCCAGGCCAGCGATATTGAAATCACCGTAAATGAAATCAGGAAATTGAAGAAAGAATTGTATGAAGTGGTCAATAATCATACAGGGAAATCTGTAGAACAAATCGAAAAAGATTTTGACAGGGATAAATGGATGACTGCTATAGAAGCAAAAGAATATGGATTGATAGATGAAGTATTGTTAGTGAATCAGAGAAAAGAGAAAAAGGATTAAGCTCCTTGTCATTATTTCAATCTGAAAATTTGTAGAAGGTGTAAGATTCAGGATATATTATCTCCGAAAGAATAATGTCCGGTAACAAATAACAAAAATTATCGAATATATGAATCGTAATTATTTCTTAAACAATAGCTGGAGAGCCGACGATGAACCTGAAGAAGAAGAAAAAGAAGAACAACCAAAGTCGGATCTTATGATGTTCAGTAAAAGATTAGAAAAATATTTCTTTGAAAGCAGGAGTATTTATCTATGGGGCGTTGTTGACGATAAAAGTGCAAAGGATATAGTAAGTAAATTGCTTTTATTGGATGCAGATAAACCAGGAGAAGAAATCAAGTTTTATATTAATAGCCCCGGTGGTGTTGTTACCAGCGGAATGGTTATGTACGATACAATGCAGATGATAAAAAGCCCGGTAAGTACTATTTGTATGGGGCTTGCAGCATCCATGGGGAGCATATTGTTAAGCGGTGGTAAAAAGGGTAAACGCTTTATATACCCCAGCGGTGAAGTGATGATACATCAACCTTCTCTGGGCGGATTTATAAGAGGTGTGAGTACAGACCTGGAAATACAAGCCCGGCAAACTAAGAGAGTAAAAGATATGGGGGCAAGAATATTGGCGGAAAACTGCGGAAAAACAGTTGAACAGATATTAAAAGATTTTGACCGGGATTATTGGATGGATGCCACTGAAGCGATTGAATATGGCATAGTTGATAAGACAATTACTAAGTTGTAATACTCTACTTACCAACAACATAACTCTCTATTTAACAGAAAATCGTCTTTGTCAGCACGGTTTTCTACTTTTGTATCTTCTTTCTAAAATATATAAGTCTAATTTCAGAGGATAAAATCATGGCTAAAAACATTTTACATTGTTCTTTTTGTGGCCGCAGCCGGGATGAGGTTAAAATCCTGATTGCGGGTCAGGAAGGACATATTTGTGAGAATTGTGTTGAACATGCACGGGAGATTATAGAACAGGAGTTGATGGTAAAGGACGACAAGAATTCTTCTTCTTCTTTTAAACTCACTATTAAAAAACCTATAGAAGTAAAGAAATTTCTTGATGACTATGTCATAGGTCAGGATGAAGCCAAAAAAGTTTTGGCTGTTGCAGTGTATAATCACTATAAGCGATTACAACAAAAGGGTATTGATACAGTAGGGGGTAATGAGGTAGAAATTGAAAAGAGTAATATAATAATGGTAGGCGAAACCGGCACAGGGAAGACGCTGCTTGCCAAGAGTATTGCCCGAATGCTGAATGTTCCCTTTGCCATTGTTGATGCTACTGTATTTACTGAAGCAGGCTATGTGGGTGAAGATGTGGAAAGCATTTTAACCAGGTTATTGCAAGTATGTAATTATGATGTAGCTGCTGCAGAACGGGGCATTGTATATATTGACGAAATAGATAAGATTGCCAGGAAAGGCGACAATCCATCTATTACCAGGGACGTGAGCGGTGAAGGCGTACAACAGGGAATGTTGAAATTACTTGAAGGAACCGATGTACTGGTGCCGCCACAGGGAGGACGAAAGCATCCTGAACAAAAACTGATCAAGATCAACACGCAAAATATACTTTTCATTTGTGGTGGTGCCTTTGGAGGCATTGACAAAATCATCGCCCGCCGGGTACAAACAAATACTATCGGTTTTAATGTAGATAAAGAGCAGCAGGAAAGTATGAAAAAAAATCTGCTGAGATATGTGAATGCACAGGATCTGAGAGCATTTGGTTTGATTCCTGAATTGCTGGGACGGCTTCCGGTTGCAACTCACCTGGATCCGCTGGATGCTGTTACGCTAAGGTCTATATTGACGCAACCCAAAAATGCATTGATCAAGCAATACACAAAATTGTTTGAACTGGAAGGCATCAAATTAAGTATAGAAGAAGATGTGCTGAATTTTATGGTGGAAAAAGCCATGGATTATAAATTAGGAGCAAGAGGTCTGAGAAGCATTTGTGAAAGTATATTAACCGATGCTATGTTTGAGCTCCCATCTTCAAAGGAGTCACACTTTAATCTTGATCTTGAATATGCCAAACGCAAATTCGATAAGAGCAAACTAAGTCTACTGAAAGTAGCCTGATTACCTTCTTAACATAAATAAAGGTTTCAATCGTTAGCTTTACTAATGATGAAACCTTTTTAAACTAAATCTTTTTAACTCCTTTTTATGGATGAATTAATAGAAAAATTAAAGACTGAAGCCGGTCTTACTGACGACCAGGCGAAGAAAGCCATCGCTACTATAAAAAATTTTGTGGTAGAAAAATTTCCTATGCTTGAAGGAGCTGTGGGCAACCTTTTTGGACAGGAATAAGACTTAACGAATGTTCCGGCATTTTTTACCACGTGGATGATTCGCCGCTTCAAAAGGGGTCATGGCCCGGCTGCAGGATTGTAAGGTTATAATCAGGATCATTATCCAAAAAAAATATTTGATCTTCATAAATCTCATTTTGTTTAACAATGATACCCTTTTTGATATTAAAAAAAAAGGATAATTAACGGGTGAAATCTTCTTTCTAAAAAAAGGATATCTCCTTTGCAAAATAATAGAAATTTTACCTGCTTGCAGTTGGTAAGATAACGGTAACCGAAGCGGAGCACGACCAACGAATCAATATATAATATTACCTGGACTTATAAATATTGCGCAGATCCTTTTCAAATAAAGTGTAGGGATCATTATAGAATTTTAAAAAATCCGATTCACTGGCCTGGCCAGGATATGGGGCATAATAATGAGTAGGGCTACGGATATCATTACGCCATACCAAAACATAAGATAATTTTAATCCTCCCCTTCTGAGTGTTTTTAATAATGATTCTGTCCACCAGTCGGTGTCGGGAATAGATTCAAGCCCGGTCTCTGTAAAAGCCGCCACCTTTTTTGCTTTCTGAGCATAATCAGATACGATTTTCAGTTTTTTATATCCCGCCTCCAGGTCATATTTACCATTACGGCCAAAA
>JBPPMM010000442.1:0-8302 GCA_051306075.1 Chitinophagaceae bacterium
ACCCGGACACCGCCTTCATGCACAGATCCTTTAATTCCTTTCATAGCGCCATTATACCGGATACCGTTTGGCCCGTTATCCGACATAAAAATGATAATTGTATTTTCCTCCAGCTGATTTTTTTTAAGAAAATGGACCAGGCGGCCAATATTATCATCTACATTTTCTACCATTCCATAGATGCTTGCTAACTCATTGTCTAATCCTTTAGCCTTATACTTATTGAAATATTTATCTGGTACCTGGTGCGGGGTATGCGGAGCATTATAAGGTATATAACAAAAAAAAGGGCTTTGCTTATTTGCTTCTATAAATTTCAGAGCGGCATCTGTTAAAACATCCGTGATATATCCCTTTGTTTTTACATCCTTACCATTGTAATTAAGGTCTGTACTAAAATAATTGGATAAGTGCCCCGCACAGAAACCCAAAAATTCATCAAATCCCTGATCATTCGGACGGTTTGGATAATGCTCACCATTATGCCACTTTCCAAAAATCCCCGTATTATATCCATTGGCCTTAAACAACTCAGCCAGGGTGGTTTCTTCAGTATCCATTATTTCAAGACCTTTTGAAACCGAAACCACATTTGTTTTTAAATGATAGCGTCCCGTTAATATACTGGCCCGGGTGGGTGCACACAAAGGACTTACATAAAAATGATTAAAGCGGCCTCCACTGCGGGCAAGCTTGTCTAAATTGGGCGTTTCAACCCATGGGTTTCCATGTAAACTCAAATCGCCCCAGCCCTGGTCATCTGTAAGGACAAGAATGACATTGGGCTTTTTCTGACAGAAGACCGAAGTAGTTATTAGTAAAAGGGCAAAAAATAATTTGTTATGCATTTTATTATTAGCTATTGAAATATTCCTGTTCTTTTTAAGCGTATTAATTAAATGTATTTAGAAAAATCAAATATTCCGAAAGAAAACTTGTGATACCTGCTCTACAATTGTTGTTAAAAGATAAATTTAACCTGCATGAAAAAATTTGCTTAAAGATTTTTTCAGCTCTTTGGTTACTCAAGTGCAATTCTTCTATCTTTCCTGGCATCAGACAACAGCGTATTGGTAACCTGAAATGCTCTTTTACTTACCTGTTGAAAAAAGGGATATCTTAAATTTGTGGCATCACGGTTGTATATATAATAAATTGAAATAATTCTTTTTTATCTTTTTTTTTGAAATACCATGCAGATGAAAAAAATCATAATCAATTGTAGTTTTATAGTTTTTCTTGCCTTTTCTGTCTCTCATTGCGCCAGAAACCCGGTAACGGGTAAGAGGCAAGTTGTTTTAATGTCAGAAGCACAGGAAATTGCAATGGGTAAGGAAGCCGATCCACAGATCATTGCACAATTTGGATTGTACCCTGATTCTTCTCTTCAAAGATTTATCCGCGAAAAAGGCAATGAGATGGCTATTATCTCCCATCGTCCCAAACTGGAATATGGATTTCGCTTACTCGATTCGGAAGTATTGAATGCCTTCGCTGTCCCTGGTGGATATGTTTATTTTACCCGTGGAATTATGGCTCATTTCAACAGTGAGGCTGATTTTGCTGGAGTTCTCGGTCATGAAATTGGTCATATCACTCACCGCCACGGGGTAGAACAACAACGTAATGCCATCCTGGGACAATTGGGAATCATTGCAGGAATTATTATTGCTCCTGACCTGGCCCGTTTCGCTGAGGCAGCTTCCTCAGGTTTGCAATTATTATTATTAAAATATGGCCGGGATGCAGAACGGGAAGCAGATCAATTGGGTGTAGAATATTCTTCAAAAATAAAATACGATGCCCGGCAAATGGCTATGTTCTTTAATACGCTGGAAAGAAAATCAGCTGGATCCGAATCCGCTCAATTGCCGGAGTTTTTATCAACCCATCCCAACCCGGGTGATCGAAATGTAACCGTAGCCAGGCTGGCTAAAGAATGGCAAAAAAAATTAAAACTTACGGATCCGGAAATAAACAGGAATAGTTATTTAAGAAAAATTGAGGGCATTATATATGGGGAAGATCCGAAAGGCGGGTATATAGATAATAATGTATTTTATCACCCTGTATTAAAATTTCAATTCCCTCCTCCGGCAAACTGGAGTTACCAAAATTCACCCCAACGGGTACAATTTGCCCCAAAAGATGGAAAAGCATTACTAATGATGACACTGGTGCCGGGCAAATCACTGCAGGAAGCGGCCAATTCAGTAATGGAACAATACAAACTGCAGCCCAGGGAATCCAGGAATACGACTGTAAATGGGTTACCGGCTCTTTACGTTATAGCCGACCAGCAGCCGGAGCAACAGGGACAGGCTGCAACAATCAGAACGATGTCCTATTTTATTGAATACAATGGAAACAATTATCATTTGCTTGGGGTTTCTACAATCAATGAATTTAATAACTATGCAAATAGTTTTAATAACAGCATGACTGGTTTCCGCATCCTCACCGATCCGGTCAAACTAAATAAGAAGCCCGAACGAGTGAGAATAAAAACCGCAGATTCTGCGATGACCCTGGCAGAATTTTTTCGTCAGCAAAATGTATTGGAAAACAGAAGAGAAGAATTTGCCATTTTAAATGGAATGAAATTAACGGATAATGTTTCCAAAGGAACGCTGATAAAAATAATTGCAGAGTAATATCTGCAATTATTTTTATTATTAAACTTATCCACCTCTTTAACTTTAAAATCTCACGGAATAACTAGGGAGATAAAAATCATAATCTTTTTCCAATGGTATTAAAAACAGTCGCACTCCAGTAAAGTTCCCGGCATTTTCCATCTTCCAGTTTTCCGAATGATAACCAGGGTTCAAGCCCGGGAACATAAAATGTTTTTAGATCCACCTGGTACATATTGTATTCCATACCCGAAGGAAGTTTTAACAGAAGATGATTATCATTTATATAAATCTCAACCCTGCCATATTTTTCCACCTGATAAAAACCGGTAATTTTTTCTTTTTGATCCTTTTTTATTTCCTCTGCATCCTGTTCTTTTATTTCCGGTGCTTGTTTGCCTTCCATGATATCGACCAGTGCATTGGTTAGCCTGGGTCGCAACCATTGGGGAGTATTGGTATTCGAAACAAACGCAATTGTGAATTTTTTTTGCCTGTCCCAATATACCCAGGTATAAAAACCCTCCAGGCTTCCCCAATAATAAAAAGCATTTTCATTTTTACCCTGGTACCAGGCACCTAACCTTACAGCAGAAGGTTTGCCACCGATTTTAACCGGGGACATGACTTGCTTAATAACTGCCTCACTTAAAACCGGGTGATTATAAAAAGAAGTACCCCATTTATAAAGGTCGTTAGCAGAAACCCAAATATTACTGCCCCCATAAAAACCTTCACGGTCTGCAATATCATATAGCTTAAGAGAGTCACCCTGGTAACGGTATCCTTTTACTCTATTCCCCTTCCAATCACTGATCCTGGCCGGGCGAACAAACGCCGTATTCATTTTAAGCGGTGCAAAAAAATGTTTTGCCAGAAATTGCTGATAGCTAAGACCACTCACTTTTTCTATAATTGTAGCAGCCACATCAAAGCCAGGACTATCATAAAAAAAATTGGAGTTGGGTTTATATATCAGTGCCGGTTTATACTGGTTTAGAATTTCAATTATTTTCCCTGTAGTGAGCACGGCTGTATCCGGTATCTTTTCAAAATATAAACTGTAATCCGGCAATCCACCCGTACTATGCGTAAAAAAATTCCAAACGGCTGTGTTGTCGTAAGGATAGGAAGGCAGGTATTGCTGTACGGGTTTATTCCTGTTTATTTTTGATTCCGATTCCAGCAACAATATGCCTGCGGCGGTAAAGGTTTTAGCATTCGATCCACCATCACAAACTGTATTGGGGGTAAAAGGACTAGCATTTGAAAAGTCAGCAAACCCGTAGCCTTTGCTGAAAAATATTTTTCCGTTTTGCCCGGCTACAACAGCACCATTAAAAAAATGGTTTTTTGTAAGGCCGGAAAACAGGCTGTCAATAGTATTAGCCTTTACTGTTTGCCCGGCAGCCAATTGCCAGGTTAATAAGGAAATGGTAAAAAATAATACGGAATTATTTTTCATACAAGAAGAAATCTTGTTTTTGACAACTGGTAATTTATAATGGTCAAAATTCCATGGGTTCCGGATACTGCATGTGTAAAGTTAATAAAGGGAAGAGATTATTTCAATCTGAACCTTATCCTTTCGGTGGCTGATTGATCAAATAAAATCACGCAAATAATCCTATTCTATCTCAAGGATCATGGCTGTTTTTGCTTCCATAACCAGGGTATTATTTACAGAGATCTGCCGGTCAGCAATAATATTTTTTGGTTTAAAATTTCCCGGTATCATATCTTTATAGGTATCCATATCAAGAGTTACTTTTTCGCTGTTCTTATTCAGGAAAATTTTTATTTTTTCCTTATCCTAAAACCGGAAATAAACGTACACATCATTCTTGCCAGGAGCAAAATGTTTCAATTTACCGGAATGAATCACCTCTTTATTCTTTCGCCAATTGAGCAAATGTGCGAAGTATTTTTGTGCTTCCTATTCTTTTTCTGACAGGCCCAACCCCGTTATTGCAAGCAGGGCATAGTAAAGGAAAATTTTTTTTCATTTTAATTTTAATAACATATTTTTTTGATTTTAAAAAATAGGGTTGCATTAGCAGGCGTGCCCGTTGACAGTTTGTAAACTTTCCTGCTATTACAAGCAGACAATATAATTACAAAAATTTAGAATCCTTTTGCAGGGCTTATAAGAACATTCCGGATTTCCCGAAAACAGGTATTATTTTATCAGGATTTTCAGGCATCCATAATGCCTCTCTCCTCTTCAATACAAAAAATCAATAATAATGAAAAGCCAGGCTACCCTGAAATATAAAGCACCTGCCTTAATTAGATAATAAGCGGAGCAGATCTTTAAAATAATTGTTTCGGTTCTTATTCCTGCAAATAAACTATAAAGCCCTTCACCCTATCAACGGACAACTTCTGGATTTTGAATTTCTCTAACAAAAATGTTTAACAATTATGCGGATGGCATATATTTAAGGATATAAAGATGCTTGCCCTTGTATATTTAATTATAAAAAGGGAGAATTTGGATAATATTGAACAAGAGCGACTGTCCCGCTCAAATAATAATAAAAATTGGAAAAAGTGGGGCCCATACCTTTCCGACCGCCAATGGGGTACTGTAAGAGAAGATTATAGTCTGAATGGAAATGCCTGGAACTATGTCAATCATGACCTTGCCCGAAGCTATGCCTATCGGTGGGGGGAAGAAGGTATTGGCGGCTTTTGCGACAGCGACCAGATCTTATGCCTGGCACCCGCATTTTGGAACGGCAAAGATTCCATTCTTAAAGAAAGGTTGTTTGGATTGACCAATGGAGAAGGCAACCATGGCGAAGATGTGAAAGAGCTTTATTTCCATCTTGACTCCTCACCCACTCATTCGTATACCCGGTTTCTTTACAAATATCCCCAGGAAGCATTCCCTTACCTGGAACTGGTGAAGGAAAACAATACAGGCCGCCAGAACCCGGAATATGAATTGCCCGATACAGGCGTGTTTAAAGAAAATCGATATTTTGATTGTTTCATTGAATACGCAAAAGGGGACATGAACGATATCCTGATGAAAATTACCGTGCATAACCGCGGCCCTGAATCTGCTACCATTCATGTACTCCCTCATCTTTGGTTTCGTAATTTCTGGAAACACAATTCCCGTTTCATCAAACCCGAAATTTCATCGGTCTCACCTCATTGTCTTCAAACAAACTCTTCCCGCAACGGAAATTTTTTTCTTTACCACCAGTCTGGTGAACAATTGTTTTGTGATAACGAAACGAATAACCAGCGGGTGTATAACCGTCCCAATGATTCTCCTTTTGTAAAAGATGGCATCAACAATTTTATTATAAATAAAGAAAAAACGATCAATCTCAAAAAGCAGGGAACCAAAGCGGCCATCTGGTTAAAGGAAAAGATTCATTCAAAATCATCGGAAACGTTCCGGATCAGATTAGGCAAAATACACATAGAGGAACCCTGGGCGGAGTTTGATCAAATTTTTGCAAAGCGTAAGACAGAAACGGATCAGTATTATGATCAGCTTACACCCAATAATCTGATACCGGAGCATAAATCATTACTTCGGAGTACACTTAGTGGCCTGCTATGGACCAAACAATTTTATTACCTCGATGTATATAAGTGGCTTTTTGGTGAGCCCGGTGAATTGCCTCCTAACCGCAATGATAAGAGAAACCAGGACTGGCAACATCTTACCTGCCGCAATATTATTTCAATGCCTGATAAATGGGAGTATCCATGGTTTGCAGCCTGGGATCTTGCCTTTCATGCCGCCACTTTTATTCATGTAGATCCCTATTTTGCCAAGCAACAATTATTGCTGGTACTGCGGGAATATTATATGCATCCCAATGGACAAATACCTGCATACGAATGGAACTTCAGTGATGTGAATCCACCAGTACATGCCTGGAGTGTATGGTATACATATGAAGCAGATAAGAAAAAAACCGGCGTACCTGATTGGGACTTTCTTGAAAGAGCTTTCCAGAAATTGTTGATGAACTTTACCTGGTGGGTGAATCAAAAGGATGCCAATGGCACCGATATTTTTGAAGGTGGCTTTCTTGGCCTTGACAATATTGGCGTATTCGACAGAAACCATATGCCCCCGGGCATTAAAAAACTTCAGCAGGCAGATGCTACAAGCTGGATGGCTATGTATGCAATTAACATGTTGCGTATATCCCTTGAATTAGCGCAGCATAACCTGGCTTATGAAGAATCAGCAGCCAAATTTTTCCGGCACTTTCTTAATATAGGCTGGGCTATGCATCATATAGGGAAAAAAGATATTTCTCTTTGGGATGACCAGGATGCTTTTTATTATGATGCCATTCAATTTGAAAATGGTACAAGTCAGCGGTTAAAGATCCGCTCCCTGGTTGGGATCATTCCATTGCTGGCTGTAGAGATCATCCACGGCGATGTTTTCAAAAATCTCCGTCAATTTAATACCCGGCTGGAAGTGATCAGGCTTACAAGACCCGACCTTACCCGGATCATTTCAGACATAGACAAAAAAAACAAGGATGGCAATTACTTATTTGCCATTATGATTGATGACCGGCTGGAAAATCTCTTAAAGAGGCTTTTGGATGAAGCGGAATTTTTATCCGATTATGGTATCCGGTCCCTGTCAAGAAGCCATAAAGAAAAACCCTATGTTTTTGGATACCAGGGCAGCCATTATTCAATACAATATGAACCTGGCGAAAGTTCCAGCGCTATGTTTGGTGGTAATTCCAACTGGCGTGGTCCCATCTGGTTGCCATTAAATTATTTGATCATTAATTCGCTCAGAAAATATTATGAATATTATGGCGATAAATACAAGTTTGAATTTCCGGCCAGTTCAGGAGTAAAACTTAACCTGAAACAAATTGCCAATCAACTTACTAAAAGGATTCTAAAGATCTTTGAGAGAAACGATGCCGGTCAATTTCAATATCATGCCAGTCAGCAGTCCTTTTGGTCCGAAGATGATTTCAAAGACCATCACCTGTTTTATGAATTTTTCCATGGTGATACCGGGCAGGGACTAGGAGCTTCTCATCAAACCGGGTGGACGGCTTTAATAGCAAATTTATTGCTGGAAATGGATGAAGATTAAAACAAATGGAATTGCCGGAATAATGGCCTTTATTAATTCTATCAGGAAAAAATGGGATTTGATCTGACCTATATAAAATAAGAGAGGGGAAACTTTGAAAGAAATTTAATTAGTACAATATCAGTGTTTCTTTTTATGGTATCATTTCGCTTTTAAACCCTACTTAAAAGTTATCCAATTATTCGCCGGTCAAACTATGCAACCCGCATAATTTTCTCCATCTTACGACCTTTCGCCAATTCATCCACTATTTTATCCAGGTATCTTACCTGTTGCGTTAACGGATTTTCAATTTCCTCCACCCGATAGCCACAGATTACACCAGTAATGAGGTGAGCATTCGGATTTAATGTAGCATGCTTAAAGAATATTTCAAACGTTACTTTTTGTTCAATTTGTTCCTGTAGCTTTCTATCATCAAACCCAGTTAACCACCCAATAACCTGATCCAATTCTTCTTTCGTTCTGCCTTTCTTCTCCACTTTTGTTAAATACAAAGGGTACACCAAGGCGAAAGTCATTTTGGCAAAACGCTCATCCTGTTTGTTTGCAATGTTCA
>JBPPMM010000411.1:0-10301 GCA_051306075.1 Chitinophagaceae bacterium
AAGTTAAAGACCTCGGATTTGAGATAGATGATAGTTTCGTAACCGGGGTGCGCCTTACCGGAACGATGAATGATTGTATTAAGTTAAATCTTAATCTTCGTTGCGCCAGCCAGGTTTTATATAGCCTTAAACAATTCGAATCGGCCAATGCTGATGATATTTACAATAGCCTGATCAGTTATCCCTGGGAAAATATTTTACCTGATCCCGGATATTTTTCCATCACCAGCAATGTTAACAATCCGACTATCAACAACAGTATGTTTGCCAATCTCAGGGTAAAAGATGCCATTGTTGACCGCATAAGAGATAAGCGGGGTACAAGACCTGTTACAGGATCTGACCTGATTGGTGCTGTCATTCACTTATACTGGAAAAATGATGATGCTGAAATTTTTATTGATACTTCAGGTGATTCGTTAGCCAGGCATGGCTATCGGAAGATACCGGGACAGGCGCCCATGCTGGAATCTCTGGCTGCAGCCACCATTTATGCCACCCGCTGGAACAGGGCATCTGCTTTTGTAAACCCCATGTGCGGTTCAGGCACTATCGCAATAGAAGCAGCCCTGATAGCCACTAACCAGAAGCCAGGATTATTCAGAACCAATTATGCATTTATGCATGTACAGGGATATGACGAAAAAATATACCTGGAAGAGGATGCTTTATTGGAGGAACAAATTATTGATGTACCCGGTCTGTGTATTATAGCAACAGATTACAGCGACAGGGCCATCGAAAATGCAAAAAAAAATGCCGTGGCTGCAGGAGTTGCCAGGCTGATTGATTTTTCTGTTTGCGATTTTGCTGATACTGAAATTCCGGATGTCGGGGACGGAATCATGATTATTAATCCTGAATATGGGGAACGCCTTGGGGACGTTTCAGAATTAGAAAAAACATATAGCCGCATCGGCGATTTTATGAAACAAAAATGTGGTGGTTATTTTGGGTACATTTTCACCGGCAATCTTGAGCTTGCAAAAAAAATAGGACTGAAAGCAAACCGGAGGATCGAGTTTTATACAAGCACCATTGATTGCAGATTGCTTGAGTATGAACTATACAAAGGAACAAGAGACCAGCGGAAGGCTTAAATATTGAAGTTCGATCTTGCGGGGAAAAAACACGAGGATTGTTGTGGAGAGCTCATTACAGCAACTGTTTTATTCATCCTTATTTTTTACGTGTTTATAATTTTATTGAAAATTAATCGGAAAAAATGGATTAGCTTTTAGTATCCTTTAACAATCAAAAACATAAAATTATGATTGCCGAAAAAACAATGACTACAGGGGAAGTAGCCGAAAAATTTAATGGTCTTGCCAAAGAAGGAAATTGGGATAAGATCCAGGAAGAATTATTTGCAGACAATGCGGAAAGCATTGAACCTCCTCATTCTGCCGGTTTGAAATCAGTCAAGGGAAAATCCGCTTTGATAGAAAAAGCAAAGATGTTTAATGAAATGGTAGAAGAAATGCATGGTGGCTATTCTACTGATCCGGTAGTTGCCGGCAACCATTTCAGCGTAGCGATGGGAATGGATGTTACCATGAAAGGAACAGGACGTACCAAAATGGATGAAATTGTAGTATATGAAGTTAAAGACGGTAAGATCGTTAAGGAACAATTCTTTTATTAATGAACCTTGCTGAAAAAATTTGAGGAAAAACCTGGCCAGTTTATTTCTGCCGGGTTTTTCATTAGACATCATCGCCTTTGTTTTTTGGTGCGGAAGGTATCGGCCTTGCCCAACACATATCAACCTAACCGGCAGCCATTAGTTCCCCGGATAAATTAAAGATTGCAACCATCAACGCTTTTTTTTCTTCTGCTTTTTACTGCACCTAAAAATGGCAGCATGTTTGACTATTAAAATAAAAATCATAAACTAAAAATGAACAAAAAACAACCTTCACTGATTTTTTGTATCCTGATGGACCTGGTAGGATATGCAACCTATGCCATACCATTTTTTGGCGAAATAGGAGATATTCTCTGGGCGCCGGTTTCATCCCTCATCTTCATGTCAACCTTTGGTGGCTGGAAGGGAGCATTAGGTGGTATTGGTAATTTTATAGAGGAAATTTTACCCGGAACAGATTTTATTCCCAGCTTTACGATCATGTGGTTTATTCAGTCCATGCAAAGAAAAAACTCCGGCACTACGGTAAAACTTTCCCGTTAAATCATTCATAAAAATCTTGCCCTTGCTTTGGCACCGTACAGCCAGGGCAAGGGTTTTTTAATATCAAAAAATTTCCATGTTTATTATTCTCCTGGTGTTTACTTGTTGATTTCATTACCCATTTTTTTCAAGTTTACTATAAAACCATACGCCAGAATAATGAAATTGGGCCGTTTAGGATATTGCCGTAAACTTGCGTAGCAATTAAATTACATGGCTGATTTCTGAATTCTTTAATCATGAACCGCATAGACCGACTGTTTGGAATTCTGACACTGTTACAATCCAAAAAATTTGTGCCGGCTGAAAAAATATCCGACAGATACAAGATCAGTGTGCGTACTGTATACAGAGATATAAAGGCGTTGGGTGAGTCGGGTATACCTATAAGTTTTGAACAACATAAAGGTTATTTTGTAGTGCAGGGTTATTTTTTGCCCCCGGTATCATTTTCCAACGAGGAAGCCAATGCGTTCTTATTGATGGAGGCAATCGTTTCTGGTTTCGCTGATAAATCTATACACACACATTATACAAATGGGTTAAATAAAATAAAAGCTGTATTAAGAGGCTCACAAAAGGACAAGATTGATATGCTTTCCGGCAATATCAAACTCCAGGTGCCATCCGCCTTCCGGTACGATTTTGAATATTTGTCTATTCTCCAAAATGCGATATCATCTAAAACTATTCTCGACATAGATTATAAGAACAATAATGAAATAGTGAGCAAAAGAAAAGTAGACCCAATCGGGCTTGTATTTTATGCTTTTAGCTGGCACCTTATCGGGTGGTGTCATATTCGCAACGACTACCGCGATTTTAAAGTGGCCCGTATCTTAAAACTCAGAAATACAGATCAGCCATTTCAAAAGCACGACCATATAGACCTGGAAAGTTATATGAAATTACTCCCGGTAGATTATTAGCAAGCTGCTTCATGCCTTTCAGGAATAACCGGAAGAACCAGGTTTGTTCGTTAAACAACTGCCTGTGATATCATGTAGAAATAAGAATGAGGTCTGAATATATCAGAAACTAACAGATTCAAAAATAATCCTGTAAAAAACTCATGAAGAAAAATTGACTGCCATAGGGTTGACAGTGGTGTGTCATAAATTTGTACTAACAAACAAATTAATTATGTCAATGATACAAATGCTATTGAAAGAAATGGACAAAGAGGCAACAATAACCCGCAAAATGCTGGAGAGAGTTCCCTTTAATATAGAGGAGTGTTTAGTGTCCTGGCAATAAATCGTGCACCAGGAATACAATCCCGTAAAGGTATTGTAACCGGTTGATTTTTGCAGTACATGAGTATTTAATACAGCGTTGGATGGTTCAAGGATAAACAAAAAGCCATCTGCTGTAGCAGATGGCCCCTGACTTTTATGTCAGCAGATATTTTTTGGAGTAGCCCGGTTACTCGATAATAACCGAAGGCGTCCATGATTGATCTGTTGATTGCATGAATACCTCCTTTTTCTTTGGTGAAGAATGAAATTACTAAAATCATTCAGAAAGCAAAAAATAATTGATCCTTTTTTTATATTACAAAATCGATTATGCCGGCTTTATGGTCTTGCATATTTTGTGAAGATCCTGCGATGTTTTATATACAAAATAAAATTGATCGGTAACAGATTTAAAAGTAGAAACAAATCGTTTGGTATCTGATTCCAGTTTTCCCTGCTCCAATTCTTTTTGCCGCGATTGTAATAGTGCATTCACTCTTGTATCAAGTAATGCATGTGGATTTTCTGCCGATTTTTGAGGTGGGTTAAAATGAGGATTAGCCAGGTATTGTCCTGCAATATTTAATTCGTTAACGCTTGCTTTTATAAGTGGCCCAAAATCTTCAGAAACATAATCTGCATGTAGAGCATCGGCATAATAACTAAGTGTTGCAAGGTGTGATACCAACATATGTGAGGAAACAACGAAACGATGAAAATCTTTTGAATCCTTTCTTTTGCTTTTTGGCTCTGAAAGCATTTGCGTAAATGCATCCGATACATTGGCCAGGGATACCCAGGCATGTTTTCTTTTTTCTTTTGAAACCTGTTTATCATATGCCTGGCCGGTAAAGGCATAAGCCACCGTTTCAAAATAATCACTGATATCATTTATTACTTGTTTCATAAGATCTCTGATATGTTCCCTTTCCCATATCGGAGGCAACAGGTAGGATGCCAGGAATGCTACGATACATCCGAGAACCGTATCAATAATTCTTTCCTGCACCACATCTCCAAAATCTGCCGGTTCCAAAATATGAAACATGAACAACAGGTAGATAGTGATCATCACCACACTTACCAGGTATTTCCAGCGCATAAAACTAAATCCTCCGATCATGCTGATGGCAAGTAAAATAAGTATGGCTGTATTATTTTTTACAAAAAATAAAATACTCCAGCCAATGGCCGCTCCAATCAACGTTCCTGCAAGGCGTTGAATATTTCGTTGTTTGCTTAGGCTGTATCCGGGTTTTAGTATGATGATGACGGTTAACAAGATCCAATAGCCATGAGCAAATGTTAAAAATACACCTATAATGTATGCTGCCAGGGCAGCTATACTAATCCGGAGTGAATGACGGAATATATTGGACTGCAAAGAAAAGTTGGACCAGAATTGTTGTGGATCTATAGTTTGCCTGGCCACATATTTTGACGGATCAGGTGTGCTGATCTTAATATTGCGAAGTTTACGGTCGTACGATGTGTATTGATGTAAAGTGCGAATGCGGGCAGCTATATCATCCAGGCTTTCCGATATCTGGCGAAGACTGATGAATGCCTCCAGGTTAGAAGGGTTTAATAAATTCTGTCGTAGTTGCTGGAAATTTTCCTTTTCTTTTTCAAGATAAGAATCTATCCTTTGATCATAACCGGAGGCCTTGCCACTATTAAGAGAAAGTCCAATTTCATCCAACTCACCGGCCAGTGATATTATAATTTGCCGGAATTCAGAAAGAATATTTGTTTCATCAAAATATGCATGAAGTTTTTTATAATCAAGATGCGAGGCCATCGTGCGTTCAATCAAATCCGAAACATCCAAAAATATCATCATCAGGATCCGGCTGGTATGAGTAGATTCTTTTACAACACTGCGGGTTTTAAAAAGCAACTCTGCAATTAGTTCCTGTTTTTGTTGCACATCCACTTGAGCTGCCATCAGCGTTTCATAAGATTTTTCGGTATCAACCGAAGTTCTGTAAAATTCTGCCCTGGCACGAAGATATTTTGCAGCTGAAAGTACATATTCACCCATCACCTGTTGAATCAGCTTGTACGGCCTGATACTATAAAGTAACAGACTCAGTAAAGTGTACCAGAGGCCACCTGCCAGGATATACAAAGCATAAAAAAAAGCTTGATCATCTTTAAAAACCTGGTGCGTCGTCAAGACCATGATTAATAATGCTGCAATGCCAATAGAACTAACCCGGGCCCCGTAAACACCGATCATCGAAAAGAAAAAGCACAGAAAGGGCAATAGAAAAATAAATAGAACATGAACCTTGGTGGAGTAACCCACTACCAGGGCAACAAGAAAGAGAAAACCGCAACATGCTAAAAGGCCATTCCTACGGTGATGAATTGGGCCGGGATTATCTGTTATACTGGCACCTAAAGCACCTAAGGACAAAAAGATGCCTGTCTGCAATTGTCCGAAATATCCTCCTACCAGTGAGGGAAGCAGAACACCAGCCGTAATACGAATACCGTCTGCCAGGTAGTGACTGTTTATAAATCGCCGAAATTCTTTTATATAATCCATTCAGTATGCAAATATACTGTCTGCATAAAGGGGAGTTGTTTAGCAGAATTTTGCCAGGCCGGTCAGGCGGATAATCAAAAATAAATTTGCATCTGATGTGGGAAATAAATATTTAAAAAAACTAAGGAAAGGCAAAATTGTATTTAATAAAGAAATTAATTTCTTATCATAATATTGAGTTGAAGTTATTATAATGGCCGGTGGTATAATTTTATTAATACCTTTTCACCTAATTCCATGGTATGCTAAAACTTTTTTTTTCAAGCGTTTTGTTTTTGGCGACAACTATTTCGTTAATAAGATGCAGTAATGCCGCGACTAAAAATCACCCGGCAACGAGATGGAGTAATGATCCAACGGACTCGTTGCCTTTACCTTTTGCAACGAAATCCGTTCAGAACTTTAGTAAAGTAATCGGGTGGCCGGAGGATAAAACGCCCATTGCCCCCCCTGGTTTTAAGGTAACAAAATTTGCAGATGCTCTTGATAATCCCCGTTGGATATATGAGGGATCCAATGGTGATATTTTTATATCAGAGTCAAACACTATATTAAAAGGCTTAAAAAAATTGGGGGCAAAGCTTTCCAGAAAGATTAAAACTCAGAATTATGGAACCAGTCGTGGTCGTATCACTATGTTTCGTGATGAGGATAAAGATGGAGTTTATGAAAAGAGATATGTTTTTGCTGAAGGACTAAATCAACCCTTCGGCATGTTGATATTGGACCAGCATTTTTACGTTGCGGATACTGACGCTTTACTTAGGTTTGGTTATAATCAAGGTGACACTTCTTTAAAAACAACAGGTGAACAAATAGTTACTTTACCAGCCGGTGGTTATAATAATCACTGGACAAGAAATATTATTTCGAACAAAAAAGGAGATAAAATTTATATCTCAGTAGGATCTGCAAGTAATGTTGGAGAGCATGGAATGAAATATGAGGAAAGGAGGGCAAATATTCTTGAAGTAAATTTAGATGGAACAAATGAACGAATCTATGCAAGCGGACTTAGAAATCCGGTGGGCATGGATTGGGCGCCGGGTTCTGATACACTTTGGACAGCAGTTAATGAGCGGGATGAACTGGGAGATGAACTGGTTCCTGATTATATTACCAGCGTAAAAGATGGCGGATTTTATGGGTGGCCTTATTTTTATTATGGAAAAAATATAGATCCAAGGAAGAATGCATCAAATGAAATACTTCAGATCGATCATGTAATAGTGCCGGATGTTTCCCTTGGTTCTCACACAGCTTCACTGGGCCTGGCGTTTTATGATAAGAAGGAATTTCCTTTAAAATATCATAACGGAGCTTTTGTGGGCCAGCATGGTTCGTGGAACCGTTCCTCTCTGTCAGGTTATAAAGTAGTATTTGTTCCGTTTGCTAATGGAAGACCTTCCGATAAACCTGAAGATTTTTTAACGGGATTTATTTCTGATGCTTCAAAAAGCGAAGTGTATGGAAGACCCGTATGCGTTGTCGTCTTAACTGATGGTTCTATGCTGGTATCTGATGATGTAAGTAATGTGATCTGGAGAGTTTCCATCTTACATAATTAAATAAAAAAATTCGGGTCATTTTAAGATGACCCGAATTAATTCTATCTTTTTTATAATTATTTAAGAACGTCCTGCATAAGAGGGGCGGTAATTATTTCGGTTACCGCGTTGATCATTCCTGTTGCCTCCACTATATCTTTTTTGATACGAAGGTCGCTGAGCCGGATGGGGTACAGGTTGACTATTATGCGTCATCACAAAAGGATGTTCGGTTACTACAGGAATATTCTTTTTAATCAATTTCTGTATATCCCGTAAATCAACTCTTTCTTCAGCATCGCAAAAAGAAATGGCAATTCCATTTGCACCGGCCCTGCCTGTACGGCCAATGCGGTGTACATAGGTTTCAGCTACATTGGGCAAATCGAAATTTATCACATGAGTCAATTCATCAATATCAATACCTCGTGCTGCGATATCAGTAGCAACTAATACTCTTGTTCTTCTTGATTTGAAATTAGCCAGTGCAGATTGTCTCGCATTTTGTGATTTATTACCATGAATGGCTTCGGCTCTTACACCCGTTTTGCTGAGCTCCCTGGCAATTTTATCCGCCCCATGTTTTGTGCGACTGAATACTAATGCGGTCTCTATGGTTTTATCTTCCAGTAAGTGGGTCAGGAGCAAACGCTTGTTTTGTCTTTCTACATAATATAATGATTGCTGTATAGCGTCCACAGTAGATGAAACAGGTGTTACTTCCACCCTGGCTGGATCTGTTAGTAAAACATTTGCCAGCTGCTGTATCTCTGGGGGCATTGTTGCCGAGAAAAACAAGGTTTGTCTTTTTGCCGGCAATTTGGCGATGATTTTTTTTACATCGTGAACAAAGCCCATATCCAGCATACGGTCTGCTTCATCAAGAACAAAGAATTTGATATCACGCAGTGAAATATAATTTTGTTGCATCAGGTCTAATAGTCGCCCGGGAGTAGCTACTAAAATATCTACACCACGACGAAGTGTATTTACCTGGCTTACCTGAGAAACGCCGCCAAAAATAACGAGATGTCTAAGATCGATATAACGACCATACGACTTAAAGCTTTCTTCTATCTGTATAGCCAGTTCCCGGGTAGGCGTCAGAATCAATGCTTTTATATTCCGGTTACGGGGTCCTGCTTGTTGCTGCTGATGCATCAGTTGTAACATCGGAATAGCGAATGCAGCTGTTTTGCCGGTTCCGGTTTGAGCACAACCTAACAGATCTTTTTGTTGTAAAATAATAGGGATTGCTTGCTGTTGAATAGGAGTAGGCGTAGTATAGCCTTCATGAATTAAAGCTTTGAGCACAGGCTCAATAAGCTGCAAATTGTTAAATGACAATTGAATAAAATTTGATGAAAAAATATGGTAAGGCCATCAACTTAAATGAAGATACTTTACCTGCCTTACGTTAAGCCTTCACGGGATTTGAGGAGAATAAATCAAAACAAACGAAGTGAGTGATAACATATAAGAACTGCGAAGATATACTTTAATACCTGGATAATCCAATACATAAACAAAAGATTCTTAAAAGACCATTTTGATAATGAAGATTAGATCGAACACAAACAGAATTATATATGAAGGATCATGAACAGGCCGGAACATTCTCTTCAAGCCGGGGCCTGGTTCCTGCGAGTCTTTTTATGGAGCCAATTTTATTACAAGAAAGGATATCACTTTTTTTTTCCTGTAATTTCAATAAAGAAATATGATTTGTTAAAAAATAAAGGAATGAATGTTCAGCCAAATAATTTCTGACTACTCATTAACCAGCTGGCTTTTGATTTTGCTTGCCTCGTTTATTATAGGATTGGCAAAAGCCGGATTAAAGGGAATAGAAATGCTGAATGTAACCATCATGGCGATCGTTTTTGGAGGGAAGGCTTCAACGGGAATCGTTTTACCATTGCTTTGCCTGGCTGATATCCTGGCTGTTATTTATTACAACCGCCACGCACAATGGAATCACTTCTGGAAATTGATACCCTGGATTGTTACAGGCATTCTGATTGGCGTATATGTAGGTAAAGATCTGAATGAACTTGTATTCAGGCGAATTATGGCAATTATTATAGTGCTGACTGTAATCATTATGCTGATACTTGAATTTCGAAAAAATATCACCTTACCTTCCAGCAGATTTTTTGCAGCGAATATGGGATTGATAGCCGGGTTTACTACTATGCTCGGCAACCTGGCCGGATCTTTTTCCAATATTTATTTTTTAGCCATGCGTGTTCCCAAGAATAATTTTATTGGCACAGCCGCCTGGATATTTTTAATTATCAATTTTTTCAAGCTTCCTTTCCAGGTTATATTTTGGAAGAATATTAATTTGCCCAGTTTATATACTGATCTCTTATTAGTGCCCACATTAGTGCTGGGTTTTTGGGCGGGACTCCGGATTGTTTCAAAAATAAAAGATAACAGTTACAGAAAAGTGGTGATTGCATTAACCATGGTAGGCGCTATCGTTATTTTTTTAAAGAAATAAATTTTGATAATTTCTTATAGCTAAACACTATAAAAAGAGTATGGAGCAAGTAAATGGCATTAGTTCGAGTGAATGAGCCCTGGGATCATTTTTAACCAATTGATTATTCCTGATAAAAAATTTCCAACCGGCATAATCAAGCATTATCTTTTTTGGGATAGCGGTTCCGTTAAAATAGACACGGATCTTTTTCCAACTATCTTTTACTGCTGCCCCGTTGATAGTATAGCCAATGATGCCGGCGGGCATTTTCTCCAAAAAAACC
>JBPPMM010000427.1:0-2448 GCA_051306075.1 Chitinophagaceae bacterium
GGAAGTCCGGCAGGCATAAAGGCATATCTGTCTGATATGAATCTTTGCCAGAATACCTTCCGGCAGCCCGTGTGGTCTGTGAGTACCTCACATCATGCATTGATAAGAACTCTGGCGAAAGATGCCGGATAATTTTTTATTCCGCGACTGCACAAATAGTTAAGGTGTGAAAACAAGGAAAATTAAAAGACTTTTTAATTATTAAATAAAATTATTTTTCATTGTTTCAGCTCCTGATACTATAGTGTAGAGAACTGGTACTATTTCATCCAAAATTTAGATTTTTCATACTATTTTTTTTTAAAAAATAATTTATCAGTAAATTAACACCGATTTTCACAATCTTATTTGGACGAAAAAAAAATAACTGCTTAAAATGTTTGCCAATTCTATTACCATCAGGGCTTCCATGCCCTTGACACTGCTGGTATATCCATCACCAGCCATTGATTCCCCAAACCCATTTATTTACAAACCAAGTATTCAATTATGAAACAATTACACTTCGTATTCGTTTTCATGCTTTTACTGTTTGCTGGTATTACCACAGCTTTTGCTCAAAAACGAACTGTGTCTGGAAAAATTTCCGAGGCCAGCGGTAAACCCATGCCATTCGTTAATGTGACTGTAAAAGGCACAACGGTTGGAACTACTTCCAATACCGATGGTATTTTTAGTATTGATGTTCCTGAAGGTTCTAATGCTCTTGTTTTTTCTATCATAGGATATAAAACACAGGAGATAAATCTTTCAGGCCGTTCCAGTTTTAATATAACTATGAGCGATGATATAGGAGAGTTGGAAAATGTAGTAGTTACCGCTCTTGGTATTGAAAGATCCACGAAAGCACTCCAGTTTTCGGCAACCCAGGTAAGCGGAGAAAATTTTACCCAAGCCCGGGAGATTAGCACAGCAAATGCGTTGGCGGGAAGAGTGGCCGGAGTAAACGTATCCAAAATTGCATCAGGGCCTGCAGGATCTTCAAGAATAGTAATCCGCGGTGCAAAGACGCTTGGATCTTCTTTAAATCAACCTTTATATGTTGTGGACGGCGTTCCTATTGACAACACCAATTACGGCCAGGCGGGTGTATGGGGTGGTGCTGACCAGGGAGATGGTATGAGCAGCATAAATCCGGATGATATAGCTTCTATGACAGTATTAAAAGGTGCTAGCGCTGCCGCTCTTTACGGATCAAGAGCTGCACAAGGTGTAATATTGATAACCACCAAAAAAGGCAAGGGCCGTAAAGGATTAGGAATTGAATTCAATTCAAATTATGTTTTTGAAACCGTTCAGAATTTAACGGATTTCCAAACTTCAAACGGTAACGGTGGATATGTAGGCCCGACTTTGGCTACAAGGGTGGCTAAAACCCCAGGTTCCTTAAGTGAGCATTGGAACAATGGTTGGGGACTTAATGGATGGGGGCCGAAATTTGATGGTAGCCCAACTGTTCAGTTCGACGGTGTATCCAGGCCTTATTCTTATGCAGGTGATAATTGGGATAGATTCTATAAGACCGGAACAACGGCAACAAATACTCTTTCATTTACTGGTGGAAGTGAAACTCAAAATTTCAGGTTATCTGGTTCTATCCTGGAAAATGATGGGGTTGTTCCTAATTCGGGTTTTGACAGAATAAATGTTTCCTTTTCATCTAATTCAAAGTTTGGCAAGAAGCTTTCTCTTAATACCAAGGTATTATACTCCAACGAAAAAGCTAAAAACAGGCCTAATTTATCTGATTCACCAGGAAATGGGATTTTGTCAGTTTATTATGTTCCGGGAGATGTTAATATACTGGATATGATTGGAGACCCCAACAAACCGGGTGCTGTTCCATCGCTGGCGGATCAAACTGCCGGAGGAGTTTCAATTTTCGATGCCAAAAAGCCTGGAGAGGAATTCCAGGTAGGAACTAACTTATGGACACAAAATCCATATTGGGCTGCTTACCAGTTTAATAATGATGACACGAGAGATCGTGTAATTTCCAGTGCGGAAATAAAATATGATATCACTGATTTCCTTTATGTATCTGGTCAGGCAGGCATGGATTGGTTTACTTTGAGAGGTTCAAGATTAACTCCTCAAGGTACAGGATACAACCGGGGAGGAAGTATAACAGAAAATGAGAACCGCACACGTGAAGTTAACCTTCAATATATGCTTGGTTTTGACAAAACCTTTGATAAAATAGGCGTGAATGCTTTTTTTGGGGGAAACCGGATGCGTCGTTTTAATGAATCTATTTCTGCAGATGGAAACAATTTTAATACGCCATTTTTCCCGGCTATAAATAATGCCAATCAGCGAAACTTTGGTTATGGTTATGGAAAATCGGGCATCAATTCTATATTCGGATCGGTAGAAGTATCCTACAACCGATATTTGTATATAACAGCCACTGCCAGGAAGGATTGGTTTTCTGTATTAAATCCAAAT
>JBPPMM010000501.1:0-9478 GCA_051306075.1 Chitinophagaceae bacterium
AATTATGGGAATGCTTCCGGAAAAGAAATTTATAAATTAAGTGAGCAAATAGTAAGCAGTGTAAATGATAAGTTTGGAATACAATTAGAAAAAGAAGTCAATATTTTATAAATGAAAGCAACATCACCCGTTATTGAGTTTGTAAATCTTATAAAAGATGATGCTTTAAATAACCGGGTTTAAATTCCAGAACGATACGCTTCGTCAGGCTTCTTCATCAAATTCTTCCTCATCATATTGGGTTCCTCCCAGGTTCATCATACTTCCAATAAGATCTTTAAATTCGATATTAGTTTCAAAAATCTTCTTGCTGATCAGTGAATAGGAGGCGAGGCCATGTAAAACAAATTCCATCAAGAAGGCCGTTTCAGCTTCATTGGCCTGCGAAAAATATTTTTTTACTAATGCATGCAGACCGTCAACCTGGTACAATAAAATAATCTTATCCTTATCACTGGTATTAAATGAAACATTGAGGTGGTTTCCTTTATCAAACCAGCTTGTAATTGAACGGTAAGGATTTTCTTCCTCTTTCGGCACCTGCGAAGGTTTGCCAGTAGCTTTTCTTTTCTTAAGCGTATCCGGATTTGGAAAATATTGTGTGAATTGCGTCCTGATCGCCTTATCTACAAGATTCATCGCTACCTGGTAAGGCCCTTCCTGTTCACCTTCATAAACTAGTTCCACCTTGCCTGTGATGGATGGAATAATACCTGCAAGGTCTCCTATCCACACCTGGGTTTGTTTTTCATTATTTATGATGGCTCTTCGTTCAGCAGCACTCACTGCATTTTCAAAAGCAGAGATAGTAAGTCTTGCGCTAACCCCGCTTTTCTTATCAACAAATTCACTGGCCCTTGCTTCAAGAGCCACCTGCTCTATCAGTCGTTTTACAAGATCACTCACTCTTACCTTTGCCTTCTGCTCTTCACTTATTATGGCTTCCTGTTCGGTTATTTCCAGTGCATGCTCCAGCGATTTAGGATAGTGGGTAAGTATCTGGCTTTCTATCCTATCCTTCAATGGTGTTACAATAGAGCCACGATTTGTATAATCTTCGGGGTTAGCAGTGAAAACAAACAAAATGTCTAATGGAAGGCGAAGTTTAAAACCTCTTATCTGCACATCTCCTTCTTCTAAAATATTAAAAAGAGCTACCTGTATCCTTGCCTGCAAATCAGGTAATTCATTTATTACAAAAATGCTTCTGTTACTTCTTGGTATAATACCATAATGAATCACTTTCTCATCGGCAAAACTTAATTTCAGATTAGCAGCTTTAATAGGATCAATATCACCGATCAGATCAGCTACACTAACATCAGGTGTCGCCAGTTTTTCTCCATACCGTTCACTTCTGTGTATCCATTTTATCGCCGTTTCATCGCCATTTTGTTTTATCAAATCCCGGGCAAACTTGGAGACAGGTTTTAGCGGATCATCATTGATCTCACTTTCTGCAATGACGGGGACATATTCATCCAGTAATTCTGTCATTTGTCTTGCCATCCTGGTTTTTGCCTGGCCTCTTAACCCCAGGAATAAAATATTATGCTTGCTCAGCAATGCTCTTTCCACATCGGGTATCACGCTGTCTTCATAACCAATGATTCCGGGAAATGTAGTTTCCTGTTTTTTCAATTTGGCAATAAGGTTTTGGCGAATCTCTTCTTTTATGCTTCTCGATTGATATCCTGAAGCTTTTAATTCGCCGAGAGATTTTATTTTTCTTAGTTCCATATATACGTTTACTGGGTTTTAATTTCTTTCTGATTTTTTATTAGTAGTAGTCTTCAATATCTTATTCTAAGCCGCTTCGGCATGCTTTTCTAAAATGGTTTCATCTGGTTAGGCGCATTCAAATAATTAAAAATAAAAGGAATGATCGTTTTCTATGCAGCCGGGAAAATTAATAAACGGTCTTTCTCTTTCCGCTTTCAAAATCCTTAAAAATGAATGCTCCGAGTTTATCCAGTGATGCAAAAAATGCTTTTCCATGATTCATTTCTGTAAACTCCTGAACAAACTTTTGCAGGTAAGGATCAGTGGCAATCATGAATGTAGTAATAGGTATTTTTAATTTTTTACTTTGTGCAGCCAGGTTCATACAACGGTTCACCACTTTTCTATCCAGCCCAAAACTATTTTTATAATATCGTTTTCCGATTTTCAGGCAGGTGGGTTTTCCATCTGTGATCATGAATATCTGTTTGTTTGGATTTTTTCTTCTTCGTAATATATCCATAGCCAGCTCAAGGCCTGCAACAGTGTTGGTATGATAAGGCCCTACCTGCAAATAAGGAAGGTCCTTTATTTCTATCGTCCAGGCATCATTTCCAAACACCACAATATCTAATGTATCCTTTGGATATTTGGTTTGAATCAGTTCACTCAAAGCCATGGCTACTTTTTTGGCCGGAGTAATTCTATCCTCGCCATATAATATCATGGAGTGAGAAATGTCAATCATCAAAACGGTTGAAGTTTGTGCTTTGAAGTCGGATTCACGTATTGTGAGATCATCTTCCTGCAATCGAAAACTTTCTACGCCATGATTGATCTGTGCATTCCGGATAGATTCGGTAAAATCTATTTGCTCCAGCATGTCACCAAATTGAAACTGCCTGGTCTCCGGATTCAACTCATCACCCTGGCCGGGTTTAAAACTGTGATGATCGCCTTTTTTAGTTTTTTTCAGTTTGCCGAAAATATCTTCAAGACTTTTTTTGCGAATACCCTGTTCCGTTTTTGGTGTTATTTTTATTTCCCCTTTTTGATTGTCTTCGGTGATATATCCTTTTTCTTTTAATTCATCAAGGAAATCGCCCATTCCATATTCATCGTCAGTAAGCTGGTATTTCTTGTCCAGTTCATTCAGCCACTGCATGGATTCGCTAACGTCTCCACTGGTATAGGTTAGCAGCTGCATAAAAAGATCCAGCAACTGATCAAAACGGTTTTTGCCATCTTCATTAGGGTCAAATCTTTTAAAGTGAAATCCTTTCATATCATTAAAATTGGATGATCAGGATAGTGATTCAGAAATGAAAACGCAGATTTAAAAAGAAAATGATTTGATTTATTTTTTTAACCGGTACATTCAGATTTCCGAATTTCCTCTTAGCAATTTACGACAATTGTACCACGAGGGGATCTTGTGGTAATAACAACAAATAATAAACACTTAGGTTCAGACAAATGGTATTTATGATGAGCAAAGCAAATATGTAAGATCGTAACCGGATGATTTACTTTCTCCGGATATGACCGTAAAAGAATAGCCTCCCCAATAAGAGGAGGCCATTTCGTTTTATTTCGTTTTATTTGGTTGTACTGTCTTTGGGTGTATTGATAATGGTGCCACCCACTTCAGCAGGTGCTTGAGTTTGAGATTGAGGTGAATATTTTTCTTCAATAGCCTTCAATACTTCCAGCATTACATCGTTCAGGAATACTTCGGTTCCTTCCAATGTGCCGCCAAACAATTCGGGCCTGTTGTTTTTCAAATACTCGTAATACTTTTTTTGTTGTTCCAGGTCTTTGCGCATCACCAGTCTTACTTTCTCGGCAAGATCCGTTTTACCGCTTTTATAAGCAGCCTCCAGGTATAGAAGCCCGGTTTGGTTATGACTATTGAAGCGGCTTACCATTCCATAAGGCAGGTTGCCTGCATTTATTCCCGACTCGGCTTTATCCAACAATTTTTGAGCTTCCTCTTTTTTCCCGTTATCAGCCAAATTCCCGGCTGCTTCTCCATAAACAGCACGGATATTCAATAAATGACGACGGTTTTCTTCGTCAAAATAAACACCTTTTTTATCGGCTCCGCCAAAAGCAAATTTATTCATCAAATTATCGTAGATGGCTGTTTCATTATTATCCCGTATCTGGGTGCCACCAAGGCTGGTTCTGTATTGCTGTTCCAGTCTATTGATCGTTTGTTCTATTACCCAATTTGCCTGCGGATAATTGGTTCTGATAGGAACCAGCCGGTAAGACAATCCGTCCTTCCGTATATATTGACCAAATCCTAACTCGCCATATGCATTGGTGAAATAAATAGGCCGCCTCCATTTATTAGCTGCAATAATATTTAATACCATCAGGTCACTGCGGGTTAGGCCATTTAGTTTTCCTTGCGGAATCTCAAAAACCATGGGAGATACAATACTATCTTCAGGATTAACCGTTTTATTGGCACGCACTGCGGCTACATCAACCGGAATTCCTATACGTGAAACAGGGAAGGTTCCTGCCCCCACATCTCTTCCGGTTTCCGGGTCAATCGCAGGCTTACCCAATTCTTGCTTCATGATGCTGTACAGATCATAAAAAGTAGTTTGATCTCCTTTGGGTTTATACCGCACATATTCCCTGTTATGTCCTTCAATTTGTTCTTCACTCCAGATTACATCAACGGAATCAGCCTGGTTTATCTTGCGGCGAAGTTGGTTGATATACCAGTCAATACCCAATAGACTATTATTAATAATTCGTATATCCGGGCGAATGCCTTCTACTTCCTGGGCATACCAGAGCGGGTAGGTATCATTATCACCAAAGGTGAACAGGATGGCATTGGGAGCACAGCTTTCAAGATAATTCCTTGCAAGATCCGGTGCGAGTGTTTTATTACTGCGATCATGATCATCCCATTCCTGTTGCAACATAATAGCTGGCACAATCAGGCATATCAGTGCTGTTGAAATGTTCAGCATCTTCCAGTTTGTGCCTCCCGATGAAAGGGCCCTGACTAAATAGGTAATTCCAATTGTTATTACTGCGAATAATGCCGTAATGTACAGGCAGGTCATTAACATGGAGCTGAGAGAACCCCGCAGGGAACTCATTAATATAATAATGAAGGTGAGGGCAGATCCATAAGTAAGTATATTCTTAAAGCCTTGCTTATCTGCCTTATCTCTTGCCATTTTTACAAATGCCACTACTGCCAGTCCTATCCAGAAAGCAAATGCATAAAAGGAACCCACAAAAGCATAATCTCGCTCTCTGGGTTGGTTACCAGGTTGGTTAAGATATAAAACAACAGCTATCCCCGTGAAGAAAAACAGCAGGAAGGAGACGATCCAATCTTTCCTGTTTTTCATATATTGATATACACAACCGATAATGCCCAGGAGAAAAGGCAACATGAAGAGCTTGTTATGCGCTTTATTATTCTGTACACTTTCAGGTAATTTGGACTGGTCGCCCAGCCGGGTGTTATCAATAAATGGAATTCCGCTTATCCAGTTGCCATCCCGAACACTGCCCATACCCTGAACATCATTTTGCTTACCCGCGAAATTCCACATAAAATATCGCCAGTACATCAAGCCCGTTTGGTAGGTGAAGAACCATTCCAAATTATCAGCATAGCTGGGAGCTTCATATTTTACCTGTCCCGTTTGAGGATCCTGGCTTTGGCTCAGCCCAAGCCATTGGGCATAAAAATAGGCGTGGTTCTGATCATTGCTTGAGTCCCAAATTCGTGGAAATAGCTGCTTATCGCTGCTTTCATAATCATATTCCCTGGCAGGGCCTACAGGTATATAACTATCCTTTCCTTTTACAAATTTCATTTCGCCTTCAATCACCTTCGCATATCCATTATCATCCCTGGCGACCTCTGCTGCATAGTGTGGCCCATAAACCAAGGGAGCACTTCCATACTGTTCACGACTTAGATAATATACCAGGTTAATTGGATTATCCACGTTGTTCATATCAATGGCGGGATCGGCATTGGACCGGATCAACGCTGTGAAATAAACAAAATACCCGAGCATTATAAATGCATAGCTCCACATGGCAAGCTTCAACACTTTTAAGGCTGCCGGTTTTAAAAAGTATCCAAAGGCTGCCGCTATACCGGCTATCAATAAGAACTTCGCAAATTTTTCTCCACCTGATCCCACACTCATAAAGAAAGGCAGGGTGGATAATCCCAGGAAAAGAACAAACCAAATGATCAATTTATTTTTAGAAATATTTCTTTCGGTAAACGTAAGTGCCCAGCCAATCACGGCTGCCAGTGCAATAAAGTAAATCGTAAACCCGGAGAAGAATGGCATCTTGAATGAATTCACAAAGAATACATCAAACATACCCGCTGCTTTCATGGAGTATTGAATGATGGCCACCTGCACAATTCCTGTTATTATACATCCAACCAGGAATGCAAGGATAGCCCCTTTGGTGGTTGTACGGTAACGACGATAGTAATAGATCATTACAATAGCCGGGATGGTAAGCAGGTTCAATAAGTGAACACCAATGGACAACCCGATCATAAAGAAAAGAAAAACGATCCACCGGTCCGATCTTGCTCTTGCATAAGCATCCATGCCTGCATGTTCGTCGGCATGTTCCCATTTCAACATAGCCCAGAATACGATAGCAGTAAAAAATGAAGACAATGCATACACTTCTCCTTCCACTGCACTATACCAGAAAGAATCACTGAAAGTATAAGCAAGAGCCCCGACAAGACCCGCAGCCATTGTGGTAAATAATTGCTGACTGGTTAATGCCTCTCCTACACCAACAAACATTTTGCGGGCAAAGTGGGTGATACTCCAAAATAAAAATAAGATAGTGGCTGCACTGGCAAGGGCCGACATGAAATTTACAGCACTTCCGGCTGTTTGTCCATTATCACCAAAAAGAATGATGAAAAACCTTCCAAGCAAAACGAATACAGGTGCTCCGGGAGGATGTGGTAATTGCAATTTCTGTGCACTGGCAATAAATTCACCTGTATCCCATAGGCTGCCCCTTGCCTCCCGGGTGAGTACGTAAGTAACAAGTGCTGCAAGAAAAACGGCCCATCCGGTCAGGTTATTGACTTTTCTAAAATTCATAAAGAGTTGATTTTTTTCCTTTCATCCTTGCCTGGCCGTTGAACAGGGGGTGGCATGGGATGGATAAAGGATAGCAAAAATAGGGGTAAAAGTTTTGAAGTTTTTAGTTTAAAATCCAATTTGAATAGCTTTCGGACAACTTTAAAGATTTCTTAAAATGTAGCAGACTGGTAACGGGTTATTTCCCTTTTCATTTTACTATATACATATTCATTACTTCCTATTCAAAGTAAACCCTCACGGTCTGGTATAAAAGTTGGTTTTGAAGAATACTTTCAGCTTTACTGGTTTTTTCAGAAAATCCTTTCAAGCCAAACAATCCGGCTGCATTTCCTTTATTAATGGCTATCTCCAGGTAGCCGGCACTGTTAAAAAGCGCTAGTTTTTCTCCTGCCTTAACATCTGCATAGGTTTCGCTTATCCGGTCTATCATTTCGTCTCTTTTAAAAACGATCCGGAAACTTCTTCCTTTTCTTTGTTGCTCAAACTGCTCATGGGTAATGTTGACGATCACATTTTCAAAATTATCTATGAATATGATCTGCCCTTCTATCCACTTATTATCCAGCAGTGGCCGCAGGTGGTTTTTCTCTATATAGGTGAAATCCGGAATTCCAATGTTCTCTATCGGTTCGCCCTGCACCAACTGTCGGGCCGCTATGCCCATCATGCGGGCTAAATAGGTGGTGTTTTTAGTTGCCAGTTTATCTAGCGGAACACCCATTACCATTTCGGGCTTTTCTTCCAGTATCATATTAAGCAAACCATTATCGGCGCAAAAAAAATATTGGTTGTTGTGAAATGCGAGCAACAAATGTTCTGGTCTTTTTTCAAAAAGATTCACCAGGATAATGTGATAAGTAAAATCAGGAAAATTTTTAAACGCATTACGACATATATATGCAGCTTGTGGGTAATTAAAAGGAGCGATGTTGTGTGAAACGTCAACAATTGTAAATTCCGGATCAATCTGCAACAATTGTGCTTTTACAGCTGCAACAAGATAATCCTGGTGGCCGATATCAGAAGTTAAAGTAATTAAAGGCATGATTATAATTCAGAAGCAGGAAATTTCAGATCAGTCAGGTAACCGGGTAAAGACCGGCCGCCCGATACCTCCATTTCATTTTATAAGCTTTCTGTTTTTAAAGAAAAATTTATAGGTTAATTTATCCGCCAGCCCGGGAAAAAATTTATTTACAAAAACCGTTCGTTTATCTGCAAAGCTCATGATGAGTGTTCTTTTCTTTTTTCTAATGGCGGTTAAAATGCGTTCAGCGCATTCTGCAGCTGTCATCAGTGTGGTTTCATCCAGCGGAGTTTCACCCTGCGATACGGCATCTTTATTTAGCGCTGCATAGCGGATATTTGAAGCGGTAAATCCCGGGCTCACCCACATCACATGTACATCATCATGCAATAATTCTGTTTTTATTGATTCAAGCCAACCCTGCAGCGCATATTTACTGGCTGAATAAGCGCTCCGGCCGGGTAAGCCCCGGTAACCTGCTATTGATGAAATGCCCACGATAGTTCCTTTTCTTTCGATAATAGAAATCAAAGCATATTTGGTACAATACACAGCGCCAAAAAAATTAATGTCCATTACTTTACGCATAACTTCAGTTGAAACATCTTTCAGCAAAGCCCGCATCGAAATACCCGCATTGTTTATAAGAATATCAATACCTCCAAAAACTTTTATTGTTGTTTCCATAAACCGGCGACAATCATTTTCACTGCTGACATCGGCCACCATGGTGTGAAGAAAGGAAGAAGGATAAGTGGCTTGCAGCCTGTACAGTTTATCATGATCGCGGCCGCAGGTAGCCACTTTGGCGCCTGACTGTAAAAGTTCATCAACTAATGCTTTACCAATGCCATCTGTACCGCCGGTAACCACAACTACTTTATCTGTAAAATAAGAAGACATGTTACTGAGAGTTTTGGCAAACCTACTTTAATTTTTTTCAACATATTCAATTGGTAATAAGCATGCGAATGAGAAATACCCTCATCAGTAATAACATCAGAATTGTTTGAGAAATTTTTGGTACGGAAGGTGTGAGACTGTATTTTTGCACCCCGTTCAGATAAAAGCATTCTGAACAGCAGAAAGATCTTGTAGCTCAGTTGGTAGAGCACATCACTTTTAATGATGGGGTCCTGGGTTCGAGTCCCAGCGGGATCACAAAGCCTCAAAGCGATTGAGGCTTTTATATTTTATGGCCTATATGTATATTTTATACTCCGATAGACTAAAAAAATATTATGTTGGCGCATGTAGTGATTTGGAAAGAAGACTTCATGAACATAATACAGGCCATTCAAAATTTACTTCAACAGGAGTTCCCTGGGTTTTAAAATACAAGGAAGAATTTCCCGATTTGAGATTAGCGAAAAAGCGGGAAACCCAAATAAAGAAAATGAAGTCATCAAAATATATAGAAACATTGATCGTGGAAGGGTAGAGAATCCCGATTTAATCGGGAGGGTCCTGGGTTCTTCCGAGGCATTCGGGACAGCGGGATCACAAAGCCTCAAAGCAATTGAGGCTTTTGTATTTTATGGCTTATATGTATATTTTATACTCCAATAAACTAAAAAAATATTAT
>JBPPMM010000507.1:0-18279 GCA_051306075.1 Chitinophagaceae bacterium
AAATCAGGGTGAGTAAAAAAAACCAGTTTTTATGCCTGTCAAAATAAGAGATGCTGAAAAAATTCCCCAATCATCTTTCATTTAAGTTATGAGCCATTACGGCATGACTTTTTCATAATTATTATCAGAATGCAAATGAAGTTTGTGAGGAATGAGGAGGTATATATTCTTTAATTTTTAAAACAATAAATTATGCTACGTTGGACTGTAATTTTCCTGGTTGTGGCCATCATTGCTGCAATTTTTGGATTTGGTGGTATTGCTGCCGGGGCAGCTTCCATCGCAAAAATTCTGTTTTTCATTTTCCTTGTATTATTTATTATTTCACTCTTTTTTGGAAGATCAAGAAGCAGTGTTTAAGGATTCGAGAATTAATACAGAAAATGAAAAAACCGGTAACATTTGTTGCCGGTTTTTCTATCAGATGATTTAAGGAGTTGTTTTCAGTATTACTATAAACTAGTTAAGTTCGAGTACGGTAATTTCCCTTAACGTGTCTGCACATATGCTGCTTACAATTCCACAAAATTGAATATCCTCTTCATTTTTATACTTTGCACATTCAGCAGAACACTGACGGCAATGCAATAAACAATCCAGTACCAGGTGTCCAAGATCACCAGCGTCGCTCACCAGCCTTGATACCACTGCAAAGCATGCCTTAGCGCATTCGCTGCATTCCTTCACCAGATTAGATCTTGGAGCCAGCCTGGTGGACTCTGCATGAACACTGGCTTCACAAAGCAACCACGTTTTCATACATACTTTAATGTACTGGTCAGTTGTTTGAAGGTGAATCATTACTTACCGTTTTTTTATTGATTTCATTTACTTCCTGTATAAAGGAGGTAACCTTACTATCTGCATACGAACCATAGGCATCTACCATAGTGCCTTTTACACCATCGTTAGTTTCGATAACATACAAGATGGTATTATCTGCAGGATCACTGGCTCCTTCAAAACGGAAAAAATTGACCACCTGTACCTGGCCTGGTTCGTATATTTTCTCGCTCTGGAGCGATAAAAGGCCTCGTTCCCCCGCTGTAAAATCTTCTGTATATCCATCCAGTACTAATTTATTCAAACAGCTGGAAAGACTTTTCATTTCTTCGGTGGTGGAATTTGTTTGCATATGTTTTTTTTTAATTTAAATTCAACGCATTTAAAATTAATAAAAGCATGGTAATGATTTACCATGCTTTTATTTAAATTATGCGGGTTGTTTGTCGCGGAGAGCTTTTATTTTGTCATGCGATCTTTTCAAACTGGTTTTTTGATCCATTATTAATTGCCTTACATCTGTGGGCATTTCCACATCGCTTGACAAGGCTGAATCATAAGCTCTCTGGGCAGCATCTTCACCATATTCACAAGAGGCAAGAATTGCCTTGCGATCTTTGCCGGTAAACGTTGCTTTTACGTCCATCCATGCTCTGTAAATTTTTCCTCTCAGGGTAGTGTCCTTCTCTATTTCTTCGCCTGAAGTAGCCACATACCCACTCAGATCATTTACATAGCTACGACTCTCGGCGCCCATTTGCCGGAATATTACCTGGAGGTCAACGTCTTTTGCCTCTGTTTCTTCAGCTGCTTTTTCGTAACCTTCGATACGATCGTTATTTATACGTATCAGGTCATTCAGTACTTCAGATGTTTTTTCATTTAAGTGCATAGTGTTATCGTTTTTAAAGGTTAAAAAATCCAGGGTATCTAAAATTTAATTCTCTCATTCTGCATAGGGAACCGGGTCATCCCGGTTTTGATTTAAAAATTATTTTTTTCCTATTCCTTTTATAGTATGGGTAAAAACCATACCAGTATTTTAGGACCACCTTTTATTACATGGTTTTTTTTAAAGTAAGAATTAATATTTTTTCCATCTGGCTAAATTCTGGTGTCTTTTCCTTTGGAGAGGCGGCTTCAATATATGGTATGAGTTTATTTTCAATATATAATTGAATAATTCCCGGATGAACATAATATTTTCTGCAAATGCTTCGGGAATTGCCCAATTTATTACTCACGGCGTCCAAAACGGAATTGATATTTTTCTTTGCATCCAGGTCTGTAGAAGCTTCCTTTAGCATGTGAAAATTGTCTAATGCATGAAGCGTACCAGCCCAGGTTCTGAAATCTTTTGCCGTAAAATCTCCTCGCGTCGTTTCTTTGATATAATTATTTACCATACCTGAATCAACACTTTTTTTTTCTCCTCCAGCTGGATAGTACTGAAAAAGTTCTTTTCCCGGTATATCCCTGCATTGCCTGACGACCCGGGCCAGTTTTTTATTCCTTATGGTTATGGAATGATCGATTCCTTTTTTGCCCGTGAATGAAAATATTATTTCTTCTTTTTTTACAACGACATGCCTGTCCTTCAGGGTGGTTAAACCATATGAGCCATACAGTTTTTCATAACCAATGTTGCCAACCCGGATAAGCGTCTGCTCCATCAAACTGACAACGGTAGCCAAAACTTTTTTTTCATTGAGGTCCTTACCGAGCATGTCTTTTCTCACCCTTCGGCGCAGAGTGGGTAAAGCTTTTCCGAATTCGTATAACCTGTGAAACTTGGTTTCATTTCGAAGCATGTTCCATTGTTTATGATAGCGGTATTGCTTCCGGTTATTCATATCAAAACCGGTAGCTTGTATATGACCATGGCTTTGTGGGCATATCCATACATTAGTCCAGGAAGGAGGTATAGCTAAATATTTAAATCGTTCCAACTCACTCCTGTCTTTTATTATTTTTCCTGTCAGCGTATACCTAAAACTTTTTCCTGCTTTTTCCCGGACAATACCTGGCTTATTATCTGACACGTACACAAGCCTGGCTACTTTGGCCGACTCCCTATGGTCTTTGTCTAATTTCAGAATTTTTTTATGCGAAAGGCTGGATACCAATTTCATGGTTCTGGGGTTATTGTTTTATTGTCTGGAAAAACAAATGCCAGATTTTTAGACATGCTTATTTGTTTGTTTACCTTAAATAGGGATGTATATGTAGAAAAAGTTGCACATTTTATTCGGGGACATGGGCCCTGGTGGTCTTGGGAAGCTTGGTATCACATTTGAATAATAATAACAAAAGACTACCATTATGACAACCGACACCAACCTCAACGAAATCAGAGAAAAGATTTATGAACTCCGCACTGCCATCATGTATTCCATGAGCAATGATGTATTTAAATTACCTAACAGCATTGTTACGGCTGTACACGTAGATGAAACCGGGCACCTTTGGTTTATTTGCCAAAGCTCATTACAAAGTATTTCCAGCTGCGAAAAAAGTTTCCCTGTGCGTCTTCATTTCTACCGCAAAGGTGTATTCTTTCACTTGGAAGTTAGTGGTAAAGCCACCATAGTAGAGGAAGCTCATTGTGATTTTATGCAGAATGCGATCCCGGAAAAAGGAAAAGTGGTTTTGATTAAGATGACCATGAATGCAGTTGAATACACTGAACCCTTTGGTAAAAAAGAAAGGAATCGTTTAGAGCTATTTATGGAAAAGGGATATAAATGGGTATTGAGAAGCATTGCATTCCCCCATTCAAAACCAGCCCTTTCCAAATGGCAATCAAATTAAGCGCCTGCTGGTATAAAAATGTTCTAACATCATAACATCATGAAAAAAAATTTAGGCCCTATTAAACGAAAACTAGATCACATCCAGGCCGGATTACTCCGGTTTCGCGACAATGATGAACAGGTTACACTGCAGGTAAATGCCAAAAGCAATTTGGATGATTCGATAAACTGCATCATTACCGGTGATGTTGATTTGAATAAACTGCCTGTTAAGCTTGTTAACCTTGTTCAAAAGTCCGAAAACGACTATATATATATTTCCGGCGAAATTCACCAAACCCCGGGCAACCATAAAATGATTTCCTTTAAAGTAATCAGGGGCTGTTGGTTTGTTAGAAAATCAAAGGGCACAATGACATGGCTCCAGGAAAAATATATATATAATAAATTGGCAGATGTAGAATTGGAACTTGCATCCTGAACCCAGTTTTTTTTAATTCCCTATTATCTGCCAAATTTAAATATTTCGGCGTCTTTATTTTTCTTTCCCGATATGAGGTCTCTTATAATTTTGGCTGCAATTACGCTAAATGTAATGCCATTACCTCCATATCCCAATGCAAAATAAGTATGAGGTCTTTGGCGTATGGCCCCTATATAAGGGAGGCCGTCAGCTGTAGAAGCAAATGTACCCGCCCATTTAAAATCAGTTTTAAATGGAATGTCAGGGCAAAGGATGTTAAATGATTTTTCCAGGCTTTTTGCCTTTTGGTTTAGCAACCTGTCCCTTTTTATAGCGCTGGTAAATGGCACATCTTTTCCTCCAATCAATATCCGGTTATCGCTGGTAGTGCGCAAGTACAGATAAGGTGTTGCTGTTTCCCAGATCAGGGCATTTTTATACCAAAAATCTTTTATGGCATAGGATTCACTGGCTATGGCATATGTAGCATGAAGTTGCTGTACTTTTTCAGGAATATATTGTTGTGATTCATATCCGCAGGCAATGATCATTTTTTTTGCAGTGATTTTTATTTTGTCCGCGGTTGTAAGTTCTACACCTTGTTTAAGATGGCGGATTCCTGCAATTTCAGTATTATCATAAACTTGTAGTCCCCTGGATATCCACTTTTTAAACAAGCTGTGAGTTATTTTATAGGCGTCTGCCTCCGCTCCATCCTTATTTAATAATCCTGCATGTTTTGAAAAACCGAATTTTGTTTTGATATTTTCTTCTTCCAGCCATTGCAAAGGAAAACCAGCTTTCTTTCTAAGTGTAAATTCTTTCCAAAGTTCAGGTACCGCTTTTTTTACAGAGGCAAATTGAAAACTTGGTTTTAAATTAAAAAGTCCGGGTTCTTTTAATTGCTCACATAATTTTTTGATATCAAAAATAGCCTGCCGGCACAGGTGATAACTTCTTATTGCATTTTTATCTCCAACCTGCCTGATCAATTGATGCAACGGTTTGTCGATTTCATATTGAAGAAGAGCGGTACTGGCGGCCGTGCTTCCGGTACCTGCGTGGCGACGATCTACTATTACCACATTATATCCTGCCTTGCACAATTGATCTGCAACTAAAGCTCCGCTGATACCTGCACCTACAATTACAATTTCTGTTTTTATGTCTTTATTCAGGGATGGATAACTATTAATGATTCCATGCCGAAGTAACCAGTAAGGAGAAGCAGAACGAAGATCCATGTAATTATTTAATTGGTGGCGGATCTTTCAACTCATTCAAAATCTTAGCCATAAATTCATAATTGAGAAAAGCTTGCTTTTTGGGCACTCTTAAAAAATACGGCTGGCACCATTTTTTCTATATACCAGTAAAATGAATGTATGAGACGGGTGCTTTTTATAATAGCCGCTTTAACAGCGGTAGCATGGCTGATAGGATTCTTTATTTTTAGGGCGGGTATGTTTATCCATATTTCCATGATGACATCTGCACTTTGCTGGATGCAGGCGGTCATTATTAATCCGAAGCCACAGGTCATTCGTTAGGCTTTTTTGATTTTAGTTTACATAATGAAAAAGCCGACATATTATGAGCGGGTTCTTTCTAATTGAAAGGCCTTTTTTATTTCGTGGCCGATCCTACCCCAGGTATTGAGTTGCTCCATCTTACTATATTCCCATTACCTTTATTCCATTTCATTTATTTAAAACAATAAGACCGGAAGAATCAAAATTTCTAAAATTACTTCAGCCACATATATTTTTATATTATACCAGGTAAATTCCGGCGAAAGTTTTAAATGGATTGTTTAGTGGTATTATGATGGATTTTTTTGAAAGTAACCTGGAATAATATCAGATTTACAGGGACACGAAATTGCTTTTTTATAATCCGGTTAAAAAGAAAAATATGGCAATGAAAAAAAATAATTTTGGGGACAAAGAGGAAAAGGAGGACCCGGGATCCGGAAAAAATGAATTAAGCAAAATTGCTGCCCAGGAGAATTTACTAAAAAACAAAGAGAAGTTATTGATAAGTAATCGCATTGCCAGGACAATTGCACATGAAATCAGAAATCCGCTAACCAATATTTCCCTGGCATCAGATCAATTAAAGGAAGCAGGAACGCAAGACGAAGATTCGATTCTTTTGCACAGCATGATAAGCCGCAGTATAGGCAGAATTAATCAATTATTATCCGAGTTATTAAATGCCACAAGGTTTGAGCCTTTGGACTATACAACCATTGATATTAATGCTCTTGTAGATGAAACCTTAAGAGAATTAGCTGTAAATATTGAACAACAAAACATTGAAATTGTCAGGAGCTATGAAAAATTACCGTTTGAAATCCGGGTTGACAAAGAAAAAATTAAGTTAGCTTTTTCAAATATTATTTCAAATGCAATTGAATCGATGAAAGAAAATGATTCCGGAGTGCTTGAAATCCGTATATATAGTCAGCACTATAATAAATGTATAATTGAATTTAAGGATAAGGGGATTGGAATTAAAGGTGAATTTTTGCAGGATATTTTCGAACCTTATTTTACTACCAAAATAAAAGGTAGTGGATTAGGACTTACACAATCACAAAATATTATTCTTAATCACAAAGGAAATATTCAGGTAAAAAGTAAAGTGGGATCGGGCACCGTATTTTTTGTAACATTGAACACAAATGAAAACCTGGTTTCAGATTAATTGGGGGAAAATATTCTACAAAAAACTTACAACTTAATTTTTTCGATTGTTTTGAATATAGTATCCCTCGTAAAAGGCTTTCCAATAAAAAAATCAACGCCTTCTTTGTAAGCCTTTTCCCTGTCAGAGGAGGTATCGTGAGCTGTGATCATTACAATTTTTGAGGAGGGATAATCTTCTTTAAAGTGGCGAATAGTATCAATGCCATATCCATCAGGAAGATGATTGTCAAGGAAAATAACAGCAGGATCATGTTGTTTTAGATAATTCTCTCCTTCGGCCAGTGTAGTAGCAAAAATTGCCTCATAATTTTTTAACCTTAATATGCCCTTCAGAAGGTAACAAATATCTGTCTCATCATCAATAATGAGAGCTCGTGGTTTATTTTTATCGTCCTGTGGCATTGAAACGGGTCCTGTATTAAATATTTCTCGATTGTATCACTGGTAAAAGGGAACAATTATACTGCCAAAGGCAAAATCCAGATATTCAACTGAATGAAAACGAATAAAGTCCGGCATGATTTGAGTATATAACAGTATTATAATAAAAAAAAATCTTAATTTCATTCACTACTTAACTATAGAAAGATGAGAAAGAAAATCCTCATTATAGATGATGATTTAGATTTATGTACACTTTTGGGAAGGTATCTGACTAAAAATGGCTATGATATTGATATGGCTCATTCTGGCGCCAAGGGAATTGCAAAATTTTTGGAGCAAAAGTTTGACATGGTTATTTGTGATTATCGTTTGGGAGATATGGAAGGAATTAAGGTTTTAACAACACTTCGTAAAGAGAATCCAGGAATAAAGGTGCTCATGATAACCGGGTACTCAGATATTAAGACCGCTGTTGAGGTAATCAAATTGGGCGCATTCGATTATATAGTTAAGCCGCTGATACCCGATGAGGTATTAAGTGTGTTGAATAAAGCAATAATGCAGCCTGAGATAGCAAAACCCAAACCGGGTGAGGCTTCGCCATCAGGTACAAAAAAGGGGCCTGCCAGGGCTGAATATCATAATGATGAATTTATGATAGGAAGATCTGCTGCAACCAGGGCCTTATATGATCAAATAAATATAGTGGCAGGTACAAATTATAGTGTGATTTTATATGGAGAAAGCGGGACTGGCAAAGAAGTGATAGCTAAAACAATACACGAACTAAGCAGCCGGAAAGGCAAGCCCTTTATTGCAATGGATTGCGGAACCTTATCAAAAGAATTAGCCGGAAGTGAACTTTTTGGTCATGTAAAGGGTGCGTTTACAGGTGCGCTGCAGGATAAAGAAGGACATTTTGAAATGGCAGATGGTGGGACACTTTTCCTCGACGAAGTAGGGAACCTGTCCCTTGATGTGCAAGCCACTTTGCTGCGTGTAATTCAGGAACGAAAATTTAAAAGAGTTGGTGGTAACAAAGAAACCAACGTAGATGTAAGAATTATTGTGGCTTCCAATGAAAATTTACAGGAAGGTTATCGTAAAGGTAAATTCAGAGAGGACCTTTATCATAGATTCAATGAATTTTCAATTAATCTTCCTTCCCTTCGTAGTCGCCGGGAAGATATTCTCGCTTTTGCCGATTTTTTCCTTGCAAAAACGAATACCGAATTGGAAAAAGAGGTAATTGGGTTTGAAGAGGATGTTCTTCAGACTTTTTTACAGTATTCATGGCCTGGCAATCTGAGAGAATTCCGAAATGTAGTAAGGCGTGCTGTGTTGCTTACACCTCCTGGTGAAAAAATAAAGCTTAGTTCCTTGCCATGGGAAATTAATAATATTGAACCTCTGCATTCAGGCAACCACGAAACAAATTCACCCCCGGTTCTGGCCCCTGCCCCCAGGAAGGAACTTGATTTGAAGGATGCGGCAAGCAGGGCAGAGTACGAAACGATCATGGCCGTATTGCAACAAGTTAACTTTAATAAAAAGAAGGCGGCTGAAGTGCTAAATATTGATCGTAAAACACTTTATAATAAGATCAAGAATTTCCAGGAATAATATGTTCGGGTAATTTTAAAAAAAGATGACCACCTTGAAAAAATAAAAATCAAGGTGGTTTTTTTTATTCATGCATTTTTTTAATGCACAAGGATTTTCCTGCTAAAAATGCTTTTATTATTTTGATCAATTACCTTAACGAGATAAAATCCTTTGTTTGCAGAAGAAGGAAGATTTAAATAATTGGTTTGGCCTTTTCCTTTTACATGAGTCATCGTTTGTGTTACGTGACGTCCCAGTGCATCTTTCACCTGTACATAATAATTTCCTTCGGCAAGATTGAACTGGATAGTAAATTTATTATTAACTACAGGGTTGGGAAACAATTGAATTCTTCCATCGTCTATTTCATCATTGTTTTTTAATAAACTAATTAATGGAGAAGATTTACGGGTTGCCAGAAGATTACTATTAGCGAGATCGGCCGTTCGCCATCCTCCTGTGGATTTACCCGGGGTAGCCACCCACGTTTTACTATCCACTAAGTAAATAGTGTTGTTATCCAGGGCACTGGTAACCAATATTTGGTTATTATTATCAACGGCTGTTCCATTTATTGTAAACGCTGGCGGAAGCCCGGAAACAACCCCAATGTAGGTAGCTATTTTACTTTCAATATTTATTCTGAACACATTTTTTCTGTTTGTAAAAACAAAAAGATTACCATCATCATCGGCAATCATATCGCCTCCGAAACTGGTACAAGAATTATGAATCGATACACTATTATTTTCAAGGTCATCAACAAGTGCACCCATATCGGTGATTAAAATATTTTTTCCGGTTGTAAAACGTAGCAATTGATTGCCATCATTGGTTAGTGCATAACCATTTCCGTCTGAAGCTATGGCCATGCGGGTAATAATATTACTTTGATCTGAGGCTTTTACAGCAAGGCCTGACAAATCAGGTGTAGGCACAAAATAAACATTCATGCTTTTCATATCAATATACCTGAGTTGATTGAGGAACATAGGGGTGTAATAAATCCTCTGGCTTTTTTTGTCATAGGCTATAGCGGCTACTCCTGTTGCAAAAGCCGCATTGGCTGCTTTCCCGAACCTTGCATCCTGGAAAGGTTCGTTCATTTGTTTTTTCGTTGATTCATCAAAACTAAGCCGGTTTACATCAGTTCCGTTTAACAGAACCTCACTGTAATTCCCGGTTTGCAGATCTATTTTTCTTAAATAGTTCCAATTGGACCCATCTTTTGAAATATCTGTTATAGCGTATGCAAACCGATCTGCTTGGGAATACGATAAAAAGAAGGAGAATGTGTAGCAGAAAATAAAAATGTAAAAAGGTATATTTTTTTTCATAAACAACAGTTTGAAGGTGAAAAAGTGCTGATATTAAGTTACAACTATTCTTTTTCAGAATGAATTTTCTTTAGTTCCTTTCTGCCTTGAAAAAGAAAATACCCCTCCGCATCTGGCCGGAGGGGTGTAATAAAACCCTGAGCATAAAATTATTAACCTAGCGGGTTACGGAAAATTTAATTACTGAAGACTCCCCGTTTTTATTCATTTGTAAAAGGTAAATTCCTGGTTGAAGCTTATCCAGATCTTTAACTGCAATGCTGTTATAGCCTTCTGCTACTTTATTCAACTGCTGTGCAATCTGTTTGCCGGATATTTCAATCACCCTAATTTCCACAGTTGTATTATGTGTTGAAGTAAACCGAACTGTAGTAGCATTGCTGATTACAGGATTAGGGGTAATTGAAATATTGTTAATAGATTTTGATTCTTTCCGTATCAATACTACAGAACTATAAGTAAATTTTCCATCAGCATCCAGGATCTTTAACCGGTAGTAGAAAATATTTCCTGTTTCTGCGCTCAGGTCATCATAGCTTTCATAATTAGTAAGGCCATTGATGCCAGCAGATAATTTTTCATCTATTGGCTTAAAATCACTTCCGTTGTTACTTCTTTCAACAACAAATTTTTCAAAATTCACTTCATGATCTGTTGACCAACTGAGAATAGTTCGCTCATTTTTGAAATTCCCTGAGAAACTAACCAACTCAACGGGCAGGGTAGTAAGTGCGGGAAAATTATAACATCCCAGTCTTGAACCATACTGGCGTATGGGCATGCCTGCATTATTTCCGGCATTATAATCGTATCCCATTCGCACCGTCATAGAGGGTTGGCTATTTGCATAGGTAAAAGACGTTGCCAACTGGGCACAGCGTGAAACGCCATCACGTTCACATACCGTTCCAGCAAAGCCTGTCCAAACAGATGCAGCATCTATATAGTTATATCTTACAATGTCGGTATTCGCATTTGATAAAATAATGGGATTATTAGCAGAAATTTTTTGTGCCACACCCGTTTCACGAAACCAACTTCCCGGAGTGCCTGAGTTAACATTTCCGGCTTCATTTCCATCCATATCGTACTGGACATAATTCAGATTAGACAAGCTAACAGGGATTGCAAAATCAGCGTTTGTGTTATTATTGGTTCCGGACGAATTTCTGAAAAATGTCATTGTAAACTGCACATAACCTCTCCTGTCCGTGCCGTTAAGATTTACGTCAGGACCGATACGCGGTGCAAAGAAACTGGAAATAGATTTTCCAGCCTGGTCCACAGCTGCATCATCATCTATATTGTGAAGTATTGCGTTGGAAACGGCGTCAATAGCAACTTCAACATTAATTGTTACGCCAGCAACTGATGACATATTACGAAAACGCCACACAGCATTTGGACCCAGATTATTAGCGGAGTTACCCCTGTTATAGGTTCCATTTAAATGACTGCTAACCACCGTGCTGCTGGTAGGTGGACAAACGTCGATGTTTGCGGTTACAATACAACTATTTGGATCACAAGCTAAGGGTGCTGGAGGCATTGGAATTTGTGCTTTAATAACAAAACAGACCGATAGCATCATCAGCAATGAGTAGATTTTCTTCATTCTCGTTGGGTTTAGGGTATAGAAAAGTCTTCAGTTTTCAGATTAAACTGGCTTTCGCGGAGAATGGAAACGGCATTTACAGGATCTACGATTCAATAACTAAATAAATGATTGATTGGGTACGGTAATTTAGAGGATGTAAGAATAGAGGCCTTTTTAAAGGAGAATTGGGTACGTTGATTATAATTAAGGCTTTTGGGAGGAATGGAATAGTGTGGGTGTAAAACTAATAACTATGCTGCGAAGGTGCAAGCTTTAATTGATTTTTCTGACTGCCAATATGGTCAGGATCCCTTTCGATTTTGCCAGGTTTTATAAAAGTTATCTTGTTTATGTAGATTTATAGGAATTTCCCTCAGTGGTACAGTTTCCCGGCAGTGTTCATACATTTTTGCTGGCAGCGATTGATATAATTCAGTTCCTTCTTTTTTCCATGCTATCATTTCATCTGAAACTTCTTTTACGATTTTTCCCGGGTTTCCTGCCACCAAGCTGCGTGGAGGAATTTTTTCACCTTCCTTAATAAAAGTTAAGGCCCCCACTATGCTTTCATCACCTAGTTCTACATGATCCATCAATACAGAATTCATTCCTACCAGGCAATTTTTCCCAACAGAAGCGCCATGGATTACAGCCCCGTGCCCGATATGCGTATTTTCTTTTAATAATACAATAAGTCCCGGAAACATATGGATCGTACAATTTTCCTGCACATTACATCCTTCTTCAATAATGATTTGCCCCCAATCGCCACGAAGTGCTGCTCCCGGCCCAATAAAACAATTTTTTCCTATAATAACGTTTCCTGTGACGGCTGCCTGCGGATGTATGTATGAAGATTCATGAATCACAGGAATATAACTATCAAAAGAGTAGATCATAACTAATAGTTTAATAAAAAAGTAAAAAGGGGCATGAACAGTTTAGACAAAAATGAGGACAGAAAATGGATGGGTTTAATATCAGGTCAAAGTAATTGCGATTTTTTTTAACCTGCAGGTCAGGAGATCAATGTCTTTCCTGTTCTGAAACAAGTTCCTTTAAAAATAGCAACCAAATTATTATTCTGATTAAATATGCTGATATGATAAAGACCTGTGGATTTTCCATTATGAATTTCTTTAGCTTCAGCAGTTAGTTCATCTTCCACATAAACCGGACTTATAAAATTAATAGAAGTATCCAAAGCCACCGACAGATTATTTCTGTTGTTGCAGGCAAAAGCAAAAGCACTATCAGCCAGTGAAAAAGCAATACCTCCGTGTACAATTCCGAGGCCATTTATCATTTCTCTGCGTACCAGCATTTTTATTTTACTATAGCCTTCTTTAATTTCTATTATTTCTATACCCATCCATTTACTGAACAGGTCATCATTCATCATCTTTGTAACCACATTGATTGCAAATTGATCTTTATCCATTGAATTTGCTGTATAAATTATTCTCCTTTAAAAACTGGTTTCCTTTTTTCTAAGAAGGCGTTTATACCTTCTCTATAATCTTCTGTTTGTGCGGCCTTCTGCTGAAAAATATCTTCATCATGCAAATGCTCTTCAAAACTGGTAGACAGGGACATGTTCAATAATTGCTTGGTATATGCAAGACCCTTTGTGGGCATTTGAGCAAGGTATCCGGCTATATTCCAGCTATTTTCAGAAAATGTTTCGTCCGGAAAAATCTTGTAGATCATTCCCATCTTTTCAGCATCTTTTGCCATTATCTTTTCACCCAACATCATCAGTGCTGATGATTTTTGCCATCCAATCAAACGGGGCAAAATAAAAGTACCTCCACTATCAGGTACCAGGCCAATTTTTGAAAATGCCTGTATAAAGGAAGCAGATTCAGAAGCGACAACTATATCACAACACAAAGCAATGTTAGCTCCTGCACCCGCTGCTATCCCATTAACAGCAGCAACAACCGGCTTCTCCAGTTTCCTAATTTTAGTAACGATGGGGTTGAAATGTTCATGGAGGATATTTTGTACTCCAGGCCCATCAGGGTCTGAAACTTCTGAAAGATCCTGGCCCGCAGAAAATGCCTTACCCTTTCCAATAATATAAACACAACGTACTTCCGTGATTTTACACTCTTCCAGGTAATCCTGCAGAAGCAATGCCATTTCCCGGTTAAAGGAATTTAATTTGTCGGGCCTGTTGAGTGTAATAAATGCGACAGTTTCTTTTATTTCAAAAAGAATGGAAGACATAGAGGTAATTTATTTACTGAAACAAACATACAAAAAAAGCACCCTGCGGACGGCAGGGTGCTTTTTAAAAGAGAAAGTATTATTTAAAACTTGGTAAACCGAATTGTTTTCTTGTTATTCTCGTTATCAGTAACCTGTAACAGGTAAACTCCAGATGGCAGAGTTCCTATAGAAATTATCTCCTGGCCGTTGTTTGCTCTCTTGCGCATAACCAGGTTACCCTGTGTATTAAAGATTGACATTTGATTGCCAGCCTTAATATTAGTAACTGTAATCAGGCTATGGGACGGATTCGGAAATAGTTGAATACCCCTGTTTGCCACACCTATCTCTATACTCCTGATGCCGCTATAGGTAACACGATTGTCTATGTCAACTTGTTTCAGGCGGTAATAATTCTTTCCTGTCTGCGGAGACTGATCAGTAAAGTAATAAGTATTCTCCTGATTGGTAGTACCATTGCCATTTACAAAACCAATTCCGGTAAAGTTGCTGCCATCGCTGCTTCTCTGCACTTCAAAGCCCAGGTTATTTTGTTCGGATGCTGTAACCCACTTCAATTGTACTTTATCCTCTGCCCTGGTAGCTGTAAAGCTTGTAAGATTAACTGGGAGAATCACCAATGCATCATTGCAGATATTATTGAACCTTTCTACTACATCATAATCAGGCAGCACCGCATTGAATATTCCGATCTTGGTTATTTTACCTGTTGTTTCTTCAGTACCATCATCATCTTTAAAAAACGTTATGAAATTACCATTGTCATTATTTGGAATAAATTGATTCAGAGAATCAACGAATGTTCCAATTAATACTCCATCCTTATAATAAGAAATAGTGTCATTGGCAGCTCTCACAAATACCAGGTGGTACCAAACGTTAATAGTAAGTGGTGATGCACCTACCACATTACTTGCCCCATTAAAGAAATCAATATTTCCGGCTGCGTTTACATATATACCATAAGTGGCCTCGGGCAGGGTGCCAAGACTATAAAAACTTAGTATTCTTTTAGAGGTAGTTCCCAGATCGGTAAAGTTGATGGCCAATTCCAGGGTATAAGTATCATAAATATATCTTGGCGAGTTGTCAAAGTCTAGACCTAAGTCTAGTGAATATACTGCTATGGAATCTGCGGCTGTACAACTTGCCCCAAGCCCAATAATTTCAGCTGTATCTGTAGTGATAGTGCCTCCTCCTATAGCGGTTAAAGTATACGTACTGTCGCTTCCGGCTACGGCCGGAGTAGAAATAAAAGGTGAACTTGCTGAGCCTGGGAATTTCCATTGATGGCCTTCATTAGGATCAGCAGCCAGCACAACTGTGGTATTGCAAATATTCTTAAACGTCTTTTTTTGTATTTCTGATTCTGTAAGCACCCTGTTGTAAATACTGAGTTTAGCTATTGAACCGGCAACTTCTTCAGTGCCATTATCTCTAAAAAAACTTATAACATTACCATTGGAAGCCAAAGGCAAAAAATTACCGAGACTATCATCATAATTGCCTTGCCATACACCGTTTATATAGTATGTAATTATATGATTGGCATCACGAACAAAAGTTAAGTGATACCATGTTGAAGAATCTAAAGTGGTTCCGAGTCCAATTTCAACACTATCGACTCTAAAGATTAACTGTCCATTACTAACTGGATCATCCGGTCTAATATAAATTCCATTATCGCTTGTAGAGTCACCAGTAGTTAAATCAGTAAAGCCCATAACTCTATGATAGTTTCCCGTGGGAGATGACTTAAAAGTCATTTCTATTGTATAAACAGAATCTACAAATTGGGGGGTGTTTTCAAACTGGAGTCCAAAAACAAAATAATCGGGAGGAGCGCCGTATTGTCCAACATTCATAAAAGACCCTATACAACTTGCTCCTAATCCTACTGAATCACTTACCGACCTTATAGAGGTATCTCCGGTTAAAATATCGGCACCTAATAGTGTCAATTGATGAGTAGTTGTAGATCCCGGCATTGCAGGAACTGAATTAAAAGTGTAAGGCGGAAGTGTTCCAAAAGTCCAGCTATATCCCTGGTTTTGTGAAAATGCTATGCCAGTTTGGAGCACAACAACGACTAAAGCGAGTAAATATTTTTTCATAATGACGAAATTTATTGGAGTAAATATACGGGGAATATTATAACAATGCAACCCTAGGCAAGTGAAATGAAAAAAATAGTCAAAAAGCTATTTGTCAGATATATACAAAATATTCGCACCAGGCACTTCCGACAGGTAAATAGTACTATTACGTTTTCATGGATTTGACGTGAACAGTTTCTTTGTGACAATACGAGGATAGGGTTAAGTAGAATCTTTGGCTGAACGAGTAAATTTTCTCCGTAATTCAGGAAATATCGTTCCTGTATTTTGATTTTTAATGGGTGGTAGGCAATATTTTATAAACTCAAAAAATAGAAATTTTCAAATGATCTTATAGGGAAATGTAGAATTTGTAAAGAACTTACAGAACTATGAATAGGTCATTAATGGCACTTGAAATAGTCAAAAGGCTCTTTGCAATCTAAACATTGGAATAGTGCCTTGCAGGCGGTAGACCCAAATTCGCTGATTCGATGAGTGTGGTAGGATTCGCACTGAGGGCATTGAACCGCTTCATTGGCAGTAAACAAATCATTATTACAAACCTGCTGCCTCGGGTTGGGAGGGGCAATGCCGTAGGCCTTTAATTTTTGCCTGCCTTCCTCGCTCATCCAGTCCGTAGTCCAGGCGGGAGAAAGTACCGTAGTGATTTTAATATTTTTAAATCCATTTTGTTCCAAAGCCACCCGGATACCAACGGCAATCATATCCATGGCCGGGCATCCGGAATAAGTGGGAGTAATTATTATTTCTGGTGAACCGTCAGGGTGTATCAGTACTTTCCTGGCAATTCCAAGATCCAGAACCGACAGGACAGGAATTTCTGGATCCTGAACCTCTTTCAAAATTTCCCAAATACTTTTTATTGTTTTATCGTTTATCATTACCACTTAGCAGCAGGATGTGCTCTTGCAACAGATTGTAATTCATTTAAGATGTCTTCAAGATGTTTACCGTGATTTCCAACCTTTCCTCCGGAGTGCATTATCGAACCTGATGGAATATCTAACCCGGCCTCTTTAAAAATTTCTTTTACTTTTTTCATCCAGCTTTCTTTTAATAGGGTAACATCAGGACCAATCCCTTTGTTTGCCATTTGAATTTCAACTTCCGATGGTATAAACATTTCATTTGTAAAACTCCAGAGATGGGTTATAGCTTTGTTTATGCGGAAATTACTTTCTTCTGTTCCGTCTCCCAGGCGTATTACCCATTCACTGCTCCACCTTAAATGGTAAGTAATTTCTTTTAAGGCCTTATTTGCAATGGCAGCTAACTGGTCGTCCTTTCCTATTTTTATTTGTTCAAATAATAAATATTGGTAAGCACTGAAAAAAAACTGTCGGATGATGGTGTGCGCCCAATCTCCATTGGATTGTTCAACAAGCAGAATGCTTTTAAATTCAGAGTGATCACGGAAATAGGCTAAAATGTCTTCAGAAACTGCTACGTCCAACTTTTGCGCGGAAACACTTAGCGGCATATTGAGCTTATTCATAAGCGCTGAAGCATATTGGTAAAAATTCCTGGCTTGCCCTATCAGGTCTAAAGAAATATTAGTGATGGCAATATCCTGTTCAAGCACCGGCCCATGACCACACCATTCACTGTTGCGGTGACCCAATATCAGGGCATTATCTGCCAACTGTAATGTGTAGTTTATTAAATCTTTGTTCATATAGATTTCAATCCGGAATAAAAAATTTACATATGGCCTACCTCGTCAGGGAGGTCATAAAAAGTAGGATGACGATAAACCTTATCGTTAGCCGGTTCATACAACTGATCAGCCTCATCGGGATTACTTGCGTGAATGTATTTGCTTTCCACTGCCCAGATGCTGATACCTTCCATCCGGCGGGTATATACATCCCTTGCGTTTTCAATGGCCATCTGTGCATCAGCAGCATGCAGGCTGCCGGCATGTTTATGATCCAGGCCTTGTTTGCTTCGGATAAATATTTCCCACAGTGGCCATTCGGTTGACTTTCCCTTGGGTTCAATTGTATCGGCTCCGGATTTATCCTCCGGAATGTCCCCATAGTAAAATTTTCTTATGACAAGATTCATATCACCTCATTTAAATAAAAAAAAGTAGTCTCACAAAGGTCCTGAATTTATTTTAGGAATGGCTCTTGATTCAATCAATCTAAAAAAATTCATTTAGGCAGCTTAATTACAGAGCAGAAAAAAAATAAGGGCATCTCTAATAACCCGATTTTTGCTATAGATTTTTTATCGGTTAATTTTTGATGCTATTGGGTTTGATAATTTTGATTGTCTAAGTCGATTTC
>JBPPMM010000515.1:0-2090 GCA_051306075.1 Chitinophagaceae bacterium
CCTGATAATGGACTGCAGGAGGCAGAACATGAAGTATTAAAAAATGAATTTGTAAAAAGTTTCAGAATAAAGTATTTTCTTAAAAAAAGATTCCCTTCCCTGCACGATTCCATTGTAAAGATCAAAAAAGGTATTATTGGGAAAAAGAAATAGCCCGGATGGAATGAATAAATTCAGTATCATATTACCGGTAAAAAACGGGAGTAACCATATAAGGGAATGTATTAGTAGTATCCTTACACAGACCTTAAGAAATTTCGAATTGGTCATTTTAGAAAATTGCAGCACGGATAATACAGGAGATATTATTACTTCTTTTGATGATGCAAGGATAAAAGTTTATCCCTCAGACAAGCCATTGACAATAGAAGAAAACTGGCAAAGAATTAAGGAAGTATCCCGCAATGAATTCATGACATTGATCGGTCATGATGATATTTTGGGGAAGGACTATCTACTTTATATGGATGAATTTATTCAATTAAATCCCTTAGCTTCTTTATACCAGGCGCATTTCAATTATATTGATTCTCAAGGAATGGAAATAGGGAAATGCAAACCGATGGAAGAAATACAAGGACCTGAAAAGGTGATCCACAATTTCCTTAGCAATAAAACGGACCTGATGGGAACTGGTTTCATGATGCGTAGCTCGGATTATGACTCGGTTGGCGGAATTCCACCTTATCCTAACCTCCTTTTTGCCGACATGGAATTATGGATTGAACTTTCTATAAAAAATTTTCTGGCTGTGGATTGTCGGGAAACATTTTCCTACCGGAAACATCCGGCAGCTACCACAAGCACCTCTTCGGATGCAAAATTTCTCCAAGCGTTTGACCAGCTTATGAAATACCTTTTTAGTCTTAGAGAAAGGAGGCCGGATCTTACTCCTGCTATAGTTCGCGACAGTGAAGAACTACTAAGACAATATTGCCAGGGAATAACGCACAGAATTTTACGTACACCAGGAAATATGAGAAAAGCTCCACCTGTAAGCACAGTGATTGATCAATTCAGAAGCTATGGAGAAAAAATGGGCAATAGTTTTGAGCCTCTGGATTACCGTAACATTCGATTCGGAAAAATAGTCGACAGTAATTCTCTCTTGCATTCATTATTCTTGTTGTTTAAGAAATTCTATCATAAACCCGTTTTAAAGAATTGACAGGAATATTGGTCGATTGAAAAGAAATATACTAAATGATCTTTTACTCCATCATAATCGTCAATTACAAAACACCGCAATTAATACTGGATTGCCTGCAAACTATATTTACCAATAAAATCACTCTCCCGTTTGAAGTTTTTGTAGTTGATAATTTTTCAGAAGACAACAGCGAGTCAGAAATCAGGACAAAGTTCACTGATGTAAAGTGGATTCAAATGGATTACAACAGTGGATTCTCCCGGGCCAATAACGCCGGTATTCTTGCAGCTTCAGGTGATGTAGTATTATTATTGAACTCCGATACCCTGAATGAGCAGAACAACATTGAAAAATGTGTTGAACGATTCAGGGATTCTGACGCCGTAGCATGCGGGATACAATTATTAAATCCAGATCTTTCGCCCCAAATTTCAGGAAATTTTTTTATTACTGGCGGACTAAATCAGTTAATGGCTTTACCCTATATGGGCCGGTTACTCCGCTGGCTGGCCTATACCTTCAAAGTAAAAAAGACAAATGTTCTGCAAGTAAAAGGAACGCTTGAAGTGGATTGGATCAATGGCGCTTTCCTGATGGTAAAAAAAGAAGCTATTGAAAAAGCTGGCATGCTGGACGAAGACTTTTTTCTATATTTTGAAGAGATTGAATGGTGCAGCCGTTTGAGAAAAATTGGGAAACTATTTATCTATGGTGATTTAAATATTGTTCATTTGCAGGGTGGCAGCGCTAATGAGGCTTTTAAATCGGAAGGTAAAGGCTATTATAATTTATATGACCGGAAAGGATTGCAGATTATGGTTTCGGCCCTGCTGCGCATAAGAAAGCAGTATGGAGTCGCCTGGTTTATTTTTCACTTGTTTATTTACTTAATTACTATTCCTGTTTTTTTTATAGGGGTACTTATTTCATCCCCGTTTCA
>JBPPMM010000455.1:0-3339 GCA_051306075.1 Chitinophagaceae bacterium
GGCGAAACTTAAAAGGGTTATTAACAGCAGTACTAATTTTGGTTTCATACAATCATTTTTTATTGATTTGATAAATTCATCCGGCACGAGCAACCTCATTAATTTGATCTGAAACAACTTATTAAAATTACAGTTTTCTTACCGGATTATGCAAACCTTCCACAAATTCCTGCCACACCTTTTTTACAATTTCACCTGCCGATAAAATACCATTTAAAAGACAACTTACCTGACCGATTTCCAGCTCTCCTTCGCTGAGGTTTCCTTCAAACATTCCTTTCTTAGCCCTTCCTCTCCCTAATAACTCTTTTAATTCATTTACCTCTGCACCCCGTTCCTCCGCCTCTTTTATTTGACTATAAAATTCATTTCGAATCATCCGGACCGGAGTAAGTTGCTTGAGGGTTAAAACCGTATCTCCTTCACGGGATGTAATAACCCTATTTTTAAAGGAAATATGGGAAGAAGCTTCTTCACTGGCTACAAAGCAACTGCCCATTTGTACTGCCTCAGCTCCCATTACCATAGCTGCCAGCATTTGTCTTCCTGTAGCTATACCACCAGCGGCAATTACCGGAATTTTTACAGCATTAACTACCGCCGGTACAAGCACCATTGTTGTTGTTTCTTCTCTTCCATTATGCCCCCCTGCTTCAAAACCCTCTGCCACCACAGCCTTGCAACCTGCCTCCTCAGCTTTCAAAGCAAATTTGCTACTGCTCACCACATGCACTACGGTAATCCCATTTTCGTTCAACATCCCAGTCCAGGTTTTAGGATTTCCGGCTGAAGTAAAAACAATTTTGACTCCCTCTTCAATAATGACCTTAATGTGTTTATCAATATCAGCATACAGCAATGGAACGTTTACCCCAAAAGGATGTTTTGTTGCTGCTTTGCACTTGCGGATATGGTCACGTAAAACATCAGGGTACATGCTTCCGCTGCCTATTATCCCTAACCCCCCGGCATTACTTACAGCGCTGGCAAGTTCCCAGCCGCTTGCCCATACCATTCCCGCCTGGATAATGGGAATATCAATTCCGAAAAGCTTTGTGATGCGATTGGTGAAGTTTATCATTGGCCGGAAGTAATTGAAATTTTACATGTACCGGTTAAAGTTGATATGATTTTTAGCGAAGATTTTTATGAAAAATTCCGGCAACCTATCCCAAATCAATATTTGTATTATCCCCAATATTTAGAGTGCGGGTTTCGCCTCTCAGGCCTGTGTCACTACCGATAATAGAGGCTTCTAATACGATATCAAACAAGTTAGAAAAAGATCCTATAATGGAATTTCTGATAATAGAATATTCGATTGTTGAATTATCACCAATGGTAACATTGGGTCCGATGATCGAATTTTTTATATCGCAGGCTTCTCCAATGCTAACCGGTGGTATGATCACCGTATTTTCGAAATTGTATTCGCTCTCAGCTTTGCGTGTGAACTTTTTTAAAAGAGTGGCATTGGACTCCAATAAGGTTTCTTTTCTTCCACAATCAAACCAACTTTCTACTTTAAATGGCTTCATCTTAATGCCCATTTTCAACATACAGTCCAAAGCGTCAGTAAGGCTGTATTCACCATGGGTCCGAAGGCCCTGTTTATAATTTTTTTCAAGGCAATCAAATAACTGACCACTTTCTTTGATCTTATAAATACCAACAAGTGCCATATTTGATTTAGGAATTTGCGGCTTTTCAACCACATGACCTATGAATCCATCTTCGTCTATTTCCGCAACACCAAATTCTCTTGGATCATCTACTTTTTTTACGCCCAGCATGGAGCACGGACTATTTACCACTTCCTGTATATCATATTCGCAGATCGTATCGCCCAGAACTACAAATACCTCATCGTTATTTACTACCTCTTTGGTAATTTGAATGGCATGCCCTATCCCCTGCCGGTCAATTTGTTGAACGTAATGGGCTTGAAGATCGGGGTATTTTGCTTTTACATAATCCCGGATCTTATCGCCCAAATACCCAACAATAAAAACAAATTCACGAATTCCCGCTTCCTGCATTTGATCTATAATAATACTTAGTACCGTCTTTCCAGCAAGCGGAATAAGTGCCTTTGGCTGTGTATAGCTATGGGGGCGAAGTTTAGTTCCGGCGCCTGCTACTGGTATGATTGCCTTCATTAATAACCGCCATCCGACGAAACGGATTTTTAGCCTAAACCATATGGCTCAGACATGATTAAAAAATTCAAATTATCTAATCCTTTGCATTTACAGGTTAACTGCTGCTTCCATTCCTGCCAGTCTTCCCATTATTTCTTGCAGGAATTATGACAAAAGCTATCGAAAGTAAGGAATTTTAGCACAATTAAAAACTTATACTCTCACGGAATTTTCAATTACTCACCAGCCTAATTTTGCACCCTGTATTTGTTTGCACTGATTGGTCCATGCTAACTATAGGTTTAGATTTTGGATTATAGTGATGAAACATCAGGTAGTAGTAGATAAGTGAAAAGTTTTTGGTTTCTGAGATTGTTATGATATTCTATTTCGTTTACGTACCCAAGCCCGCAATAAACCACAATATTTTAAAAAATACATTTATTTCATGCAAAAGGACACTCAAATTTTCGACCTCATCAATAAGGAACTTGACCGGCAGCGTAATGGTATCGAACTGATCGCATCTGAAAATTTCACATCACTACAGGTAATGCAATCGATGGGTACGGTTCCCACCAATAAATATGCAGAAGGATATCCGGGCAAGCGATATTATGGAGGCTGCGAAATAGTAGATGAGATAGAGACTCTGGCTATTGAACGATTAAAAAAAATATTTAACGCCAGCTGGGCCAACGTGCAGCCACATAGCGGAGCTCAGGCAAATGCAGCGGTTTTCCTGGCTTGCCTTAAACCTGGAGACAAAATATTAGGACTAGATCTGAGTATGGGCGGCCATTTAACTCACGGTAGTCCCGCCAATTTCAGCGGAAAAAATTTCCAGGCCTTATTTTATGGAGTGGATAAAGAAACCGGTTTAGTAGATTATGATCAATTGGAGGCCACCGCCCTGAAAGAAAAACCAAAAATGATCATTTGTGGAGCATCGGCTTATAGCCGGGACTGGGATTATAAACGCATCCGCGAAGTAGCAGATAAAATTGGCGCCGTGATAATGGCTGATATAGCCCACCCTGCCGGGTTAATTGCAAAAGGTTTGTTGAATGATCCTTTTGAACATTGTCATATTATCACCTCCACTACCCATAAAACGTTAAGGGGACCAAGGGGCGGCATTATAATGTTGCGTCATGATTTTGAAAACACCTGGGGTATAAAAGATCCTAAAGGGAAT
>JBPPMM010000564.1:0-5670 GCA_051306075.1 Chitinophagaceae bacterium
TATCAAAATATTTTCTTTCGTAGAATTCTATAGCGTGCGCAATTTTCTGTTGGTTAGATAAAATGCAATGGCCCTTTTTCGGGATAAAAGTGAATTGATTTTTGTTTGTTTACCTAATCAACACTCAAAATATTTAAAAGGAATGCTCCCTCCGCTATTATCATTCCGGCATTATGAAAGAACAGTTGAAGGAAAGTGCCATTTCTTTTGCCATTTACTACCAATGCATTCTATCTTTGATATTCCTGTTAAGTATAATATTATGGATACAAGAAAGAAAAAGCCGTTTATAATCAGAAATATCGAATGGATTGCGCTGATCATTTTGGTACTTGCAGGACTAATCATCGTCTGGCGGATATATTATCCTGGTCTTTTCAGGCAGGTTTGATTAATAAGCACAAGTAGTAACAATCACAATTAGTTTATTACGAATTTCCTTTAAAAAAGAAAAACCAGCCCTTGAGCTGGTTTAATTAACCCATCGATAAAAATCGTTTAGGAGCTGTAAATTGCCCAAACGGTAATAACAGCTGTAATAAGAAATACGGACGCAATGACAATGGTAGCAACTACATTCTCATTGTGTAATAGAGTGTTGAGTTTTTTCATACACAAAAGTTTTAAAATTTGAAAATAGGATGGAATATCTCAGAGGTGTACCGGAGTTATCGAAAAATCAAATCTTCTGTGTTTTACAAAGGGATGGAGACTGCAATTTAGCAAATAATTATTTGCTTGTCAAAGACTTTGGTAAATTTATTTGTAGGGGCAGTTCAGCAGAAGCAATTTTAGGCAAAATTTCAAATGTTTGCGTCTAGTTTGACTTGCCGTTGGCATGAAATTGCAGACTACAATTCAAAAATTAAAGCTGCGAAAAGTGCCTTACATAATTTATTCCTTATTTTCAAACACCCAAATTAAATCCCATGTCTGATTTCAGTATCACCCGCCGAACTTTAATAAAGGGAGCTACGGCTTCACTCGTTCTTGCTGCTGCCCGGGCTTCCGGTATGCCTCTCCTATTTGAAACTAATAAAATTTACCGGGTAGGATTAATTGGTACCGGCTGGTATGGCAAAAGCGACCTTTTCCGGCTGATACAAGTTTCTCCGGTGGAAGTAGTTGCACTTTGTGATGTAGATAAGAACTTGCTGGCCGAAGCCGGAACAATGGTTAGCCAAAGACAAAAGTCGGGTAAGAAGCCAAGGCTTTATTCTGATTACCGAAAAATGCTTGCTGAAAGCGGGTTGGATATCGTTCTTATTGGCAGTCCGGATCACTGGCATGCACTTCAGGCCATTGACTCAATCAAGGCAGGGGCACATGTGTATTTGCAAAAACCTATCAGTGTGGATGTCATTGAGGGAGAAGCAATAGTTGCTGCTGCAAGAAAATATGGGAAGGTAGTACAGATTGGAACTCAACGCAGAAGCACACCCCATTTGATTGATGCTAAAAAGAATATTGTTGACGCCGGCCTACTTGGTAAGATATCACATGTTGAAATGTGCTGCTATTATTCTATGCGCAACAATGGAAATCCTGCAGTGCAACCTGTTCCTGATTTTTTTGATTATGAAATGTGGACAGGTCCGGCTCCCATGAGGCCTTTTGATGGATTGCCGCATATCCGCTGGTGGCGTGCCTTTATGGAATATGGCAATGGCATTACAGGTGATATGTGTGTTCACATGCTGGATGCAGTACGCTGGATGTTAGGATTGGGGTGGCCAAAGAGAATCAGTTCTACCGGTGGAATATATATGGATAAAGGAGGTAAATCAAATATTTCTGATACACAGCATGCGGTGTTTGAATATGACGGTTTGAATTGCATCTGGCAGCACCGCAGTTGGGGAACCCCGGCAGACCCTGAATATCCATGGGCTTTTATGATTTATGGGGACAAAGGCACTCTGAAAGGCAGTACTATGAAATATGATTTTATACCCCATGGCAAAGGAGAAAGCATTCACAAAGACGTTGTATATGAAAAAGAAAAATATCCTGAAGATCTTAAAGAACCCATGATTGAATTAAATGCCGCGCCCGCCACGCGGCAGCATATGATAAATTTTCTGGGTGCTGTAGAAAGCAACAGCAGGCCAGTTGCTGATGTTGAAGAAGGGCATATATCGACTGCCAGCTGCATACTTGCTAATTTATCGATGAAAACCGGAAGGCCAATGGTATACGATCCTAAAAAGAGACAGGTAGAAGGCGATGCAGAAGCAACTGCCCTGTTACAAAGACCCTACAGGCAACCCTGGGTGCATCCACATCCGGACAGTGTATGACAAAAATGTTTGTTTTAATCTTAATGCAATTAGTATGAGAGAAATTATGTTAATCATTCATTTCATTGGCCTGGCAATGGGTTTGGGAACTAGCTTTGGTTTCATGTTCCTGGGAATTGCGAGTTCTAAAATGGAACAAACTGAAGCACAAAAATTCATGCTAAATGCATTCGCCCTAACCAAAATGGGGCAAATAGGATTAGTATTGCTTATTGTTTCCGGTGGGTATTTAATGACGCCATATTGGAAAACCCTTTCTTCAACTCCCCTGCTGATCATAAAACTGGTTCTTGTAATTGTGCTGGCCGCACTGATAGGTATCATTAGCGCTACCGCAAAAAAAGCAAAAAAAGGAGACACCGCTTTACATCTTAAAAAAATAAGGCCTATTGGTCAACTGGCTTTAATTACAGCCCTTGCAATTGTAATACTTGCTGTTTATATTTTTCATTAAATGGGTCTTCCATTTAAAAGTAAGATTGCATGAAGCAAAAGGGAATATTTTTGGCTATTGAAATCCTCCGAATAGCCTAAAAAACCCCATAAATAACTCAGCGTTCTGCATGAATAATTACCCTGAAATATCTGCTGTTTGATTAAGCAGTTCTTCTATTGTCGCTTGAAATTCCTTTTTGAAATTTTCATAATGCTGACCACTGCCCGGCCCATAAAAGGAGGAACTTATCTTATGTACATTTCCATTCCTGTCGAGAAATATTGTAGTGGGAAATGCTTTTATTGTTGTTATCTGCGGCAGCGTTTTTTCAGTGCGTAAGGTGTCGTTCACAGCTACTCCTGTTATCAGCATAGGATATTTCACATTAAACAAATTTTGAAATTTCCGGACACTTTTTTGCGACTTTGCAAAATCTGTGCTGTATTCATACGCCAGTGAAATGATTTCTATATCGCGGTTCCTGTTTTTATCATAATAATCACTCAGGAATTTAGTTTCATCAAGACAATTGGGACACCAGCTACCCATAATTTGCACGATGACCACTTTGTTTTTAAATCTTTCATCTGCTATAGAAACTTTATTTCCATCAATATCATTAAAAACAAAATCAAGCTTTTTAAATCCTTCTTTTAATTGAGGAGCATCACCGCCTGGTAATGCCGCTTTGCTGTCCCTTTGAGCAATCCACTTTTCTGTTCCACCAATACCAGATCCAAAAAACCCGTCAATAATTTCATTCCGGTTTTTTATTTTACCGGAAAAAGTGAAAGCATGTGCCCCATCAAAAGTAGAAAGAAGCAAGGAGTCTCCTGTAACTATACCTTCCAGGTAACGGTAATCACCACTGGGTGTTAAAAACGTTCCGGTCAGTTCATTTCCTTTTTGAATAAATTCGGCAATGGCAGGCCTTGTTGTGCCCTGTGCTCTGGTAATCGTCACAGACCATCTGCCGCTAATATTATTCTTAGCAGCGCCTTTTGCCAGTTCAAACCGTCTATTACCGGGAAAGGCTTTGAAAGGCCAGTACTGTGTTTTTCCGCTTGCAATTCCTTTGATCCATGTTCCGCTCAAAGTACCATCCGGTTTAAATTGCAATCGGAACGATGACTCAAATACCGGCATGTTAAAAAGCATCGAGTCTTCTTTAATTACAATATCTTTTGCGGGAATTTTCTCCGTTGCATTTAAAATGAAAACCCTGACCTCTTCCGCTGATCTTTCTATTTTCAATTTAAAAACAACTTCTTTCCCATCTTCGCGGTAAAGTATAGCCCGATAATTTCCTGGTTTTGGCTGGGCAAATGAAGAATTAACCAGGAAGATAAATCCTATAATTATCAATACATATTTCATCTTAATAATTTCATTGAAAATTGCAATACTAAATTAAAACCGTGGTAGCTGAGGTTGTATTTACGACATGTATTGATATAAAGACAATTTTAACAGGTTATTTGTTCATTGTAATCAATAACCGAAATAAGGTGCTTGCCGGAACTATAAAAGGCAATCTATATTTTTCCTGATATCTTTTGATTCGGTCCATCTTATCCATCCCAATAAAATGCCAGTAAATTTTCCGGGAGATTGAATACCCAGCGCTACTCTGGTAACTATTTTATCTGTTTCGGTTATTACCTGTGCTTCACCACTCTCACCTATTTCTGAAAGTAAAAGTGCATTGGCCCATGCAGTTTGTCTTGCTTTAACAAGACTGAAATTTAATATGGCATTTGTTTTTTCAGGATTTATTTTCTTTATAAAATACATGGGAAATGCTATTTTGGAAAGACTAGCCTGCACATCCGCAAACAAGGAACCAATCACCAGGTTTACTTTATTAAAATCAGCGGCAAGCAATCCGATCGTTTCAGGTGTACTTATTTTTGCCGCCGCTATACCCAGGTCAAGGTTTATATGGGCATTGATCCCGAAAAGCAGGTGTTGCAATACGGTATACTGATCTGTTTCCGCTGCATCAAAAGCTGTTTGCCAGGAGGTGGTTGATTTTTGACCTGAGGAATATTGCGAATAGGCATCCAGGTACCGGTTGGCAAAAGTTACATCCAATCGTTCCATTCTTTTTTCGTCTTCAAATTCACCTTTGCCCATAGCTTCTTTAATGGCAATCGTCATCTTTCGGTACAAACATGAAAAGTAACCCAATCGGGAGGATTGCTGAATGAAGGAATTGATAATTGCATCAAGACGGGCTATAACTTCTTCCAGTGTATTTGCCTGCATATAAATGGGGTGAATGAAACAGTAATTCAAAATTAACTATTCAAAGCATTAAAAAACATAGCAAGTTTCGGGTCAACAGTGGAATGATTCATTTATATTTTTGTGTAATAAAATTGAGAAATGAAGAGTGGTTATAATAGAATGAATCAAAGCGGAACCGGAAGGTCGCTAACTTCAAACTTTAAAAGGATAAACAAATGAAAGAACAGGCACATAACAATTTTGACCGGATAGCAAAAGCGATCGGCTTTATAAAAGATAATTTTAAAGCACAGCCAGACCTGGAAGAAATAGCAAGGCAAATACATCTAAGTCCCTTTCATTTCCAACGATTGTTTACTGAATGGGCAGGAGTAAGTCCGAAAAAATTCTTGCAATATCTTACTGTTGAGTATGCAAAAAAAAAGTTGAAGCAAAGTAACACTTCCCTTTTTGATGCAGCGTTTGAAGCAGGGCTTTCAGGAACCAGCCGTTTACATGATCTGTTTGTAAAAATAGAAGGAATGACGCCGGGCGAATATAAAAACGGAGGCGAAAATCTTTTTATTAATTATAGTTTTGCGGAAAGCCCATTTGGCCATATACTTGTTGCCTCCACCCCTATAGGAATTTGTCATATTGCTTTTACGAACAATGAAAAGCAGGCACTGAGCGACCTTAAACAAA
>JBPPMM010000578.1:0-3140 GCA_051306075.1 Chitinophagaceae bacterium
TTTGTAACTAATGTAACCCGCCTTCAAACCGGAATTGATAAAGGAATCGGAAACGGACTTTTGGTAAAAGTAAACCAGATTGGCACTATTACTGAAACCATTAATGCAGTCACTCTTGCCCAACATAACGGTTACAATACAATTATGAGTCACAGAAGCGGCGAAACAGAAGATACAACTATAGCTGACCTTGCTGTTGCGTTAAATTGCGGACAAATAAAAACTGGCTCGGCTTCCCGAACTGACCGTATAGCCAAGTACAATCAATTGATCAGAATAGAAGAACAATTAGGAAGCAGTGCTTTTTATCCAAATGGAAAGATTAAATTTGGAAGCAAGAAGTAATATGATCTGTTAACTACTTTTGCTCTTACAGAGTTTTTGCAAGCCAATCAAATCCCGGATATGGAAAACATTTCAAATAATAGCAATATTCCCAAACCCTTTCTGAAAAAAGGCTTGGGAAAAATTCCCGCCTGGATTAAAAATAAATACTTTATCACTTTAGGTGTTTTTATCATTATTATGTTGTTTGTAGATAAGAATGATGTTTTTACACAGGCGGCACGTAAAAACCAGCTCAAAGAAATCCGGGAAAGCAAAGAATATTATACAACCCTAATAAGTACCGAACTTAAAGAATTAGAGGAACTTAAGTCCAATCCAGCGACCCTGGAAAAATACGCCAGAGAAAAATACCTCATGAAAAGAGATAACGAAGACCTGTACCTCATACCCGAAAAGACTATAAAAGGGGAATAGCTAGCTTTTTTGAACAATATGCCTTTTAAATATTCGTTTATAAACAGGACATTCACTTTTCTGGAACATTCACTTTTTAAGGACATTAATGGTTTGCTAATGAGAAATTTTACCCCCGAGGACCTTTTATTGTATTTATACAACGAGAGTACTCCCCAGCTTAACGCTGCTATTGAGCAGGCTTTGAGCCTGGATTGGACATTACGGGAAAAACTCACTGTTTTAAAAACATCTATGCTAAGGCTTGACCAAATCCATGAAACCCCACGCACCGAGGTGATTTTAAAAATTCTGAATTACGCCCGTGAAAAATCAACGGAAACAGTTTAAATCGTTCCGCTCATTTTTTTGATCTTATTTACATCCGCCGCTTTGGCGGATGTTTTTTTTGCGGAAATAAAAGGGGTGTTGTATTCCTTTCAATCACAAAAGTCTTTTTCATATTATTTATTACCTGTACAATAATATTCCTATTTTCTTTTGACTAGTTAGTTTTGTAACCATGACCCTCAAACAGCGATATCAGTTCGTATTTAATTATTTTGAAAAAGAAATTCCTGAAGCAGAAACAGAATTGATCTATGATAATCCTTTCCAGCTTTTGGTTTCCGTGATACTTTCCGCCCAATGCACCGATAAAAGAGTAAACCTGACAACGCCCGCCATCTTTGAAAGATTTCCTGATGCAGAATCGTTGAGCCGAACAAGTTTTGAAGAATTGCTACCTTATATCAAAAGCATTTCGTACCCTAATAATAAAACGAAACATCTGTTAGGAATGGCCCGGATGCTTGTTGAAAAATTTGACAATAAAATTCCTATGACGGTCGAAGAACTAATACAATTGCCCGGCGTAGGAAGAAAAACCGCTCATGTCATTACTTCGGTAGTGGATCAGCAACCCAATATGGCAGTGGACACGCATGTATTTCGCGTGAGTAAAAGATTAGGTCTTGTAAAACAAACCGCTACCACACCACTGGCTGTAGAGAAGGAACTTACCAAAAATATACCCGGGGAGCAAATACATAAAGCACATCATTGGCTTATTCTCCATGGCCGGTATGTTTGCATTGCCCGCAGTCCAAAATGTGAGCAATGTGGATTGAACCCGATCTGCAGATTTTTTAACAAGATAAATGCTAAGTAAACTTTTATCCGGCGATCAAAGAATTTATTTGCAGCCAAACTGTCGGATCCACCTTGCATGCATAAAAAAATGGGTGCATTCCAATCTGTCGCAAAAATAAACCCACCGCTTTGAAGATCTTTTATGCGAAATCGCTGCGGCCCCTCCGGTGGAGGGGATACAAATTCTGAAAATTGCAGGTGCGGGGAAACTATACCTGCGGCAAATTGGAATGCACCCAAAAAAATATGCTTTAATGTTGTATAGATTCTAATTTTGACACAATTAAAACAAATACCTGTTTTAAAAAATCAAATTACACCCGAAAAAATATAACTGTGAAATGAGCTATCCCGCCCGATGGCGGGACCAATCTTGATGACTATATTGCGAATTCCATCTGGCTAAAAAACAATTAAAAATAAACAAATGAAAAAGCTTCTTATTATTGCCATAACTTGTTTGCTGGCTTTTGTTGTAATCTCATTTACGCATAAAAAGACTCCCATGCTAAGACACGTTGTTTTATTTAAATTCAAAGACGATGCTACTCCCGCCCAGGTAAAGCAAGTGGAGACTGCTTTTCTTGCGCTTCCTGCCCAAATTAAAGAAATTAAAAGTATTGAATGGGGAACAAATAATAGCCCCGAAAATCTGAACCAGGGATTAACGCACTGTTTTTTCCTGAGCTTTACCAGTGAAAAAGACCGGGATAATTATTTACCGCATCCTGCTCACAAAGCATTTGGTACTTTGCTTACGCCATATTTGGAAAAAGTGGTAGTTGTAGACTACTGGGTGAAAGATTAAGCCTGAACCCGTTTCTTTTTTATAAGTATTTATGTATCTCTTCTACCAATTCAATTTTGGTAATAGGTACACCCATTATTTTGTGATATCCTTTTGCATCTACAAAATATACATCACGAATAATCTTGATCAACTGGCCATTGTTGATTTCCGGTATCAGAATGGTTTCAAAATTATGCAGTATTTCTCCAAGGTTTTTTGGGAAAGGGCGCATATGGCGCAAATGTGCATGACTCACTAAATTACCTTTTCCTTGTAATTCCGCTACCGCTGATTTTATGGCACCGTACGTAGACCCCCAGCCTAATACCAGCACTTTTCCTTTATCAGCACCACTATCTATTTTTTGATCAGGAATGTATTCTGCTATTTTATCCACCTTTTCCTGCCTTATCTTAACCATCAGTTGGTGATTCTCCGGTTCATAACTGATATTACC
>JBPPMM010000583.1:0-3901 GCA_051306075.1 Chitinophagaceae bacterium
TTTATAGTCTTTATCGTTTACCGTGATCTTGCCATCTCCTTTAGAAAGGAATACCCTCGTCACAGCTTCTTTACGACGTCCAACACCTGTTGTTTGCTTTTCCATTTATATTAATTTGAAAAATTGAAAATTAAAAATTCAACCACTTTTAAAATTTTAGTTCTTTAGGTTGTTGCGCAGTATGCGGATGAACATCGCCTGCATATACATACAGTTTCTTATACATCTGGCGACCAAGGCGGTTTTTTGGAAGCATTCCTTTTACGGCTCTTTCAATCACTACCTCGGGCCTGCGATTGATAAGATTTCTCGCTACCTCTTCTTTCCGGCCACCAGGGTAACCGCTAAAAGTATCGTATACTTTCTGGTCAAGCTTCTTACCGGTTAAAACTGTTTTTTCGCAGTTGATCACAATAACATAATCGCCTGTGTCCACGTGGGGAGTATAGTATGCTTTGTTTTTACCGCGTAGAATAGCAGCAATTTTAGCACACATACGTCCTACGGTTTGATTAGTACCGTCAACAACGTGCCACTGACGCTGTACGGTAGCCGCATTCGCATGCTTTGTTGTAAAATGTAACTTACTCATTGTTATAAAAAACTTTTTGCTGTCAGAAAAGGATACTATCTCCGGGTCCTTCAGCTATTATATAATAAACAGAATGAGCCATCCCTCAATCCGCTCCTTTAACAGCCATAGCTATTTTTGGGGGTGCGAAGATAGGTGCAAGCATACTGCTTCACCAAATAATTATCAGGGTATTTTTTTATAGGACCTTTATAAGAAGCTGATTTTCAATAAATATTTTGCAGTGTAATTTTATTGGTTAAGAAACAACCGGGATTTATTGCCGAAAACATATTATTTGATGTTGTTAGATCTGGCAAACCAAATTAAATCCGGTTTACAACAATTCGGCTACTGCTTAAATGGGTAATGATAACTTTAATTTTATCGCCCGGTTTTAAAGGGTCCTCATTTTGCGCGGATATTTCAATTTTAGCCATCATTTTACTATTGCCAAAAAGATCGAGATAAACTGCATAAAGGGAAACCCTGCTCACCAATGCTTCCACCGGTATTTTATCGTTGAAATGTGCTAATGCTTCCCTGTATTCAGGAATAAAATCATGAGAAAAAAGTTCTGCAGCTATAGCATGTGGTTTATTCGTGTTTATTAATCTAAAACTAATGGACTCATTAAAGGCTGACTCAGCCGGCGGGTTTTCCCAGATGGATAATTTAAGTGGGAAAAAAATATAGCTTTCCCATTCCTTTACATAGAGTTGATCGTCTATAACTTTTAGATAACCGGAAAACCGATTCTCTGCCACCGACTTATTGATCAGCTTTTCCAATTCCTGGTTATAAAGAAATTTCACATTTAAGGCAATCATTTTATCACCCTTTTCTGATCTCTTCACCTGGAAATCTACTGTGTCACCAATCCGGAATGGGTATGGTTTTTTTGTACCTATCTTATTATCCTGGTTATCAGTTTTACAATTAACAGATTTTTTCTTTCCGTTTTCTTCATAATCAATCGTTGCATAATGCTTATCATGATTGACAAATGAAATCGTTCCTCTTAATAACTTTTCACTCATTTGATTCTTTTTAAAATCAGCTATTTATCCCCTCATTTTAAACAGCTGATTATTGTCAAAGGTAAAAGTGCCGGGTGCATCAACAGAATTTTTATAATACGCGGCATCATTTTCATACATTCAATTAAAGATTATACAGCAAATGACAACTCACTTTCTCGGACGGTCCAGCTTTGGAGATCCAAAGAATACAGGAAATGTAATGAACATAGAAGACGCCCTGCAGATATTAAACGACTGGGTGCCCAATGAACGTTTAAGACTTCATATGAAGCAGGTGGCTGCTGTTATGAAAGCATGGGCAATAGAAAAAGAAGGGGCCGATGACATGACTGCTTTAAAATGGGAGCAGGCCGGTCTGCTGCATGACGCTGATTGGGAAAAATATCCTGACGACCATTGCCGCATGATCATTGAAGAATTAGAAAAAAGAAATATAGATCCCGAAATAATCCATTGTATAGCCTCTCATGGGCCCCGCTATTTTGGAGTAGAACCTGTAAGTAAAATGGATAAAATGATTTATGCTTTTGATGAATTGTCCGGCTTCATACATGCTGCTGCGTTGATACGCCCAACACGGTATGAAGGGCTGGAAGTAAAAAGCATTTTGAAAAAATTAAAAACACCCGGTTTTGCGGCACAGGTGAACCGGGATGATATAACTGATGCTTTAAACAGGATCGATGTTTCATTAGAAATTCTGATTGAATTTATCATTCAGCATCAAAAAAATATAAGCTGATAATGGCTGCAAACGTTTGCGATTATAAACCCGGCATTCCTGTCTTTTAGATCTGTTTTCTGAATTATTTTCCGAATTAGAAATACATTCATAGTATTTATAAACGATTGCTTATGACTTTCAAAAAGCCACGTCTTAGTTTCTGGCAGATCATCAACATGAATGTTGGTTTTTTTGGAATTCAATATAGTTTCGGTTTGCAACAAAGCGCTGTCAATCCCATTTATGATTTTCTCGGAGCCAAACCAGACGAAATTCCCTGGCTCAATTTAGCAGGACCACTGACTGGTTTACTTATTCAACCCATCATTGGTGCTTTAAGTGATAAAACCTGGCATCCCCGGTTTGGAAGAAGAAAGCCCTACTTTTTCATTGGTGCTATTATGTGCAGCATTGCTTTGTTTTTATATCCTTTTAGTTCTGAATTGTGGATGGCTGCGGGCTTACTATGGATTTTGGATGCCGGCAATAATACGGCTATGGAACCTTACCGGGCTTTTGTTGCTGATAAATTAGATCCAAGCCAGCAACCACTCGGTTTCCAGGCACAAAGTTTTTTTACTGGCTTTGGACAAACACTGGCGAATTTTTCTTTGTTTCTTTTTCCATTGATCATTATTGGCCACACAGGTAAAATACCTAATTGGGTATTTGCTTCTTTTATGCTGGGCAGTGTATGCTCCATTGGTTCTGTATGGTGGAGCATGAAAAAAACACCTGAAATTCCCCCTACAGAGGAAGAGTTGATTGAAATAAGATCGAAGCCCTTAAATGTTCTCAGTCCGTTTACAGATGTTTTCAGTGCAATAAAGGATATGCCGAAAATAATGTGGCAACTGGGGTTAGTTTATTTATTTCAATGGTATGCCTTGTTTTGTTACTGGCAAAATAGTTCAAAGAGTATTGCGCTTTCAATTTATAATGCAACGCCGGATAATTCCGAACTATACGAAAAAGCCGTAAGCCTGGCCGGATCGGTAAACGGGTGGTATAATATAGTAACCTTTCTTACCGCGTTTTCACTTGTGGGCTTTGCAAAAAAATATAGCCCCAAGTGGGTTCATTTTGTGTGCCTTCTCCTGGCAGGCCTGGGATTTATAGCTTTCCCTTTTATAGAAAGCAAAGCATTGTTGTTTGTAGCCATCTCCGGTTTTGGAATAGGATGGGCCAGTATGATGGGGATTCCTTACCTGATGGTTGTAGGAGATATTCCAAAAGAAAGATACGGTGTGTACATGGGCATCATCAATATGATGATCGTCATTCCCATGCTTATTCAAACATTGACATTTGGCTATATACTAAAACATTTTTTCAATAATGATTCAGGTAAAGCCATTTTGTTTGCAGGGATACTTCTGGTAGTTGCAGCTTTATGCACTACATTAATTAGATCGGGCAAGCCGGTAGGCGAATTAGAATTACCAGCACCACCTCCGGGCCATTAACCAGAAAATAGTTTGTCATGAGAATATCGAAAATTTACTATTTACTTCTGCTTCCGTTTTTAATTTTTGCGTGTAAACCTGCACAAAAAAAAGATGA
>JBPPMM010000590.1:0-3788 GCA_051306075.1 Chitinophagaceae bacterium
GGACGCTACTTCGGAGGGGATTTCGTGCACAAGTTTGATCAAACAGGCGTCCTTCTGGGATCGGCTATCCTAACAGCTCTTGGAATTTACCTATTAAGCATTTTAACAGGAGGGCTTATTTATGTTGCAGCTGCTGTTTTTGCAGTTGGAGTCTGTTATTTTTGGCCTAACATGATAGGATTTGTCGCTCAGAGAATACCTAAGAGTGGAGCCTTAGGAATGTCTATTATTGGTGCATTTGGAATGTTCTCAACTTCAATATTTCAACCGGTTATTGGTAACTGGATCGATCGTGCTCGCGAGTCCGCCCTTTCATTAGGACTTACTGGTGATGCTCTCGAAATTGCCGTTGGACAAGAAACACTTCAAAGAATGTTAACTTTTCCTTTAATACTCATTGTGTTGTTCACAATCCTCCTGTTGTGGAAGGGTAGAAGAAAAAATGGGCTAACTGCTAAGCTTAAAGTATAATGACCCATCTTAGTTAGCTATTGTTTTCACAGATTATTGTATTTATGAATCGCGGCAAATCCTTAAAATATTAGTCCGTCTATAGACATAAGCACAAATTGGATTCCCAATTTTGCATTAGAAATTACTGGGATTAGAAGAAATAGGTATTTTGGAAGAATAATGAGTATTTTTAATTTGCTGTTTAGATTAACGGTTGTAAGACAAGGGACAACGGCAACAATGGTATATTAAAATATAATGGTAGGAGTTTCTTATAGACATAGCCACTTTTAATAGGTTCAGTGGTTCTCCAATTTTATTATAGAGATTTGTATTCAAGAAAGAATTATGTTTCTGGTGTAAACCTAAAATTGTATTTATTGGGGATTCTTCATACAGGACTAACCTTACAAGCTGTATGCCAGCGAAACCATTCATTGGCAGTCAGAGGTTCTTTAAAATCCTGGCGAACAGCCAGCATTAATTCTGCTATGCCTTCTACACGCTTATCTTTGGTCAGAGGAAGCTCGGGTTGTAATCCCAAATTTCTCTTGATGGAGGACATCACATCGTTCCGGCTTAAATATTCTCCCTCTATTTCAGATGTCTTTATGGCTTCGGAGACCATCAGGTTTATCATGGCTTCCGTTTGTTCCATTTCGGAAAGTCCATCCAAAACACCACTGATTCGCCCCGTTCTTTGGGCAAAGTCAAAGAGTAGCTCCTCAATATCCTTGATTTGATATTGAAAATCGGGCCAGTCTTTTTGTTGCCAATTGTATCGCATGAGCCGAATAAAACATTTAATCGGCTCAAATATAGTAAATATATGAGTTGATCAAATATGATTAAATTGGACAAATAAGCAGTTCTAAACGGGGGTAGCTTACACTTTCGTTTTATTAATAAGGAGAAATCGGTGTACTTAGCATTGCAGTTCTACTTAGCCATATTTTACAATTGTCAGCATAAGGCTTTTCTAAGAAGGTTGATCGCACGAATAAATATCTGAGAAACAATCCGGGAATGTTTGTAATTTTATTCAGGTAGTCACTGGATGAAATTATCATGACAGTACCAATTAAATCTCAAATACGGTAATCTGTATCACCTTTACTTAAGTATTGGACAAAAGAATTCACATAAAGAATATGGTTTGCCTTCGTTGTATAAACGCGGTAAAGGAAGTACTTCAGAGCCATAACATTGATTATGTCGCCGTGCAGTTAGGTGAGGCCACACTCGAATGTCCCCTTACCCCTATACAAGCAGAGCAGTTAAGGGTATCATTGGATTCCCTTGGTTTTGCTGTGGTAAGTAATCGTAAAAGCCAACTCATTGAGCGCATGAAAAACCTGGTCGTTGAGCAAATTCATCACTCAGACAAAGTGTTGAAGGTTAAATGGGGAGACTACATACAGGATCATCTAAAAATGGACTATAAATACCTGAGCGCTCTTTTTTCGTCTGTCGAGAGCATCACTTTTGAACAATTTATCATCCACCAAAAAATTGAGCGGGTAAAGGAATTGATAGTATATGACGAATTGAGTCTTAGCGAAATTGCACACCAACTTGATTACAGCAGTGTTGCCTATTTGAGTAATCAATTCAGAAAGATAACCGGAATGACCCCTACCCAGTTCAAAAATAGTGCTGGGTTAAAACGAAAGTCGTTGGACAGTATTTAGCCCTGCCGTCTTATTAATCTGGTGTCAGTACAGGTATCTCAATCACATCCCTGCGTTACCTCCTAAAAAATACCCAAGCATAAAAAAGTAAGTAGTAGGTATGCTTAAAAAATTTTAGCCCGGGAAATATTACAATTAATTCAGCAGATTTCATAATGCCCCCCAGGCTGATAGTTCTGAAATTTGCTTCAAGCAATTAGAACTTAATATGGAAGCATCAAACATTTTTCAAAACAGGGAAGCGACTGATATGACGGTACCCATTACAAAAAGCATCAGTAAAACCCATCTTGAATCCAGGATTACCTGCGCCTGTTGTGCAGACGGTGTTGAATCAAATCCTACGCACCCTGAAATTGTCAACCATGCCAGTGAAAACTTGGCCAGCAGTACTTTTTTGGACGAGATAGCTATACCCGAGGAGTCCTTCACCTTTAAAACGAACATTAACTGTGGAGGATGCCGGGCAAAAGTCGCTCCCGCACTGGAAGCGGAAAATGCCATCCAAAAATGGGAAGTGGACCTGCATAGCCCCGATAAGACCCTTACTGTTACCGGCCGAGGGGTTTCGGCGGAACAGATTATGAAAGCGGTGCGAACTTCAGGCTATTTTATCGAACCTATTATCTCAGAGAAATGATACCGACAATCATAAAGCTTGTTTTTATACTATTTGTCAACCTGGCCGGCGGGCAGGAAGTCCAGGATTCTATCCTGGGAAAATACCTTGAAATTAAGGAGGACCTTGTAATGGAAGATTCAAAGCTGGCTTCTTTGCATTCGGGGCAACTACTTGTACTTCTCGATGATCATCACGATCCCATGTCAGGATTGGTCAAAACCGCTAAAAAACTTGAGGCGGCCAAAGGACTGGCAGAGCAAAGAGAAGTATTTGCAGAAATATCGCCTATGATATGGGAATTACTTCAACAGGTAGACTATTCGGGCAGAACGATCTACTACCAATACTGCCCCATGAAAAAAGCGTATTGGCTAAGTACCGAGGCGAAAATTAGAAACCCATACTATGGTGCTAAAATGTTGAATTGCGGATCACAAAAAGAGAAACTTAATTAACATGAAAACTTGGCATTTATTGATGCTGTTTCTGGCGGGTACCTCGATCCATGCGCAGCAGCTGGTTCGCTATGACTTAGATGTTAGCGACACGGTGGTGAACTTCAGTGGTATGAATAAAAAGGCGATTGCCATCAATGGTCAATTGCCGGCTCCTACCCTGTACTTTACCGAGGGGGATTCGGTAGTTATCTATGTGCATAATAAAATGCACCATGAGACCTCAATACACTGGCATGGGCTGATCCTGCCCAATGAACAGGATGGAGTGCCTTACCTTACCACCGCACCCATAAAGGGGCATACAACCCATACATATACCTTTAAATTAAAACAAAGTGGAACCTATTGGTACCATTCGCACACAATGTTACAGGAACAGATAGGGATGTATGGCGCAATTGTGATCCGCCCAAGGGAGGCTAAACAACAATTGGAAGAAGTAGTGTTACTGAGCGACTGGAGCGATGAAAATCCTCATGAGATTGAGCGGTCATTACATTTTGGAACAGATTGGTATATGATACAGAAGAACGCTGTACAAAGTTATGCCGAGGCTGCCGGTCA
>JBPPMM010000603.1:0-2155 GCA_051306075.1 Chitinophagaceae bacterium
GAGTAATATCGGTCTATACGCAACCAGTGCATATCACGCGATTTTCTAATTTCAACTTTACCAACAACCGGCACATTGTTTTCAGAATGACAGGCAATAATACAGGCTCCACATCCTGTACAGGCATTTAAATCTATAGATAAATTAAAGTGGTGCCCTACTTCCCGGTCAAATGATTGCCAAAGGTCAACTTCCGGAGAAGTTACGGGCGTTTCCATATGATTTAAGGAAACCTCAGGAACCTTGTTCCATTCCTCTTTATCTTTATTATTAAAAACTTCCATAGTAGTTTCCTTGATGATATCTCCCCGGCCCATCAATGTGTTTTGCAATTGAACACAGGCAAATTCATGCATTCCTGAAGCTTTCTCCACAGAAACGTTTTGAATCGATTTAAAATCTTTATAAAGCGGGAAGGCATTTACACCTACCTGCATTTCTTCTTTTATTCCTTCTTTTTTCCCGTATCCCAATGCAAGCCCAAGAGATCCTTTAGCCTGTCCCGGTTGGATAATAACAGGTACATTTTCTACTAATACCCCATCCATTTTAAGGTTGACATAACTTCCGTTAAGCGCACCATTTGCCACATTCTCATTTATTAAACCTAGAGCATCTGCATCAGCTTTGGAAATGGCAACATAGTTATCCCAGGAAGATCTTGTAATAGGATCCGGCATTTCCTGCAGCCATGGGTTATTGGCTTGCTGGCCATCTCCCATGGAAACTTTAGTGTAGAGAACAAGCTCATATCCTTCGGTTTTTTCCGCCTGACTAAGGTTTTGGGCAGAAGTACTGTTATTTACCGCTGTGGCAGTTTCGGAAGTAAGTACAGCTGCAACACCAGGAATAGTTCCTTCAAAAATTCCATCGTGAAGAGCATCGTTCCAGGAACCAACCCCTAGAGACCCGTTCCATGTTTCTTTTATATAATCGTAATATGTGGTACTGTTTCCGTTCCATTTCAATAAACAGTCCTGAAATTGTCTCGTATCAAACAACGGCCTAATAGTAGGCTGCATTAAGCTGAAATTATTTTTGGTGAATTGAACATCACCCCAGCTTTCCAAATAATGTGGAGTGGCGGCAATAAATTTACAGAGCTTTGCAGTTTCATCTTCCTTCATTGAAAAGGCTATGGAGACGTCAACACCTTTAAGAGCCTCAATAAATTCTTTGGAGTTAGGCAAGCTATATGCAGGATTTACCCCAGCAATCAATAAAGCTCCTACACTTCCATTCTTGATATCCTGAACCAATTTTGAAACGGCCTGAGCACTCCCCTGTCGAATCATTCGCGGGTTATCTGTATCCATCACCTGGCTTCCCAATGCCTGGTTGATTGCCAGGACAAGTGATTGCGCATCTGTATCTGGCAAACCTGTTACAACCACAGCTTTACCTCCCGATTTTCTCAATTGGTTACCGGCTTTAATTACGGCACCATCTAAATTTCCAGGAAGATTACTCGTTGAAGCACCTCCGGCTATATAACCATATAATGCTGCTAATACCGCTTTTTGTTGAGACGGTGTTACAGGAATTCGTTTATCGGCATTTGCACCGGTCAGGGACATATTTGCTTCAAACTGGATATGTCGTGACATTTTTCCATTCACAGGAATCCGACTTTTTGCGTATCCCGCATCAAAACCACCACCGTTCCAATCTCCCAAGAAATCGGCACCAATTGAAACTATTGTTTCAGCTTTAGAAAAATCGTAATTAGCTAATGCCCTTGTTCCGAATTTGGCTTCAAAAGCATTTAGGGCAGCATCTTCAGAAACTGTATCGTACACTACGTGGCGTACATTCCCAAATTTTGCTGAAAACTCATTGATCAACCTTGTTGTAGAAGGACTGGCAAAGGTTTGTGTCAAAAGAACTGTTTCTCCCTGAACATTATTTAATGCATCTCCAACCTGCTTATGAAAATCTTCCCAGGAAACGTTTTGTCCGTTTGCCATTGGGCGTTTTAGGCGCTTTCCATCATATAGGGAAAGTACTGAAGCATGTACTCTTGCATTTACTCCTGCCTTTGAAGTGGAAAGAATATTATTTTCAATTTTAATGGGACGTCCGTCACGGGTTTTAACCAAAACACTCGCAAAATCGAACCCATCTGCAATTGTAGTTGCATAGAAGTTTGCTACTC
>JBPPMM010000609.1:0-2639 GCA_051306075.1 Chitinophagaceae bacterium
ATAATATACATGTTGATGAGGATGGATTATTATTTGCAGGAGAAGAAGGTCAGCAGTTAACATGGATGGATGCAAGGATTGGCTCCTGGGTAGTAACTCCACGGATGGGAAAGCCTGTAGAAATCCAGTCACTGTGGTATAACGCATTGAGAATATTTGCAGCATTACTACAAATGAATAACCAGGAAGATGATGCCCTGGTTGTAAATGCAAGCGCAGTAAAAGCAAAAGCCAGCTTCACCCGTCAATTCATTTATAAGGAAGGCTATTATTTGTATGACAATATTGATGAAAATGGCAATCCCATTGCCGAGTTAAGGCCCAACCAATTATTTGCCTTCAGTCTGCCTTATGCATTGATCGAGGGTGAAAAAGCAGCCGCTATTTTGCAGATTGTAACTGAAAAACTATATACGCCTGTAGGCTTAAGAAGTTTACCTCCTGAAGACCTTCATTATATCCATCAATATGGCGGAGATGCGTGGCACCGTGATTCGTCGTACCACGAAGGAACTGCATGGAGCTGGCTGCTGGGTGCCTATGTCGATGCTATAGTGAAATTGGAGGTTAAGGGTTTTAAGGCGGTGGCGAGGAAAGTAATTGATAATTTCAGCTACCATCTGAATGAAGGATGTATTGGTTCTGTTTCAGAAATTTTTGATGCCGATACACCTCATCATCACAGAGGTTGTATTGCGCAGGCATGGGGCGTGGCGGAAATATTACGTGTTATTAAAGAATATGGTTTATTTGAAACGCAGACAGAAAAAGCAGAGATAAAAACGGAAGTCCTGGCGGTCTGATGACCCAATTCCAATATTGTATACAGCACTCTAAAAAGATATCTTAATAAAAGGTGCTTCTGCTTAAAAAAATTTAGCGCTGAAATAAAGCCGCGAACATCGTATCCGCTTTTTTATCATAGCCTTTTATCAATTCCATTCTAATAAAATTAAGACTGGAATTATTGTTTATATATTCAACCACTTCTTCATTTTCTTTTTTAAAAACGGAACAGGTTATATAAAGAAAATAACCTCCCGGCTGCAAGTAAGGAATGGTATTAAATGCAATTTGTTTCTGTAAAGAAACATAACGGTCCAATTGCCCTCTATCAAAAAAATATAACTGTTCCGGTGTGCGGCTCCAGGTGCCACTGCCTGTACAAGGCGCATCGCAAATAATAAGATCAAAGGATGATTGCGAATTATGTGCAAGTGGGCGGCTAAGATCAGCAACAAAACTTTTATAATTTGTAATGCCTGCTTCTTTAAATCGTTTTTTGAGATTAATAAGAATAGATTCCCTCAGATCCGAAACAGTAAGATCAATATGGCCCAAAATATCTTTTGCCATTATTGATTTGCCTCCACTGGCAGCACAGCAATCCCAAACCTTTACAGTTTGTTCCTGCCTGAGCGGTAAGAGAAACTCACCTACCCGTTGTGAATTATAATCCTGAACAACGGCCTCTTTGTTCAAAACAATAATCTTATCAATTCCTGAAGAATTAGATAAAGCCAGGCAATCGTCTTTTATTATTGTAAATTCCGTTCCTGCTTTCTGCAATTTTTGTTTTACTATTTTTTCTTTACCCGGTCGTAAACGCAAAAACAAATCCGGTTGAATAAAAAAAGATTTGCAAAAATTTTTATACTCTATTCCCTCATTCAAATCATCTTTCCATGGAAATACATCCTCTATTGATAATCCTGATGCAGGTTCCTCGCTATTGAGCAATAAAAATTTTTCTTCCGGGCTTTTTCCCATCCTTTCATTCCAGCCGGGGCGCAGGGCCTTTAAAATTTCATTGCTTTCATCAGAACAAAGAAACAGGCCGGCCAATATCGCTTCATCTACGGGTAATGTTGATGCTGCTTTCCCCAACCTGAAAAAACAATAACATAAATGGCTGATGAATTTCCTGTCTTTCGATCCATATTTTTTGTTCCCGGAAAATTTTTTTTTAATAAATAAGGCAAATACGGTATCTCCTTTATAAGAAGAGATAATTTCAGTTGCTGTATTCAAATATGAAAAGTAACGACTCATATTTCAGTTCCCATATTGATGCTTCCGGGATTTGATAATGGATAAATAGTTAAAAAGCTTGTATCGGTTGATACAAGCTCTATTTTAGTAACAGATATCTAATGAATAAGTATTCTAAACCTCCAAAAGCGTTTTTACCGGATCTTTCCCTATCAATAACTGTTCTGGATTTTCCAGCAATTCTTTAATCCTTACCAGGAAACTTACAGACTCACGGCCATCCACGACGCGGTGATCATAACTCAGGGCCAGGTACATCATAGGCTTTATTACCACCTGGCCATTAACAGCCATCGGTCTTTCCAGTATGTTATGCATTCCCAATATGGCACTTTGAGGTATGTTAATGATGGGTGTGCTCATTAATGAGCCAAATACTCCTCCGTTTGTTATTGTAAATGTACCGCCTGTTAAATCATCAGCAGTCAATTTGCTATCTCTTGCTTTGCCTGCAAGCTCTATAACTTTCCTTTCCACCTCGGCCATACTCAGGCTTTCAACATTTCTCATCACCGGCACTGTTAAACCCCGGGGTGTACTTACGGCAATACTGATGTCGGCATAATCGTGATAGATCAATTGCTCAC
>JBPPMM010000611.1:0-11590 GCA_051306075.1 Chitinophagaceae bacterium
ATTTGCTGGCTTAATAAAGCAATTCCTATTCAAAAAAATAATTTCTAATTAAATAAATTCGTGATATGAAAAAAAGGCTTCTTTTATTTGGGTGCCTGCTTTTTGTAATTGCTTCCTGGTCGCAATTAAAATCAACGACCAGTTGCCCGTCATTTGTGGTTGATATCCTGGATGGAAAAGTAAATGAAATCCGGTCTACTGCAACCGTTGGACAAATAAAAGAAAAATTTCCCTGCTTTACCAAAGCAGAAGCTGAAAGCAATATTGCAAAATGTGGTGGTGGTGTTTTTTTTAAGGACAAGGATATTTATTTCTATACGGCCAGGGATTATGTTGAAATAGGTCCTGCATTTAAAGGGAAATTAACAATACCGCTCATGGGTGCAAGCCGAAAAAGTCTCTTCAGGTGGCTGGGCAATCCAAAAATAAAAGATAAAAATTGGGATGCCTTTACCACAGCATACGGGGTGCTTATTCTAAATTATACTAGCGCAGGCAAAGTGAATAAGATCCGCTTTAGTACCAGGACAACGGAAACAATACAATTATGCGAATAAAGAATTAAAATACTCAATTATAAAAATTCAGCAGATAAAGCGATTAATAACCTATCTTGAAGACTTTATGACCAGCTTATCAGAAAAAATCCACTACATGAAAGATTCTGAAAAAAAAATAGACAGAACCCAGATCATTAAAGAGCTGGAGGATCGGCTTTTAAAAAAATGGAAGGCAGATAAATCACATACACATTCCGCATTACCTGCTGACAAACCGGCCTACCTGAAAACTATAAACAATAAGATCAATAAAAAATAAGATTAGCTCCTTATAATCTGCATTACACTATAAAAATGTAAAAAAAAAGTTTCTTACTGCTTAAGAAACTTTGAACTAGGTTTAAGTATATACTCATTAATCTGCCGGCCTGTTCGATCCTTTTTCATCAATCACATACGATTTCGCCCATTTGTCGTGCCATGGATATGAAGGTGTTCCTAATGCACTGAATGCTTCAAAGGGTACAACACGGCAAAGTGAACGGAGAAAAGCCGCCCTTGGTGTGATATTACTTCCATCTTCATTTACCGCACGGGTGCCTGTGATTAATTTTCCCAGGGTCTTGCCCTTAAAAATAGTTTCCACAGCAAAATAGTAAAGGATAAGTGCAAAAATAATGACCAGCGTCTCCATAAAATTATATTCAGGATTGTCCTCCACCGGCGAATAAACAGATGCGGGATTCAACAAAACATATACAACACTGCCCAGGAATACCAGGAAGTAAAAAAACACGATATCGATGATATAGTTTGCAAAGCGTTTTCCGGTACTTGCCTGCACCAGGTGGTATTCGGGATCAGAAAAAAGATGTGTTTCAGTATTTTCCATTAAGTTGATCGGTTTGTGTTTAAAATTAGCTATTAGTTTAACCGGCAAGATATAAGAAAGGTCTTAATCTTTATTCCCCAGATGAAATTTTTTAACATGCCAGGTTACTGCCGCCTTCATAAAATAAAATCAGCCCTTCAATTATTTTTGAAACCCAGGTTATATTATCAGAAAAATTACTTTGAAGTCTATCCCGGAAACATTTAAAAAGAGTGGCCCGCATTAAAAAAATCCATTAATTAAAGTTTGCCGGCGTGAAGCCTGTTCAGTACTGGCTTGATTTTACGTACATTTAATTTTTATGGAAAATTTCAAGGTTGTTGTTTTTATCATGGCTATCCTGATCAGTTTGACAGCCATCGCCAATAAACGAAATTTCCCTTTTCCAATTATACTAGTGGCTGCAGGCCTGGTCATTGGTTTTGTTCCCCAATTACCCGATCTGCAATTGGATCCCAATGTGGTTTTTGTTATTATCCTTCCCCCTCTTTTGTACGACGCAGCATCTAAGACCTCCTGGCATGAATTCCGTGCATCCATCCGGCCCATATCGGCACTGGCTATTACACTCGTTTTTTTTACTACGGTTGCTGTAGCTATTTGCGCCCGCTACCTGATCCCCGGCTTTACCTGGCCCCTTTCATTCGTCCTGGGGGCAATCGTATCTCCACCCGATGCTGTGGCCGCATCCGGAATAATAAAAGGACTGGGGCTCAACAAAAAAGTGATCACCATTTTGGAAGGTGAAAGCCTGGTTAACGATGCATCTGCATTGATTGCTTACCGGTTTTCCATTTTAGCGGTAACAACAGGCAGCTTTGTACTATGGCAGGCCGGTCTGCAATTTTTATTGGTAGCCGGAGTAGGCATCGTAGTGGGAATTGTTGTTGGTTATTTATTTGTGCTGGCCCATAAAAAAATTGAGAATAACCCGATTGTAGAAACCAGTCTTACACTTTTATCTCCTTATATAGCCTACCTGGCCGCCGAACAATTTCATATGTCCGGTGTGCTGGCAGTAGTAACCACCGGTCTTGTTATTTCATGGCGCTCACCCGAGGTTTTTTCGTACCAGGCAAGAATGAGGATAAGAGTGGTGTGGGATACGCTCATTTTTTTGTTGCACGGTTTTGTTTTTATACTCATCGGACTTCAATTACCATCTATTATAAAGGGATTAGGCAACTATCCGTTTATGCAAATACTAGGGTACGGCCTGGTCATTAGCCTGGTTACCATCGTGGTTCGTATCATCTGGGTATTTGCCGGCGTTTACTGGCAAAGTGTTTTTAGTAAAAAGAAAGGAGCAGATGTTTTGGAAAAAGATGAAGATCCTGACAACACATGGAAAAACGTATTGATTGTGGCGTGGACAGGAACCAGGGGTGTGATATCACTCGCAACTGCCCTTGCCATTCCATTATTATTGCAGGATGGAACGCCATTCCCTAAAAGGCATTCGATAATCTTTCTTGCCTTTGTGGTCATTTTTGTAACGCTTGTAGTGCAGGGATTATCTCTTCCCTTACTGATACGCGGATTACGTTTAAAAAAACCGGACTATAGCAGTTCCGAAGAAAATGAATTGCAATTACATATTGCAACTCATACATTCAATTATATTGAAAAAGATTTTCCCATAGAACTTGATAATCAAATACAGAAAAATTTAAAGAACAAATACGAGCTGATAATAAACCAACTGACAAAGGAAATAGTTTGGCATAAAAAAACGAAACGGACAGACAAACAATTACAGGATGCCCGACCTGATCCCATGCTCAATGCTAAACTGGAGATCAGCAAATTTCAGCGTGAGCTCCTCATTAAGTTGCATAAAGAAGGCGAATTCAGTGATGCCGCTTTAAAAAAAGTAGAACAGGAAATGGACATAGATGAACTTAAATTAAACATGAAACTTCCGAGGGAAGAATAAAATCAAACATAGAAAGCCAATCCTAACATCATTGCTTTCTAAGTCTCATCGTAAAACCACCACCCGCTGCAAGCCGGATATTCAGAACATCCTTTTTCGAAACTATGATGGTTTCCTTTTTTATATGATTGGGATTTGTATATACATCTTCAGCATCTTTCCATACGTCAACTATATATTTTCCTTCATCTAAAAAATGAAATGGAATTCTAAGTTCTCTTTCAGTATGATTGTTGATAGCGCCGGCATACCATTCATTATCTTTTCTCCTGGCTATAACGATGTATTCACCCGGTTTGGCATCAATTACCTTTGTTTCGTTCCATGTAGTGGGAACCATTTTTATAAATTCAAACCCTTCCTGCCCCTCATAAGCCGCCGGATAATCACAAACCATTTGTAAATAATTTTCCTGTACAACATACATGGCGAGCAAGTGACAGCGGGTGCCCATCATCAGGGGCCTTGTATATTGCACCCGGAATAAAGAATCGGGAACAGCACGGAAGCCTCCCAAATGATAATCCATAGAGCCAGCAAGCATCCGTGTAAAAATAATATCCAGGTCGTGGTCGGGAGTAACCAACTTATCCCATTTATTCACTTCATAATTAAGTGTTCCTTCCCTGGTAAATTCGTTAGGATAGGTACGGTGTAAGCCAGTGGGCTTATATGCTCCGTGAAACTGAATATGCATTTTATGCTTTGCGGCTTTCTCCAACATTTCTGTTTGAATATTAACCATCTCCTGGTCGTCCCTGTCCATAAAATCAATCATCATTCCTTTTAAACCCCATTTTTCAAAAATGGCAAAAGCTGAATCTAATTTAGGATACAATGCGGCCCAATGCACCCAAACCCTTACGCCAACTCCCTTACTTGCGGCATAATCACAAACTTCCTTCATATCCAGTCCGGGTACGGGGCGGGTAACATCAGGGTTGGGCCCCGGTTGAAAATTAACACCGTCATCTACATACCATTGATGCAGTCCATACTCTACTACGGAGTGATATTCCAATCCATTACGGGCACAAAAATCTATATAGTATTGTTGTGTTACAAAATTGTTTCCTGGTGCATTCAGCGTATCAGGTGTTACGTTTCCGTTCCACCAGGGAAAGGTGGTTTTGCCGGGCTTTATCCAACTGATATCTTTTATTTTATTGGGTTCATTCAGGTGAGTTAGAATATTGCTTTCTATAAGAGCTCCAATTTTGTCTCCTATCATCAACACTCGCCAGGGACTGTGGTGAGGAAGGCCGGCTTTTACTTTAATTTCAGTTTGACCAGGCAGTGGTGATAATTTACTGACCAATCTTCCATTTTGCTTCATGAGATACATACCAGCATAGTCTAATAAGGCCGCTTCGGTGATTGCCAGGAAAATATTATCCGGAAATTCAAACATGGCGGGCATATCCATTAACGTATCGCTTGCCATTTTACTCAACCGAAGGTGAGTATATAATCCTTCATGCGAAGTAGTATACCCGGGAAGCAGCAAAGCATGAACCATAGGATCGCCGGCAAGAATGAAATTTGTATTTTCCTCTATCAATATAAATTCAGATCTGTTTTTACTGACCGGAAATTCATAGCGAAAAGCAACCCCGTCGTTAAAAGCACGAACAACCAAATTAATTTTTCGAAAAGGTTTTTTAGTTTCTTCAAATGGAATCATTACTTCATTATACTGAGAACGTACTTGATTTGCCTTGCCTACAACTAATTCATAAGTTTCATCGCCTTGTCTGAATACAGGCCGGTTGATCTTAAGCTGGTTTTCAAACCAGCCATCATCAAATTGAAGACTAAGCCGGGATTCATTTACCAGTGCTTTTCCTTTATATATTATTCTGTAAGCAGGTGCTTTATCATTAAGTGCGATATGAAATTCAATATGCCCGTTGGGGGATGCCAGTTGAATTTTCTTATGCGCAAGCAGAAAAAAGGGAAAGAATAAGAGAACAAGCAAACTGAAAAATTTCATACAGTAATATTGTAAATATGAAGATAAGTTTAAATCAAAATCTGCCTTTCATTTAATAAAGTTCCATTCACGAAAAACAAACTTATCAGCTGCCCTGCGGATATTTGTCTTAACCATTTTGAAGCTTGCCAAAAAATAATAGATACTCTTCGGCGATAGATAAAAATATTTTAAAAGATCGGCGATGAATTGACACGGCGTAAATTTGCCGCCAACAAATTATTGGTGTTATGAAAAACCTGGCTACCTGCTTAATTCACTTCTACCAGCAACTGGCGCTTCCTCCCCTTCCTCCATATATTGAAGTTTTGCATCCCCAGGAAAATAAAGAAGTGACAGAAATAGTAAAAGAATTCTTTAAAAAATATTATTCCGACAATAACCAAAGAAGGTTGTTGCTGGGAATAAACCCCGGACGTTTTGGAGCAGGCATCACGGGTATTAATTTCACCGGACCAAAGCAATTGAAAGAATATTGCGGGATTGACCATCCCTGGGGAAATACAACAGAATTATCTGCTGAATTTATTTATGAAATGATAACTGAGTTTGGAGGCGCCGGAAAATTCTATTCCCAATATTTTATTGGTGCTATGTCGCCGCTGGGGTTTATGAAAGACGGAAAAAATATTAATTATTATGATGATCCAAAATTAAAAGCGGCTGTCACGCCTTTTATTACAGAAACTATAAAACAACAATTAGAAATGGGATTTGCAAGTGACCGGTGCATCTGCATAGGGGGTGAAAAAAATTATAAATTTCTAAAAGGGCTGAATGAAAAATACGGGTTCTTTAAAGAAATAACGCCTCTCCCCCATCCAAGATTTATAATGCAATACCGGAGAAAACAAAAACAATCCTTCCTAAAGCAATGGCTTGACGTGTTGCAGCAATAAACCATTTGTTGATTCCGGCACGTATGACATGTCATTTTTATAACTCAGACAGCCCAATGAATATAATGATCTGATTATACCCTATCCATCCATTTAATATCCTGGCTTATAAAAAAAGAATCATAATGACTAACTACTATGCCAAAAAAAATTGTAACCCTTTCATGCAAACAGATTCTATTTATTCGTACCTTTTTATGACAATTATCTGGTATCTATGAAGTTAATGCCGCCTTCCTGAAAACTATACTAATCTTTACATCAAAAAAAAGGAGGTAACCATGTTTGTCCGACTAACTTATCTGAATTTTTTGCCGGGAAAGGTTGATGAGGCAAAGAGGATTTACAATGAAGAAATTGTTGGAATTGTAAAACAACAATTTGGAAATATAGATTGCCGGTTGCTTGAACCTGTAGATCCGGAAGACGATTATATTTCAATGACAGTTTGGAATAAAATAGAAGATGCGATAGCCTACCAGGCCAGTGGAATATATAAAGATTTGATAGAACGGGTGCAGGCCTTGTATTCCAAGAACCCGGTATTGAAAATTTATTTTACTGAAAAAGTTATGGAAACAGCATGAGCTGACAATTATATTAAGCCAGTAACTCTTATAACCGGGCGGGGTCGTTGAAGGGCTCCCGTTGCTTTTATTTATCTTCTTTCCGAATTTCATTCTAATTTTTCAGACACTATTTCCGATTTACACCCCTCCAGAAAATCTTTGATTCCCAAAACGATCATGTCAGCCATTTGCTGCTGAAATTTTTCATCCAGTATTTTCATTTCTTCTTCCGGATTACTTAAAAATAACATTTCTACCAGTGCATTGGGATATTCAATTGGGCTATTGAGCATGAAATTGAAACTGCCGGTATTGCCATATTCCGCCAGGCCAAGTTCAAGCATTCGTTTATAAATATCCAGGCTAAATTTTCTGAAACCGACATACCGGTAATAGGTGCTTGCCCCGGCTACGTGGATGGGGTCGGCAGAAGAGTTAAGATGTACACTGATCAGCAGGTCAGGAAGGCTGTCGCGGTACATCAAAATCCGTTCTTTATTATCTACGAACTTCTCAATGGTTCTTGTCATAATCACATTAGCTCCCTGCAAGCGCAAGGCCTGCCTCAATTTTAAAGAAACCGCAAGAGCCAGTTCTTTTTCTGATGAGCCGGTGGGTCCGCTTGCACCCGTATTGCCACCACCATGGCCGGCATCAATAGCAATGGTTAAATTTCTTAGCTCCAGGTTTGCAGGTTGCCTCCTCACTTTTATCATTAAGCGGTTACCATTATAATAAATTTGGTGACCCCAGTGTTGTTGATGCTTCAGCAGGATGGTTATTCTCAGGACCTCATCTTCCAGTTGTTCATAGTATACATTTTTTATCTCTTGTGTATTTTCCAATTGGGTTATCCAATTGGTGTTATTGGTTGCTCCGAAAATATCTACCACAATCCTGGACGGGGCAGGCAATTGAAAAGATTGATAGGGCAAACGGGAGAATAACCCGATTTGTACATAATCATACAGGGAATCTCCATATACCCTCCAGTTGGTTGTCAGGGAAGATGGAGTAAACGTGCCCCGGGGAAGGAATCCCACAACATCATCCGGTATATAGGCGGTACGATATTTTGACAACTGTACTTTATACAAAGAGCCTGCCTTCCCTATAATGCGCAGGGGAATCAATGAATCAATATAACCGATCTTGGATCCGCCCAGCCTGTCATCCCCCGTACCATATAATAAATGTGCCAGTCTTCCCCGTGTAACAAGCATGTCCGAAGGCAGTGAACTTAACATAGATATTTTTGCTTCAGCTCTTTTTGTTTCCGACCTTCCTTTATCTGTAATTGTAAAAGGAATTCTTGTCATTGAAAAACTGTCTGATTCTGAAACAGTATATTCTCCCTGGTAAATTCCGGGCATCCTGGTCTCATTAGTTAGAGGCATTTCAAATAATGGAATATTTCCGTTAGCTGTTACTGTGCATCCCTGCAATGCCCTTACTCGAAATTGTATTTTATCACCTGGCTTTACAATTAAATCGCCTTCAGGTAATATGATAATATCTGCTATACTTAGTGTTTTTACCGTATCAGGAACATACCGTGTAAAATAATAAGTCAATTTTTTTTTGGCGCTGGTGCTTCCGGGGCCGGTTGCGTTTAATTCAAATGTATTTGTGCCGGGCTGCATATCCATTTCCCATGCAAATGCACCAGTAGGATATACTTTTACCGGAACATTGTTGATGGTAAGGGAACAATTTTTACAGGTGGCCCCTGATAAAAATTGTTTTGGAGACCGGACTGCATTATTTTCCCTGAGCGGAGAAGCAAGCCGGATAAACGCTTTATCATGGGGTTGGGCAAAAACTTCGTTGCAAATCAAAAGGAACAAGGAAAGGAATAATTTTTTTATCATCATTCGGGCATTCAAAATTTAAAATTAGGATAATTATACAGGCGGTTCTTAGGTGGGCCTGAACACAGGAAATACTTAACCATTAATGATTCTGCGGAAAAACCTATTTGACAGCAGAATAACTTCATCAGGCATGGTAAAAAAATAAGTGCTGGTTGTTTAAATCTTATTTCTGCTTTTGCAAAAATGATGAAAAAGGGAAAACAACATACATGCTTTATAAAATTGCAAAAAAACAATACCGGTCCGGCATTCCAATAATAAATTTAAGCCCTGCTTTATGGCAGGCAAACATTTTTATAAGACTTAAAAAGTATTAGCTCTTTTCCTTCCACGGAGGATTAAGAAGATAACCATTCCTCTCCAGTAATATTCTAAGCTTGGCTACCTGTTCTTCAAAGCTTTCCATCATCCATGGTTTATGTTCAATTTGCCGGGCAGATTCAACTGATCTCTTATAGTCATCAAATTCACCTAATGCAAAATGAGCTTCTGCCTGGTTTACAAAAATCCAGAATTTTTGTTCGTTATTAAACAATCTTTGCTTTTGCAATTCTTCATTATCCCCGATGGCGTCCTTTTGCCTTTCCTCTCTTTTATTAATTTCATCCAGGTCATTTTTACAAACCTCAATCACTCTTCTTCTCGTATGATTGGCATAAACCATATCGGCAATTCGCTCTTCTTTTGTAGTACACAGGGAAGAATTAGCCCGGCAATTTTGCATGTACGCCAGGTTAATACAGTTATACCGGTTGTTTAATAAATAATAGCCTCTCTGGAAAAACAGAATGGCATTATTTAAATGCTCATCCCCATGTCCCAACTCGAAATATTTTTTTTCTATAGCCCCTGCTAATGTCACCGTTTCAGGGTCGTTTGTATGTTCCAGGTCCAATTGCCCCAATAATTTCAGAGCTTCTTGTAATGCAGTAATAGCATCAGGCTTCTGTGATTTATAGGTTGCCAGTACAAGCCTCTGTATCAGATAAGGATCATTATTGACATTTTGACCATCAAGTCCGTTACCTGCCACCAGAAGGGCGGATTCAAATAATTTCTTTGCCCTGGCAAATTCTTTTTTATCAATGGCAGCCTCACCCTGTTCAATCAATAAGGCCAATGTTTTGTCCAGTTTGGCACGAGGCTTTTTTTTAAGAACTGCTACTTCACCTTCTTCGTCATGGTCTCCAAATCCATTATCTCGGGTTTCAATTTTTTCAATTTGTTCTGCAAGCAAAGGGGGTGTCAGGCCGTTGAGGTAAGTGTACACAGGGCTGTCAGGTTCCTTTTTATCCAATACTGCCTGCAAGGTTTCTCCTAAAAGTTTACGGAATCGTTCCACTTCCTCATACTCTATTCCCTCTCCAAGGTGAGTATAGCTTGTAATCTTGATATGATTGAGATCAAAAGGATAGGCCATTTTATCTTCGGAAATAACGATAGTTGTCTGGGGGCGAAGAGCATGCCGTATGCCTAATTCATAAAATGCATTTACATTGGCTGTTGAAAGATCGGCAATTACTACGTCAGCCTGCAAAAGCTCACGGTACATGGGCAAATCTATAGATCCGGAATGCCGGATCTCATCGGCCCTGATACAAATCAACCCCTTTTCCTCCACTACGGGTTTTATCAGCAACCGGTACGATTTGTTTAAATCAAGTTTACGGCCTGTAGCGTAATCTGTTTTTGTTCCAAAGCCCATTACAACAAAACAACGGCCCTGGTCATTGGATAAGGTTTCATAAATGTCTCTCATAAGCAATTTTTTTTAAAACCTATGATAGCCTTGATATCTATAAAGTTAGTTTTAATACTTCAATAAAACTTCAAAAATCAGATGTACACGGTGATGAGGTATTATTAACTATTATTAACCAGCATTTATTTTCTTTTATAAAAATTGAGGTTGACAGCTGCAATAACAGCCGGTCTTTCGCTCAGCGTAAAAAAACCTGAATTATCATTCTTAAAACAAATAGCCTCACCCTGTGGCTCAAACTGGTAGGAAACGGTAGTTGGAGTTTTCAATAATGCATTTTCTATAGATTCCCCGGTTTTTATATCCCAATGATAAATGCTGGTGTAATTTTTAACAAGCATTTCTTTCCCGTCAGGTGATATGGCTGCAGCTGTTACATCATTAAAGGTTAATGCTCCGGAATAAACAGCCGTGTTTACGGAACTGGTGTTTTGCGGATACGAAATCTTATAGATTTTTGAAGGTGAATCCCCCTTGGTAATAATGTAAATATCCTTTGTATTATTATCTACCAGGATAGCTTCCGAATTATGAGGCCCGTCCGGGTATTGAAATGTGATCTTATCATAATCGGTCACCGTACTGGCAATTGTAGCAGGCTCCGAAAAACGATAGATGCTATACTGGGAGAAAGCCAGGTTATTATCGCCTATATCGGCAATGTAAACATAGGAGGTGCCGGCTGCCGGTCCGTTGGCAATTACCATATCTTCCCAGTCGCGGTTGACGGCAGCATTGATACTGATCTTTTTGAAAAAGGTTCCGTCATGCGACAACAAAGCAATTTCACCCGGATTTCCACTATCCTGCTGTACCCAAAGAAAACCGGGATTTATTTTACTATCAGTAATTCCTGATGCCTCATCAAGTATTCCGGGCAATAAAGGTTTTACCAGGGGTACTGCTTCAAAACCATTTGCCAGTACATTTACATCCTCAATTTTTTTCTGACAGGCAACGGAACCAAGGATTAAAAGAAATACTATTAATTTTTTCAGATGCATAAGAATTTCTTTTTGATCATTTGTTGTTTCAGGGAAAAGGAGAAGATGATTTTTTTTGAATGAACAAAGTACAATTAGTTTCAGGAACCTGCAACCTATCCTTTGCTTTATTAGCACTCTCCAGGAAATCAATACTGAAAATTGTTTCTTTTTAAAACCGG
>JBPPMM010000620.1:0-9434 GCA_051306075.1 Chitinophagaceae bacterium
TGGAACATGTTGCACTATGATGTACAATTAATTGGTGGTGCCGTTTTGCATTCTGGAAAAATAGCTGAAATGGCTACGGGTGAGGGCAAAACACTTGTATCCACATTGCCCGCCTACCTAAATGCGTTACCCGGAGAAGGCGTTCATATAGTAACTGTAAATGATTACCTCGCCCGCCGTGACCAGGAATGGAACGGAACTTTGTTTGAATGGCTGGGTTTGAAAGTCGATTGTATTGATAAGCATCAGCCTAATACTGATGAAAGGAGGCAAGCTTACCTGGCTGATATCACTTATGGTACAAATAATGAGTTTGGCTTTGATTACCTCAGGGATAATATGGTTCATACTCCCCAGGAAATGGTACAGCGCAAACACCATTATGCGATGGTAGATGAGGTAGATTCTGTTTTGATCGATGATGCGAGGACACCGTTGATCATTTCAGGTCCTGTGGCCAGAGGCGAAGACCAGCATTACCATACACATAAACCGAGAATACAACAGATAGTGCAGGAACAGGAACGAATAGTCAGAAACTGTCTTAATGAAGCCAAAAGATTATTTGAAAAGGGGGAAGATGATCCTAAAACTGGTGGACTTTATTTATTTCGGGCCCATCGCGGACTGCCAAAATATGGACCTGTTATTAAATTCCTGAGTGAGCCGGGAATTAAGGTAAAAATGCAGAAAGCAGAAAATTTTTACCTGCAGGACCAGATGAGAAATATGCACATTGTTGACTCGGAATTGCTTTTTCAAATTGATGAAAAAAGCAATTCTGTTGATCTGACTGATAAAGGCATCAACACCATTACAAAAGCCGGGGAAGATCCAGATTTCTTCATACTCCCTGATATTGGTGTAAAACTTTCTGAAGTGGAAAAAAGTGAATTATCTGCCGAAGAAATATTACAACAAAAAGAAAGCCTGCTTAATGATTATGCACAGAAAGCAGATCGTATTCATACTGTTCAGCAATTGTTGAAGGCATATGCACTTTTTGAAAAAGATGTAGAATATGTTGTAGTAGATGGAGCGATCAAAATAGTAGATGAACAAACCGGCCGTATTATGGACGGTCGTCGATACAGTGATGGCTTGCACCAGGCATTGGAAGCAAAGGAAAATGTAAAAATTGAAGCGGCCACACAAACCTATGCCACTATTACTTTACAGAATTATTTCAGGATGTATCACAAGCTGGCAGGTATGACAGGTACTGCTGAAACCGAAGCTGCTGAGTTGTGGAGCATTTATAAATTAGATGTAGTAAACGTTCCCACCAATTTAAGGATGGTTCGGGATGATAAACAGGACCTGGTATATAAAACCAAACGTGAAAAATACCGGGCCGCGATTGATGAAATAGAGATTTTAAGAAATGGAGGAAGGCCGGTCCTGGTGGGTACAACTTCCGTAGAGGTGAGTGAATTACTAAGCAGGATGCTGCAACAAAAAAAGATCCCCCATAATGTACTTAACGCTAAACAACATTCCAGGGAGGCGCAGGTTGTAGCTGAAGCCGGTTTAGCCGGAGCAGTTACCATTGCTACCAATATGGCCGGCCGGGGTACTGACATAAAACTGGGGCCTGGTGTAAAAGATGCTGGCGGTTTAGCAATTATCGGAACCGAAAGACACGAAAGCCGTCGTGTGGACAGGCAGTTGCGTGGCCGTGCAGGTCGCCAGGGGGATCCGGGTAGCTCCCAATTTTACGTTTCTCTTGAAGATGACCTGATGCGTATGTTTGGCAGCGAAAGAATTGCAGCTATGATGGATAAGCTTGGCTATAAGGAAGGGGATGTAATTCAACATACCATGATCAGCAATAGCATACAGCGGGCTCAGAAGAAAGTTGAAGAAAATAATTTTGGTATCCGTAAGCGATTGTTGGAGTACGATGACGTAATGAATAAGCAGAGGAATGTAATTTATGGCAAACGCCAGCATGCTTTGTTTGGAGACAGGCTTGCCTTGGATTTGGACAATGCCTTTGCAATAGTTTCCGAAGGGTTAATAACCGGCTTCCGTGAACAGGAAGATTTTGAAGGCTTTAAAATGGCCTGCATCGTCAATTTTGGTTTGGATACAAAGATTGAGGAAGATGAATTTAAAAAGGGTGATTTAAACACACTGATTGATAAATTATACGCCGAGGCAACAGACAATTATGCAAAGCATAAAGAAATTGTAATGAAGCAGGCTATCCCTGTTTTTAAAAACATAAAAATTACCCAGGGTAGTCATATTGAAAATGTGGTTGTCCCCTTTTCAGATGGGAGAAAAGGATTGAATGTGCTTGCATCACTTAATAAAACTCTGGCCTCAAATGGTGAGGAGCTTGTGGGATCCCTGGAAAAGACAATTACCCTGCTTGTTATTGATGATGCCTGGAAAGAACATCTCCGCGCCATGGACGACCTGAAGCAAAGTGTACAAACTGCCTACCTTGAACAAAAGGATCCATTGGTTATTTATAAAGTGGAAGCTTTTCAGCAGTTTAAAAATATGGATGCGGAAGTCAACAAAGATATTGTATCCTTCCTGAGTCATGCATCGATCCCGATCCAACAGGAAAATGCCCAGCTAAAAGAAGGCCGCCCTGAAAAAACGGACTATAGTAAAATGCGGGCTAATAAAGAGGAGATCGACTCTGCAGGCAGCGACTATGCAGCTAATGAAAAAGATCGTTTTGAACCTGGAGGCGGTACGGATACTGCCGTAAAAAGGGAGCCGGTTAAAGTAGGGCCGAAGATTGGAAGAAACGATCCCTGCCCTTGCGGAAGTGGGAAAAAGTACAAACAGTGTCACGGCAAAGACGCCTGATCTGAATAATTTACAGGGTTTGGAAAAATACAACCTTAAAAAAAATCAAAAACCTTAGAACATTGCTAAAGGGCAAATAAGCTTTAGCCGCCAGGTGACTAATATTCAATTTTGCTTCCAGCAGGATATTACTTTCGCTTTAAATAATTAAACTGTAAGGATTTATAATAGACCTTACAGGATTCCTAAAGCTTACTCAAATAAAAATATCACTTTTTAGAACTTTATTTGGCAGTGGTTAGGAGTGATCCTGCTCAATATTTTTTTTAAAAAAAGTGGTTCTACTATTGCAAAAACGTAAAGTCAACATTACATTTGTGTCAGTTTACGAAGAAGAACAGTAGTAAAGACGAGAAAAAATACCCAACGAAAGAGACGATCATCGAATCAAAAATATCAACAATGGACGGTTGAAAACAGGAGGGGCCCCGATAAGTCGGGGCTCTTCTTTTTTTTGGAACCCTTAATGAGAATAAACAGACTAACACTTGTTATTGATTAAGCAAATAACAATGCTTGAACGGGCTCTATCGCTTTCGCTACTGCCAGATCCAATAATATCTTATCTACTTTTTTCCAGGCTTTAATAATCCGTACATAACAGATTTTTTCCAGTCCTGGTCGTTTAGAAATTTATACAAAAAACATTACTCATTTTAGAAGTGACCTCAGCTTTTGCTTTGAAAAAAAAGCTTGTATCATATGTCATTTATTAACTACCAATAATTTTCTTGATCCGAGAGGAAGTTTAGAATGTAGAATAACATGTATTAAATTTTAAAGGTTTTAAAGTTTGTTACCTTTGATTCCCTTAATTATGGTATATGAATCTTGCCCAATCTCTTCAAAATATTCCGGTATTCACATCCTCACCCCGCATTGACCAGGTGGGCACCGAAGAGAGGGCGGCTCGTTTTACAACCCGGAGTATAAAAAAGGAATCAAAATTGAATGGGTTGAAACTGGTTTTGAACATGATTGACCTTACCACCCTGGAAGGAAAAGATACTGATGGGAAAGTAAAACAACTTTGTTACAAAGCAATACATCCGCATGATGCTATACCCGGGTTGCCATCGGTGGCCGCTATATGTGTTTATCCTTCCATGGTAAAAACGGCGAAGAAGGCACTGGAAGGATCAGGGGTAAAAGTAGCATCGGTAGCTACTGCATTTCCAAGCGGACAGGCATCAAAAGAAGTAAAGATCCGGGATACAAAGTATGCTGTAAACGAGGGAGCAGATGAAGTAGATATGGTGATAAGCCGGGGTAAATTCCATGCAGGTGAATACAATTTTGTAATTGATGAAATTGCAGCCATCAAAGAAGCTTGTGGTGAGGCGAGGTTAAAAGTAATACTTGAAACTGGTGAGCTAGGCACCTTTGATAAAGTAAGAAGAGCCAGCGACATTGCAATGTATGCCGGAGCTGATTTCATCAAGACATCTACAGGAAAAATTCAGCCGGCAGCCACTATGCCAGTAACCTTGGTAATGCTGGAAGCTATCAGGGACTTCTATTATAAAACGGGAAAAATGATTGGGATGAAACCTGCCGGCGGTATTTCAAAATCGAAACTGGCGCTTCATTATTTAGTAATGTTAAAAGAAGTACTTGGTGAGCAGTGGATGAACAATGAATGGTTTCGGTTTGGTGCCAGCAGCCTGGCCAATGATGTATTGATGCAAATAGTAAAAGAGCAAACCGGATTGTACCAGAGTGCAAATTATTTTAGTGTGGATTAAGAAAGAGTAAAAATAGAAGTACAAAAAGTTTGTATTAAAAAATCTGATTGAAAACAGGAAGATGAAGAGTGCGACGCAAGGTAGTTGACCAATGTTGTAGTCGCTGGTTACATAAAAAAAATAAATTATGCCAGTAGCAAAAAAAAATACGGTATCAAAAAGAAATAACGGAAATGCAAAATCAAATACACTCAAATTAAAATTTGACACATCCTGGACCTACGCACCAGCCCCGGAAAGTAAAAGTGCAGCAAGTATAAATAAACAATATGACCTTTTCATCAACGGGGAATGGAAGAAACCATTAAGTAAAAAATATTTTGATAGCATTAACCCGGCCAGCGAAGAAAAGATCAGTGAGGTTGCGGATGCAAACTCTGCTGATGTTGATTTGGCTGTAAATGCAGCAAGGAATGCCTATAATAAAACCTGGCGCAAAATGCCAGCAAAGGAAAGAGCTAAATATATTTTCCGTATCGCCAGAATGATTCAGGAAAAAGCAAGAGAACTTGCCATAATTGAAACTCTTGATGGCGGTAAGCCAATACGGGAAAGCCGTGACTTTGATGTACCCATGGCTGCTAATCATTTCTTTTATTATGCAGGCTGGGCAGACAAATTGGAATATGCATTTCCAAACCGGCGGGCGGAATCATTAGGCGTGGCCGGACAGATAATACCATGGAATTTCCCCTTGCTGATGGCTGCATGGAAAATAGCTCCGGCCCTGGCTACAGGCAATACCGTTGTATTGAAACCAGCAGAAACTACTTCATTGACAGCATTGAAACTGGCGGAAATCATCAGGGAATCTGATCTTCCACCCGGTGTGGTAAATATCGTTACAGGAGGAGGATCCACGGGGGCATCTATAGTGAATCACCCGGATATTAATAAGATCGCATTTACAGGATCTACTGAAGTAGGAAAGATCATTCAACGATCTATTGCCGGTACAAACAAAAAAGCAACTCTTGAATTGGGTGGTAAAGCCGCCAATATCATTTTTGAGGATGCGCCGATAGACCAGGCAGTAGAAGGCGTGATCAATGGCATTTATTTCAACCAGGGTCATGTATGTTGTGCCGGATCCCGATTATATGTACAGGAGTCTGTGGCCGGCGAGGTGATTCGCAAATTAAAAGACCGTATTGAAACATTGATAGTAGGCGATCCCATGGATAAGAATACGGACATTGGCGCTATCAATTCAAAAGAGCAATTACACACCATTCAAAAATATATCAGTATCGGGAAAAAGGAAGGAGCTGAAATGCATGAAAGCAGTTGTTCATTACCGGGCAAAGGATTTTGGTGCAGGCCTACTATGTTTACCAATGTAGCGCAAAGTAACCGTTTAGCCCAGGAAGAAATATTCGGACCCGTATTGTCTGTTCTTACATTCCGAACGGATGATGAAGTAATAGAAAAAGCAAATAATTCCCCTTACGGTTTAAGTGCCGGGGTGTGGACTGATAAAGGATCCAAAATATTTAATATGACCAGGCGATTAAGAGCAGGTGTAATATGGGCAAATACTTTTAACAAATTTGATCCAACTTCTCCATTCGGTGGTTATAAAGAAAGTGGGTTTGGAAGAGAAGGCGGATTGCATGGTTTATTACCTTATCTCAACCTGGAAGGATAGGAAAATATTACAGGTTTTCAATGATCTTCTGTAGGAGTAAAAAAATAATTATGAGCAAAGCAATAACTAAAAATTCATCACTTCATATCAATGAAAATGGATTGGAGAAACCACAGCCATCCAAAAGACTGGAGGTGCTGAAAACTTATAAAATTTACATCGGCGGCCAGTTTCCCCGAACAGAATCAGGACGATATTATATACCGGCCAATGCTGCAGGAAAAAGTCTTGCTAATGTATGCCTCAGTTCAAGAAAAGATTTTCGTAACGCCGTGGTTGCTGCAAGAAGTGCTGTTAGCAGTTGGAGTGGAAAAGCAGCTTTCAACAGGGGCCAGATCTTATACCGTATGGCTGAAATGCTTGAAGGAAGAAGGGGACAGTTTATTGATGAGCTGATATTGCAGGATGCTTCAAGAGCAAAAGCTGAAAAGGAGGTAAACCTGGCTATTGACCGATTGATATATTATGCCGGATGGTGTGATAAATTTCAACAGATTTTTAGTGCTGTTAACCCGGTGGCAAGTTCACATTTTAATTTCTCCGTACCTGAACCAACCGGTATTGTATCCATTATAGCACCTCAATCTGATTCGCTATTGGGATTAGTATCTGTGATAGCCCCTGTTATTGCCGGCGGAAATACCTGTATAGTATTGGCATCTGAAAACAAGCCTTTGTGTTCCGTTACGTTTTCTGAAGTGTTACATTCATCGGACTTGCCCGGTGGGGTAGTCAATATTCTGACTGGTAAAGTTGACGAGCTGGCTACCTGGTTTGCAGACCATATGGATGTAAATGCAACCATTTATTGCGAAAAAGATTCTTCGATACAGCAAATGCTTAGAGAGAAATCTGCCTTGAATTTAAAACGTATTGTTTTTTATGACAAGATAAACTGGTATAGTGAAGGTGGTCAATCACCGTATTTTATTATGGATACCCAGGAAATTAAGACTACCTGGCACCCCGTAGAAAATATAGCAGGCGCAGGAGGTGGTTATTAAGTTAAAACAATTGAAAATCTGCTTGCCAATAAAATAAAAAATTGAAATAATATAAACTACCTGAATTTTATCACTCCTTTTTTGGTAAGATTTTTGAACAAATTATTACATGAAGAGAATACTTTTTATTAGTGCCTTAGTTTTTTCCGTCAATATATTTGCGCAAACCAGTTTTCCAATTGCGGATACGGGCACAGTCATCATCCATAAGGACCCGCGTATTGACTTGCTGGTAAGTAAGCAAGCCCAGATTAATGAAGTAACCAGCCGTGATTCACGCAAGACTGGTAAAGGCTTTCGGTTGATGATCATCAGTACCAACCGCAGGGACGAAGCGATTGCCGCCAAAACAAAAATCTATACTTATTTCCCCGAACTAAAAGCCTACCTCTGGCATCAAACGCCATATTACAAAGTAAAAGCCGGAAATTTTAAGGACCGCAAAGAAGCGGAAGATTACCAACAAAGATTAAATGTATATTTCCCTAAAGGCGTTTATATAATGCATGATGTTGTAGAATATAAATTGGATAAGCTATATGGAGATGATATGTAATCTTCATTGATATCAGGCAAATTTTATCATCATACTCCGGATAAAATTCTTACCATTTTGAGTTAACCATGTTATTGTACTTTTCGGCTGCTCGGCTAAACCCTATTTTTGTGAAATGGTAGAAAAAATAAAAGCACTGGCAAAACAGTACGCCGGAGAATTTATTGACGTTCGTCATCATCTTCATGCACATCCTGAACTCAGTTACCAGGAATTTGAAACCTCACAATTTGTTCAGCAAAAATTAAGTGAGATCGGCATCCCCTTCGCTATAAAAGCAACTACCGGGGTAATAGGTATAATAAAAGGAAATAATCCTGACAGCCGGGTTATCGCCTTGCGTGCAGACATGGATGCATTACCAATCAAAGAAGAGAATAATGTTGCTTATAAATCAAAAAATGAAGGGGTGATGCATGCCTGCGGGCATGATGTACATACCACCTGCCTTTTGGGTGCTGCAAAAATATTAAATGAAACAAAAGACAGTTGGGAAGGTACAGTGAAATTAATTTTTCAACCCGGAGAAGAAAAAAATCCCGGTGGTGCCAGTTTATTGATCAAGGAAGGTGTTTTGGAAAATCCTAAGCCTTCTGCAATATTTGGATTGCATGTTCACCCGGGTTTAGCAGTAGGTAAAATGAGTTTCAGAAGCGGAAAAGTAATGGCCAGTGCCGACGAAATATATATTACCATAAAAGGCAAAGGTGGCCATGCCGCTTCGCCCCATTTATGCGTAGATCCAATCCTGATTGCATCCAATTTAATTGTCAGTTTACAACAAATCGCCAGCCGGAATAATAATCCGCATAATCCTACCGTATTATCGATTACCTCAATCCAGGGAGGTTCAACAACCAACGTTATTCCCGGTGAAGTAAAACTGAAAGGAACCTTTCGTGCAATGGATGAAGAATGGCGGTTTAAAGCTCACGAACTCATCAGGAATTTATCCACCAATTTGGTACACAGCATGGGTGGAGAAATTGATTTATTAATTGACGTGGGATATCCTTCCGTTTATAACCACGAAGGTTTAAACGAATTGACAAGGAAAAAGGCGGAGGTTTTTATAGGAAAGGGAAATGTAGAGGAAACCGAAGCAAGAATGGGTGCTGAAGATTTTGGTTATTACACGCAAAAAATACCAGGATGTTTTTATCGCCTGGGAGTGATGAACGAAGCGGAAGGAATTGTTTCCGGTGTTCATACTCCTACATTTAATATTGACGAATCAGCCATTGAACTGGGAATAGGAATGATGGCATGGCTGGGAGCTTCCGCGCCAGCTGATATATAATGAAAAAGAAATCCTTTTCTATTTTTTTTAACATGCCATTGGTTTACCAGGCGTTTACTATCCAGTCTATACCAACGAAGGCAATTGTCAGTGCAGGCAAAAATTTTAGCCTTCAAATTCTATAAATGAAAAGTCCATGACCGAATTTCCGATGACAACCCAGGATGATTATTTTCATTGACAAACTATGAGGCTAAATACATTAATAAATAAAAACATCAAATGCTTTATAAAAAAATATTCACTTTAAACTAACCATAATGAATATTTTTTGAAGGCAAATTCCATTGACCAAAAAACTATAAAAACAAACAAATGAAAAAAGCCGGTCTTAAATTTTCACAACTATTAT
>JBPPMM010000625.1:0-4324 GCA_051306075.1 Chitinophagaceae bacterium
TATATTTTTTAAAAAAGATAATATTAAGTTGCTTGCCATTCATAAAATAAAGCAGCTGAGATGAAGACAGGTATCGTTGATATTTATAAACTCTTCCAAAAAATAGTTACGCCGTTAAGGCCTATATTTATCAAATCTAAAACGGAAACAATCCACACTACTACCGTTTATTCAAAAAGGCAAATTCGAATAGCCGTTTCTTCCTTCTTTTTTTGCCAGGGACTGAGTTTTGCTACATGGGCCAGCCGCATTCCTGATCTGAAAACCACATTGAATTTGAGCGATGCCGCTTTGGGAAGCATCTTGCTTGCTTTGCCTTCGGGTCAGTTGTCCGCCATGCCTTTCTCAGGAAGATTAGTTACCAATTTCGGAAGTAAAAAAGTTCTACGCATTTGTGCAGTATTATATACCCTATGCCTGACTACAATAAGCCTGGCTACTCAGCCCTGGCATCTGGCTTTGAGCTTGTATTTTTTTGGTGTATTTGGAAATATGTGCAATATTTCTGTAAATACCCAGGCAATAAGAGCTGAAAAAATATTTGAACGGCCGATCATGACTTCATTTCATGGAGTATGGAGCACTGCCGGATTTACCGGTGCAGCTATCGGATTATTAATGATGGGACTTCATTTTTCTCCATCTATCCATTTTTTAACCGTAGCCTGTTTCGTTATTTTGACTGTAATGGTTTCACAAAAATACCTGCAAACCGGGAAAGCCGCCCCCAGGCCAAAAAGGCCTTTTTTCTCAAAGCCTGATACCATGCTGGCGCAGCTGGGTACGATAGGTTTTTTCAGTATGGCAAGCGAAGGGGCCATGTTTGATTGGAGTGGCGTTTACTTCAAACAAATAGTGCATGCCCCGCCATCACTTATTGCCCTGGGATATATGAGCTTTATGATCGCAATGGCCAGCGGGAGATTTGTTGGCGATAAATTGATTACAAAACATGGTAGAAAAAAAATGCTTCGCATTAGCGGTATTCTGATTTCTACAGGATTGTTTACTTCTGTGTTATTTCCACACATCATTCTTGCTACCCTAGGTTTTCTGCTAGTAGGTTTTGGTGTTTCTTCTATTGTACCTATGGTGTACAGTGTAGCAGGAAAAAATTCAAAAATTCCACCCGGCGTAGCATTAACAGCCGTCTCAAGTATAAGCTTTCTTGGTTTTTTAATGGGTCCTCCACTTATTGGCTATGTTTCTGAATTGCTTAATCTTCGTTATTCTTTTGCATTAATAGGTTTGCTGGGGTTGGCAATAAGCTTAATGGTATCCAAAATAAGAGCGTTGGACTAACAGGTGGAAAAAAATACTACTCCGTCGATTATACTATTTTCAACTTAAATTTTGATAAGAATTACATGGGTCAAGAATCATCGCCTCCATTTTATTAATGTTATCCTGCAATGATGTAAGACTTTTAAAGAAGAACTTTTGTTATTTTCACCCGGTGAATTTTTTACCATGAAAAATTGCTGGCTTACTATTATTTTCCTGCTTACTTTTTGGTTCTGTAAAGCAACGGATACAATTGAAATCTCTTCGCCCAACGGAAAAATAAAAGCCATTATTAGTGGCGGTAAAAAACTAGCTTATTCAGTTTTATATGATAATAAAATAGTCTTACTTCCATCTGATATTAATCTCTTCCTGGTGGACGGAACAAATATCTCCGGTCATATCACTCTAAAAAAAACAACAAAAAGAAATAATAACTCTGTCATTATTTCCCCGGTACCGGAAAAAAGAAAAAATATTCCCGACTTTTATAATGAACTCACCATTCGGTTCAGGCAACCATTCAGCTTAGTGTTAAGGGTATATAATGACGGAGTAGCTTATAGGTTTGTTTCGCATTTTAAAGATAGCATCCTTGTTAAAAATGAATTAGCCTCTTTTAATTTCCCGGCAAATCATCTTTTCTATTTTCCTGAAGTGGTAAAAAGGGAAAACGTGGATATTTATCATACAAGCTTTGAAGAACCTTACCAGGTAAAATCATTGGATAGCCTTACTAAAAACAATTTATTCTTTACACCCGTACTTCTATCTCCTGAAGCAGGACCTAAGATTGTAATTACTGAATCTGACCTTGAAGATTATCCAGGGATGTTTGTAACCGGAAATGGAAATAACACCCTGTCTGGCCAATTTGCACCTTATCCCCTGCAAGAAGAAGTTTCCGGGGGAGAATTTACCCAGCGGGTGGTTACTAAAAGAGAACAATATGTTGCCAAAACAAAAGGAACCAGGCAATTTCCCTGGAGAGTAATATTAATTGCTTTAACAGATAAAGAACTGCCGGAAAACGATTTGGTATATCGTTTAGCCTCTCCCTCCAGGATAAAAAATACTTCCTGGATAAATCCCGGCAAAGGAACTGATGAATGGATAATTGGCATTAATCTTTTTAATGTCCCTTTCAAGACCGGAGTTAATACCGCCACATATAAATTTTATATCGACTTTGCAAAACGATTTGGTTTCGACAGGATCATGATGGATGCCGGATGGAGTGATTATAATGATCTCTTTAAACTACATCCTGACATCAACATGAATGAAATTGCGGCGTACGCTAAAGAAAAAAATATTAAAATCAGTATGTGGACCCTTGCCATGACACTGGACCGGCAATTAGAACCCGCATTGGATCAATTTAATAACTGGGGAGTGGATTTTATTATGACGGATTTCATGGATCGGGATGATCAGCAAATGGTAAATTTTTACTTTAAAGTTGCAGAGGCCTGTGCCCGGCACCAGATTATGGTCATGTATCATGGAGCTTTTAAACCGGCCGGTTTTAACCGCACCTATCCCAACGCTGTTACCCGGGAAGGAGTGTTGGGCTCGGAATATAATATCTGGAGTGAAAAGGCAACTCCCGAACATAATTTGCTGTTACCATTTATTCGCATGACGTCGGGACCTATGGATTATGAGCCCGGTATTTTGGATAATGCAACCCCAAAAACCTTTCGCCCTATCGGGGATAAGGTGATGACTATTGGAACCAGATGTCAACAGGCAGCCATGTTTATCATTTATGAAAGTCCGATCCAGCTTTTTTCCGGCAATCCTTCACAGGGTTTGCTGGAACCTGAATTTATGGAATTGATAGGTGGCATTCCCACAACCTGGGACACTACAATAGTACTGGATGCCAAATTGGGCGACTTTATTATTACAGCTAGAAAAAAGGGAGACGACTGGTTTATCGGAGCTATGACAGACCAGGCAGCAAGAGAAATTACGGTTGATCTTACCTTTTTGGATGCAGGAAATTACTCTTCCACAGTTTGTGAGGATGGAATTAATGCTGACCGATATCCCTCGGATTATAAAATCTCTTCCGGGTTATTAACAAAGGCAGACCCTTTAACAATTAAAATGGCGCCGGGAGGCGGATTCGTATTAAGGCTTCAAAAAAACAAGTGATCCTATTCTACTTTTATTTTTAAATCAAAATCGCTGCTAACCGGATCTCCTACCATTTTATTTGGGGCGATATATAATTTGTAATTACCTTTTTGTTTAAGATTGTATTTCAACACATTTCCAAATGGTCCATCTGATTTTCCATCAGGAAGAATTAAATGACTGAAACGAAAGTTTGCTTTTGCTTTATCAGGAATAATGGCCGCTGTTAATTTTTTGCCACGTTTTACCGGTAAGTAGCAAATGACCGGGTCACCTCTTTTATTTAAATGGCCTTTCACCATAACTAATGAACTATCCTGTTTAAAAGAAATATGAATCACACTGTCGATTTGGATATTTGCTGGCACGCTATCCTCAGCAAGAACTTTTAAATTTAATTCTTGCCGGGAATTAATGCTTTCGTTTGCTTCTTCTGCATGATGTTCATCCACCGGCATTGGATCATTACAGGCTACCCAAAAAAACAATGAAATAAAAATGGGGAATGCTGGCTTCATTACAAGATGATTTAAATAGTTACTACAAATACATTGCCCGTTTTAACAACCCCCTCCTGGCCAAGCAATTAATTTGAAAGCTTATTCAGGCCCGCGCAGTTTCAAGGTACAGGCAATTAACACTTTTCACATTACCTTCTTCTTGTTCGCCTTGCCTTCAATACACCTGATACGTTTAAAATGGATATAGGGAACTTTCATCTTTAAAAAGATTAAATAAAGCTTCGGCCTATCAACATTTTTACGACGAAAATTCCGGCTTTCCACACCAACAAAGCATCTGGTTAAAAAATCCCTTAAAAAAATATGATTACTATTCTGATTCCCTCCTGGTTTTTATCTTTGCATCCTTGTGAACCTAAAAGACTATTACTCCA
>JBPPMM010000628.1:0-2477 GCA_051306075.1 Chitinophagaceae bacterium
GAATAGCTATTTTGTCCGTAGCCGTTCAAATAAGGTGATATTTAAAAACAACATCAAAAACGAATACACAAAATCGTCTACCGGAACAGTGCCTACCCGGATTCCAAAATATTCTTCAGGATTATACATAACCACTGGTCCTTTCGTAAACCCTCCGGTCAGTACCCCATTGACCAGTAAGAATGGAATACAAGACACCAGATAGGCGAGGTAAAATCTTCCTCTATACCCGGGGCCTATAAATAAAACATGGTAGACCAGAAAGAGAGCACTTAACAATGATGCCGTCGAGGTATATATATGGTCCCATTTCCAAAAGCCAATGCCAAAGAACAAGATCGCCAGACCCACCGATATTGTCTTTTCTAAAGAAGCAAAAGGTTCTTTTACGATAACACTATTTAAAGACCAGTAAATAAAAATGCAGGCAACAGGTATAATCAAAAAAAACATACACTCTTCCCACGGCAATCCATACACCGTAAACCCGGAGGTGTAGGAATCAGAAAAACCCCAAACTCCATTTTTTGTGAAATACCAATCCCAGAGTAAAAAGAAAATCGTCACCGGGATATTGGCAAGTAGGACATTTGTCCACTGCTTGTGGAACTGAAGCTTGGGAAGAAAACCAAAAATGAGCGGGAAGATACCGGTGAACACAAGGAGACCAGCATACAGCCACCTGGATTCAAGCAATGATATTAGCCTGATAGACTCAACATCTTGTTGCAGCATGTCTGGTTTGACCTCATTGCTGATCCATAACCCAATGATCAGGATTATGGACATAAGGATAAAGACAACTTTTAATTTGGTGCGGGAGGATGGTGTCCAGAATTCAGATATGGAATGAGACATTATCTCCTGCCGTTTTTCAGAAATTTTGAATTCACCGCCAATAAGCCAAATGATTCACAGTCTTCTTTTGTGGTTTTTGCGTGATGAGCTCCATGGGCTCTCAATACCGCCCTTGAATATTTACTGTCGAGGTGACGAAACCATTTAAAACGACGATGGATGTAGACATCATGAATCAGAAAATAAATCAGACCATAAATAGTGATGCCTACCCCAATGGGAAGCAACCAGGTTTGAGATGTAAAAGAGCCAGCAAACAAACATACAATGCCGGGAGTTGCAAAGACCAGAAAAAAAAGATCATTTTTTTCCCACCAACTTCCGGTAAGGTGATCCTTTTTGTGATGGTCTTCATGCCAGTTCCACAAGAAGCCATGCATGATATACTTATGCGCAGACCAGGCTACGAACTCCATGGCTACTACAGCACCAAGACAAAGTAATATAAAAGTTAAAGCAGTCATGTATTAATTTGATTGAATTTATTGCCCAATCCACATTAAAGCAAATTTAATTTAGCCTTAAGCGACGATTGTAAAAGCAAAACTATTTTTTCAAAGTTATTAACTCTAATCCGTTTTTCCTGTATAATGTGACATGGTGTTTGCTTGATTTTTTTAAACAAACTCAAATAGTACACATAGGCCAGATAAACGCCAAAACGTGCTGTGTCGGGAAGCATCAGGATTCCTTTGTATCCTTCATGGAAATCACTCAATATATCCGTTTCGATTTTAAACTTGTCTTCCGCAGAAAAACAATTGAAATCTACCCCTGGAAAATACACCCGACCCCTTTCTTCAAAATCAGATTTGAGGTCACGAAGGAAGTTTATTTTTTGGAAGGCCGCACCAAGTCTGCGTGCAGGTTCCATTAGTTCAGCATATTGAACTTCATTCCCTTTTGTGAAAACCCTAAGGCACATTAGTCCTACTACTTCCGCAGAACCATATATATAAGCTTCATATCCCGCATCATGGTAATTATTTTTAGTCAGATCCATTTCCATACTATCCAGGAAAGAAGAGATAAGATCCTTCTCTATCCCATAGGTGTGCACTACGTTCTGAAACGAATTCAATACGGGGTTTAAACTTATACGTGCTTCAATCGCATGCCATGTATCTTCTTTAAATTTTGAAAACAAAATGGTTTGAGGGTATTCAAAAAAAGTATCCACGATCTCATCGGCAAAACGAACGAAGCCGTAAATAGCATAGATCGGTGCGCGGATGGAGGGATCAAAAGCTTTTATACCCCTGGAAAAGGAAGTGCTGTAGCGCTGGGTGATCAGACGACTACAATCATGACAAGTAGAATTGTAGAGATCAAGCATATTTTTTAGAAATTACTTTTGAAACAATTTGACCTGATATCAAGGCAGGAGGAATACCCGGTCCGGGCACGGTCAATTGTCCGGTAAAAAACAAATTGTCAACTTTGCTACTTTTCATTTTTGGTTTTAAAAAGGCCGTTTGTTTCAATGTGTTTGCGAGACCATACGCGTTACCACGATAAGAATGATAATCAGACTTGAAATCATTGATGCAATAAGACCTGCGAAACACAATTCTATCCATTAGGGAATGACCAGTCATTTTTTCCAGTCGCTGTAACAC
>JBPPMM010000634.1:0-6589 GCA_051306075.1 Chitinophagaceae bacterium
ATGGAGTGTCCTGGATTATCCGGACACATGACAATCTTCAACTCTTTTCCCGGCATCAGATTTTTGCAATTACGCCTTAAAAAATATTTTAGGTTTGTATTTATTTTTTTACGTAATATTGTATTGTAATAGTATTATTCAACAATAGTGTAGTATAAAACTTATCAAAAATGAAACAACTGCTTCTCTCCCAACCCCGGCTTTGGATATGTGTATTTTGTATGTTTTCAACAATTGTGGTATCATCGCAAACTATCACGGGAAAAATAACTGATGAAAGCAAGCAACCGATGTCCGGCGTAAGTGTTATTGAAAAAGGAACGACTTCCGGTGTAACTTCCAAATCAGATGGTACATTCAGTATTGCTTCCAGTTCTTCAAAAGCTGTGCTGGTATTTTCTTTTGTTGGATATATAACGAATGAGGTTGTCGTCGGCAACCAGACGGCAGTGGATATTGTTTTAGTAGCCGATGATATAAAAAAATTAGACCAGGTTGTAGTAGTAGGATACGGCACTCAGCGTAAAAAAGACCTTACAGGTTCTGTAGCCTCAATAAAAGGAGAAGCCATCCGGCAAGTTCCTTCGCAGAATGCTATTAAATCTATGCAGGGAATGGTAGCAGGCGTGGATATTGCATCGCCCAACAATGACCCCAACTCATCACCGGTTATACGTATCCGTGGTAACCGTTCTATTAATGCTGGCAACGATCCTTTAATTGTTATAGATGGTTTACCTTTTGGTGGCAGTCTCAATGATTTGAATTCCGGCGATATTAGATCTATTGATGTATTGAAAGATGCTTCGGCTACGGCCATTTATGGTTCCCGCGGTGCAAATGGTGTCATCCTTATAACTACTAACCGGGGAACAGCCAATAAAGTTCAGGTTGGTTACAACGGTTATTATGGTGTACAATCTCCTATAAAAAAACTACCCCTGAAAAATGGTGCAGAATATGCAGAATTCAGACGGGAGGCCGAACGCAATGCCAACAGGTACAATTCTTCAACCCCATCTGCCGCCTTGGATGAACTGATGTTTTATTACCGTAATTCCGAAGTAGAGAAATCGGTGCTGGGGGCTTATGACGCAAGTGGAAATTATGATCCTTCTAAAGTCCGCGACTTTGACTGGATAGATGCAGTAACCCGTACAGGTACACAACAGGAACACCAGTTAAGTATTTTATCCGGAACTGATAAAAGTCAAACATCGTTTTCGCTGGGTTACTATAATAATAAAGGGGTTGTAAAAGGATTTGATTACAAGCGTTACAACATGCGACTTACCTACGATAACCAGATTTTTAAAGCATTTAAAATCGGCGGTACTATAGCTGTTTCTATAAATAAAAGCCGCACTACTGACAACCTATATAATTTGGGAGGGCAGGTAAATCCTCTTTCGCCTATCCGGGATTCTGCAGGTGATTATATTGTTGAACCAGCCAGTGATCCGCTAACTTTTAATCCCCTTATCCGGTTAGAAGGGGCTTTCAGTGAAGCGGTTTCAAATCGTTTTTATGGTAATTTCTTTGCTGAGCTTGGCTTAACGAAAGGATTAAAATACAGGCTTAGTTTTTCGCCTGATTACCGTTTTGTACGCACCGGCAGTTTCAGAAATTCGGCTGTTGCACAAGGTGGTCCGGCCTCTGCCAGCAATAATACCAGCCAGCCTTTTCATTATGTATTGGATAATATGATCACCTATGACAAACGGTTTGCATCGGAACATAAGATCAATGTGACCCTTTTGCAAAGTATAGAAAAAGATCGTTTTGAATCAGTAGGTGGTTCCGCGAGGGACCTGCCGTATGAGCAACAACTTTATTATAATCTTGGTACGGCTAATGAAATTACCGGCCTTAATTCTAACTTATCAGAATGGTCGTTAAGTTCATTCATGGCAAGGGTAAATTATGGTTTTAAGGATAAATATTTGCTGACGCTAACCGGCCGCTATGATGGTTCATCAAGATTAGCTCCCCGCAATAAATGGGATTTCTTTCCTTCAGCGGCTTTTGCCTGGAACGCTTCAGACGAAACCTTTATTCAAAATTTAAATGTGTTTTCTGATTTGAAACTGCGTCTGAGCTATGGCCTTACCGGCAACACAGCTATAGACCCTTATCAAACCCAGGGTGGCCTTGCCCGTACCCTTTATGCTACAGGTAATCTTCCAGCATTTGGGTATCAACCAAACCTGATCACCAATCCTGACCTGGGTTGGGAAAAAACAAAACAGGCCAATCTTGGAATTGATTTTGGCGTACTTAACAATCGTCTTACAGGAACTGTTGATTTGTATCTGCAAAATACTACAGACCTGTTGCTGGCCCGCCAGTTACCTACTGCTTCAGGTTTTAGTTCCATTATTGAAAATATAGGTGCAACCAGGAATAAGGGAATTGAACTTTCGTTGCGTGGTGTATTGTTCGATAATCCAAAAAGTAAATTGCGCTGGGTAAACCAAATCACCTTTACTAAAAATAAAGAAGCAATCGTATCCTTATACAGTGGCAAAGTAGATGATGTAGGTAACCGCTGGTTTATTGGCTATCCGGTAACTACTTATTTTGATTATAAGAAAACGGGGATTTTTCAGGATGATAGTAAAGATGCAGCACTTATTACACAATACAATAGCAATGGCGGAACATTTGCAAAGGGAGAAATTAAAATTCAGGATACGAATGGCGATGGGAAAATTGATGCTTCAGACCGTGTTATACTTGGCAGCGCTGTACCCAAGTGGTACGGTAGCCTGAACAGTACATTGGAATATGCCAGCTTTGATCTTAACTTTCTACTCTTTGCCCGCCAGGGACAAACGATAAATGATGATCAGGGCATTTTGTATGAAGGAAGAGAAAACTGGTTGAAAGTAGATTACTGGACACCCACTAACCCTACTAATGAATTTCCCAGACCTGTTAGCGGCAGAAGGGGTCCGCTCTTTGGTAACACTTTGGCTTACCAGGATGGCTCGTTTGTAAGACTTCGTAACATTACACTTGGGTACAAGCTACCTGAAACTATCCAACGACGCCTTCATACAACTAATTTCCGCATATATGTATCGGCGCTTAATCCCATACTGATTACTGATTTCAGGGGAATAGACCCGGAAGGTTCTACCGGCATTACCACGCCAAGCGTAAAAACATTTATGACAGGGATCAACATTACTTTCTAACGTTATAATTAAATTATTATGAAAAAATACATCTTAATGCTGCTGCTAACAACAAGCATTTTTTCCTGCAAAAAATATTTGAACGAAGAGCAGGTTTCCGGTGTTAGTTATGAATTTTACAATACCGAGCAGGGTATTGAAGCATTGGTTTGGGCTGCTTACGCTCCGCTGAGGTCTTTAGCTATAGATCAACGGGGAATTAATCTGGCCAATTTAGGTACTGATATATATACCACTACAAGAGTTGCTTCGGGTAATGAGTTTCATTTATACACTTCAGATATTAACTCCACCAATGGTAATTTTCAATACATCTGGGATAACTTTTACAAAGGAATAAACTCCTGCAATATCGCCATAAACCGTATTCCCAGTGTTAATGGAACCTATGCACTCAAAACAGAACCGGGCAGAAAACAGCGGGAAGGTGAAGCCCGATTCTTACGTGCCTTTTATTATTTCAGGCTGGTACAAACTTTTGGAAGAATTCCCCTTTTGCTTGATGAGAATTTAACGATTCAAAATGATATTAAAAGAGCTGATGTGTCTAAAGTTTATGAAGCCATTATTGCAGACCTGAGTTTCGCAGCACAATATCTGCCACCTGCACAATCTCAATTAGCCCGTGCAACCCAGTCAGCAGCACAACATTTGTTAGCCAAAGTATACCTGACCCGCGGTAGTGCAGTAACTGACCAGCGGGGGCAGAAACCTGCTGATATGGATAGTGCAGCTTATTATGCAGAACAGGTGATTGCTTTTAAGGGCGGATTATTATCTAACTATGATGACGCCAGAAACCAACTTAACGAAGGCAATAAAGAAGTCTTGTTTTCTGCACAGTTTACATCAAACCCTTTAGCTAACGGAGAAGGAAACTGGTCACATTTATGGTACGTTTCGCAGTACGATAATATTTCAGGTGGTGGAATGGACAGGGACCTTGCGAATGGCCGCGCATTTGTTCGTTTAGTACCTACATCTTATTTGTGGAGTTTGTTTGACAGAAAAAATGATTCCCGTCTTTATAAAGCCTACAAAACGGTCTGGATAAGCAATACCAGCACCACTTCGAAAATCCAAAAATGGAATGCGGCCGGCGCACCTGATCCAAGCCTGGTGGGTCAGCCAAAATATGCTAAAGGAGATACCGCAATCGTTTTTACTTTTAATAATGAAACAAATCAAACCAACATAGATAAGAAGCCTTATGTGTGGTTTCCCCGTAACAAATGGACGGACAGATTTTTTCCTCATTACCGTTATTTCTTAGACCCTACCCGTGCAGGTGTTAACAATTCTGATGGCTTTTTAGATTTCCCGCTGCTATGGCTGGCGGAAACTTACCTGATAGCTGCAGAAGCAAATGGAAGGAAAGGAGATTATGCAAAAGCAGTGGATTATATTAATGTAGTTCGCCGCAGGGCCGCTTATAAGTCCGGGGAGCCTAAAACTTTTCACTTTGTAATGGCTGATGATGGTGATCCGGCAGATTTGACAACCAGTACGGAAGCCACCATGGAAATTACAACTACTGATATAAACAGTCCCGATAAAATCCGGGATTTCATTCTTGAAGAACGTGCCAGGGAATTAGGAGGTGATTTTGAACGCTGGTATGACCTGACACGTACAGAAATTTTTTATGACAGGGTGTTGCAATACAATTCAGCGGCTGCTACAAATTTAAAACCGATTCATAAACTGAGGCCCATCCCTCAAACACATATTGACCGTTTGGCAAATCCAGGCCCACTGACCGAAGAGCAAAATACAGGGTATTAACTTTTTTCCTTTAGTAGTAAAATAGTCAATCGTCTGGTTAAGGTTAGAGGCCGGGAATTCTGCCGGCCTTTTTTAAATCATTGTTTTAATAGCATGAATATGGATAAGCATTTTGTTTTTTTTGGAACAGTTTTATTTGTGGCACTTTCGATCAAGGCTCAACCACAACCTGGTTGGAAAGAAATTGGACAATTAAAAACCCGAGATGCAAAAGACATCAAAAGCAGTACATGGTCTATCGGTGGCGAAACACTCGACAGGGATTACACCGATTATCAATCGTATAAAACTTATTTGGGTCCACTGGGTGCAAAGCGTATCCGTTTGCAGGGCGGCTGGTCAAAATGTGAAAAAATTAAAGGGGTGTATGATTTTGTTTGGTTAGATTCCATCATTCCCGATGCAGCTTCACGCGGTGTATTTCCTTGGGTAGAATTGTCTTATGGCAATCCCATTTACGACGGTGGTGGTGAAGCAAAATTGGCCGGCCATATCCCTAATTCGCCTGAAGCATTAACCGCCTGGGATAACTGGGTAACAGCCATGGTAACCCGTTATAAAAACCAGGTACCCGAATGGGAAATATGGAACGAACCAGACTTAAACCCTAAACACAACGGTAAAGAATTGGGCGAGTTTTATTTACGAACTGCTAAACTCGTACGGTCCATTCAACCCAATGCCCGGCTCATTGCTTTGGGAATGGCAAGTGTAACAAAGCTTGAATTTGTAAAAGATTTTATGGACTATCTCAAACAAAACAACGGGCTCGGTTACATTGATATATTTACTTATCACGGATATGCACACAATCCTGATGAGTCTTATCCAAAGATTGAAATATTAAGGCAGTTGGTATGGAACTACAAGCCTTCCATTGTTTTTATGCAGGGAGAAAACGGTGCGCCATCTACTCACAAAGAAGTGACGATCGGTGCATTGAGGGATAAAGACTGGACAGAACTTTCACAGGCAAAATGGAATCTTCGCCGTATGCTGGGCGACCATGGCCGCGGTATTGCCACTAATCTTTTTACGATAAGCGACATTCACTATGCACCCGGCGACCACATGGTAGGTGTTAACACAAAGGGCATTTTAAAAACTAATCCTGATAAAACTATTGACCGCCCTAAAATAGCTTACAAAGCGGCACAACATGTGTTTAGTCTTTTTGATACAGGAGTAGAATTACAAAATGATAAACCAACTACCAATCAAACGACAGTGTTTGCTTTTCAATATAGTAAAATAAAAAATGGAAGAACGATAATAACCCTTTGGAGTGGTGAAGCAAGGCCCGCTGAAACATACGAACCAAAACTGACATCCATAACTATTGAAAAAAGTAATTTTAAGCAACCGGTGTATGTAGATTTAATTACCGGAAAAATTTATCTTATACCGAAAAAAAACTGGAAAAAATCTGGAAGCACAATTGTTTTTGACAGCGTACCTGTTCCCGATTATCCTGTTTTAATTGCCGATAAAAATGCTTTGTGAAAATCCTTCACTTGGTACAATAAATTGCCAGTAAAGAATGAATAAACTTCAACAACTCGATTATATTACCATCATCATCTACATGGTGCTGATGGTGGGCA
>JBPPMM010000665.1:0-24262 GCA_051306075.1 Chitinophagaceae bacterium
CCCGTAAAACCAAGATTAAAAAGAGTACCGGATGCACTTAATTGCAAAGGGCTTCTGCGAAAACTATATTTATACCTGGTAGCGCAATTATCCTGTACCCAGCCGTCCGGATAATCGGGTGAAGTGAATAGTGTATCCACCTGGCGCTCGGCCATTGAATAAAAAGGCTTCAGGTTTATTTGTACTGGTATATTGATCTCAGAAACAGGCAGAGAATCCAATTTAAAATTGGAGGCAAAAAGAAGGGGTCTTTCGGGGTTGATCTTATGGGTGCAGGAAGCGATACATATGGATATGATCGCCGGCAAAAAAATTTCTTTTCCTTTCATACTATTGATTTAAAAACGGCACTTTTGGATCGGGCATCAGTTCAAATCAAATGTAGGCAAAGAAAAGATTAGAAAATGAGCAGGACATTTTTTACTGGTCAGGTTGCTTCATGCTAAACAAATTGTCACAGTCATCGCTTACTATGCTCCCAATTATTTAAAACTATTCTTTAGGTCCTTAACTGATTTGCCTATTGTGATAATGAAAATTAAATGTTCGCCGGATTTTTCCATCCTTTACCCAATCTTTCAATAGTTTCTTTTATTCTTTTGGATCTGGTTTCCTCTCTTTTGGCAGTCACTATCCATTCTACATATTCCTTTTTATGAGAATAGGCGAGGGCATTAAAGAGAGCAGCTTCTTTCGGATTTTTATTGAGTAATTCCTTCAGGTCGTCAGGCTGCTTCACCTTTTTATTTACCGGATCAACCCAGTTAAATATTTCCCGGTTAACTGGCTTTGCTTCTTTCTTTTTATCAGCTTCCGTTTTTGCACGAAAACCAAAAACTGACCAGGTGTTGTTAAATGAGATCAGGTTGATCCTGGTTAATTTATCTGTTTCGTTTAATAAACAATCCCATCCCTTTTCGCGGGACAGATCAGTTTGTATTTTCGATGTTCCTTTTGGATAATAGGCCCATACCAGAACATTTTCTTTTAATAGTTTCATTACTTTGCTCCTTTCTTTTTCAAGCTGGGTTTTATTCAACACAAACCAATGAACCTGGTCATAGTCTTTGCCCGAGGTGATCAGCTTTACATTTTCCGGCAAAGGGGCCAGACTCTTTTTAAAATCGGAAGGCGCATTCAAAGTAAGAAGTTTAAAATTCTCCCTGATGCGTAATTTTTGGATGATTGAATTAGCCATTAATATTATAATTAAGTGGTAGAAACAAGAATCTGCGGGATATTCGATTTTTAGGTTCTTTCAGTTAAATACTTTTTATCAGGTAATAAAACATAACAAAGCAAATGACCATCTTCAGGAATGTACCTAATAAAAAACCTGCAAATGAACCAAGGGCCGCTCTGAACGATTTTCTTGAATCCTGTCTGGCAATCATTTCCCCGGCAAACGCACCCAGGAAAGGACCAATGATCATACCCAGCGGACCCATCCAGAAAGCCAATAAAAAGCCAATTATGCATCCCCATATTCCATATTTGGTACCGCCATACTTTTTGGTCCCCCAAATAGGAATCAGGTAATCCAATACCAGTGAAACAACAACAATACCTGCCCACATCCACAAAAATTTGGAAGTAAACGGGTCCGGATCCCGGAATTGTTGAATGATTAAACCAGCCAATGCAATCGGTGGGCCCGGCAGTAATGGCAGTATACTTCCTGCAATACCAATGATGAGTAAAATTATTCCTAATATGATCCAGAACCATTCCATATACAATAATGAAGACTTTGTCAAGCAAGGTAAGAAGTAAAAGGCCTCTGATTAAGCACCAAATTCCCTAATCTTTCTGAATTTAATTCTTCCTTTCATCCATAGTCATTTCCGACTGACATTTTTTCACATTTCCTCTTCACGGCACAATGATTGACAAACAATAGTGGTCCCGCAAAAAGTGGGGAAAAAATTTAAAGCATAAACTATGGGAAAGATAATTGGAATTGACCTTGGAACTACAAATAGTTGCGTAGCCGTAATGGAGGGCAACGAGCCTGTTGTTATTGCCAACGACGAGGGACGCCGAACGACCCCGTCAGTTGTGGCTTTTTTGAAAAACGGCGAACGTAAAGTGGGTGATCCTGCAAAACGGCAGGCCATCACTAACCCTCACAATACAATTACTTCTGTAAAGCGCTTTATGGGCCGCCGGCATGATGAAGTAACAGAGGAAATTAGTCATTGGAGTTATAAAGTAGCAAAAGGTGACAATAATACCGTACGTATTGACATAGATGGCCGGTTATATACACCACAGGAAATTTCAGCCATGGTACTTCAGAAAATGAAGAAGACAGCGGAAGATTATTTGGGTCATGAAGTAACAGAAGCCGTAATTACAGTACCTGCATATTTTAATGATGCGCAACGCCAGGCTACAAAGGAAGCCGGGGAAATTGCCGGGCTTACCGTGCGCCGTATCGTAAACGAACCAACGGCTGCAGCATTGGCATATGGATTAGATAAAGGAGGTAAAGATCACAAGATTGCAGTATTTGACTTAGGAGGTGGTACTTTCGATATTTCAGTACTTGAATTAGGAGACGGTGTTTTTGAAGTAAAAAGCACCAATGGGGATACCCACCTGGGAGGTGATGATTTTGATAAAGTGATTATGGACTGGCTGGCTGACGAATTTAAAAAAGAAGAAGCAATTGATCTTCGTAAGGATCCCATGGCTTTGCAACGTTTAAAGGAATCTGCTGAGAAAGCTAAGGTGGAATTATCTTCTTCTACAGAAACGGAAATCAACCTTCCTTATATTACGGCGGTAGACGGTGTGCCCAAACACCTGGTTAAAAAATTGAGCCGGGCTAAATTTGAGCAGTTAGCAGATAATTTATTTGCCCGTTGCCTGAAGCCCTGCGAACTGGCGTTGAAAGATGCGGGAATAAGTACCTCAGAAATTGATGAAGTGATATTGGTAGGAGGTAGTACCCGTATTCCAAAGGTGCAGGAGATTGTTGAGAAATTTTTTGGTAAGAAGGCGAACCGCAGTGTAAACCCCGATGAAGTGGTAGCTCTAGGTGCCGCTATTCAAGGTGCAGTGATGACAGGGGAAGTGAAAGACGTCTTATTGCTCGACGTAACGCCACTTTCTCTTGGTATTGAAACAATGGGAAGCGTAATGACTACGCTGATACCTTCAAATACGACGATACCAACCAAAAAATCTGAGACATTTAGTACGGCCAGTGATAATCAGCCAGGGGTGCAGATCCATGTATTACAGGGCGAACGTTCAATGGCAAAGGATAATAAGAGTCTTGGAATCTTTAACCTTGATGGTATACCACCTGCTCCAAGAGGTGTGCCTCAGATCGAAGTGATCTTTGATATTGATGCCAACGGTATTATGCACGTTACTGCTAAGGATAAAGGAACGGGTAAAGAACAAAAAATACATATTGAAGCCGGAAGTGGTTTAAGTAAGGAAGAGGTTGAAAAAATGAAGACTGAGGCAAAGGCTAATGAAGCCACAGATAAAGCGGAAAGAGAAAAAGTAGACAAGTTGAATGCCGCTGACAGCCTGGTATTTCAGACAGAAAAGCAATTGAAAGAATATGGCGAAAAAATTCCGACCGAAAAGAAAACTGTTATCGAGTCGGCTGTTGAAAAATTAAAAACAGCTCATAAGGCACAGGACTTTGCTGGTATGGATAGCGCCATGACGGAATTAAATGCAGCATGGACATCCGCCAGCCAGGATATGTATAATTCCACCCAGCAGGATGGGAATGCTTCACAGCCCGGCCCTGATCAAGCAACTGGTGGAGAAGGAAATACTGGAGCAAAGGCAGATGATAACGTAACCGATGTTCCCTACGAAGAGGTAAAGTAACATGAACAGATACATTATGAATTTGAATAAAGCCCTTACAGAAATGTGAGGGCTTTTTTTTTCTGTATTGTATTTTGAAAATAGAATTGCATCCTGCCTGCATAAATTAGCCATTCAATGACCGAAAGTTCCAATTCGTTCACATTGACCTTTTCCTGCTTTCTTACCTGAGTTATTTTTGTAATGGCTTTTAAATAACGATAAGTGGATTTAAAGAATATGACTTTGCTGTCTTATCGTTTTCAAAAAGACCTTGTTTAAAAAGTATAAAAAAAACCTTAGTAAAATGAAAAGTGTTGTAACAACTTTTTTCGAACAAATGGAAAAAGATGTATTGGAAAGATTGTACAGTGGAATAGTAGATGAAACTGTTGCAAAAGATTTAATTTTTCCATGTAAGAAATTAAAAAATAAATCTTTCGGAATTACTGATCTATGGAACATTCGGAGAAATTTAAAATCTGCTAATAGTCGTTGGAATAAATAAATTAGCAGGAAGAGGGGAAAGTGTTTTCCCCGTTAATATACTTGAATACTTGTTGTGTTATTTGTTAATACTGGTGTAACGTTTATTTATTTATCCATTTTTTTTTGGAGTTCAGTAGCCCTGCAGTACATTTGCAACATCAAGTTGAGCATTGATAAAATTAGATAAACAGGGTGATAGAGTTTGCCGCTTGCCTCTTCTAACGATTCCAGATTTTTCTTCCCCCATTGCTCAAAAATTTATTTGTAATTAATAAAAACAGGATATAATCATGAAGAATGATGTAATGCCATCTATTGTACAGATGGAGTATGGAGTACTTGAATCGCTATTGACAGAAGTTAAAGAAACATTAGCAACTGACATTAAAATGCCGGAAGAGCCCAGGCGATCTTTTGGAATCGCAGATCTTTGGAATATTCGAAGGACTGCAAAATCGGCCCGCAGCATGTTTAAGGGATAGTGAACTACCGGCTACCTTTTTAAGCCGTAACCGCATCCAGTTAAAAAAAATAAAATGCCGGTCCTTTCCGGAACCGGCATTTTTTAAATAGATATAAATTTTATTACTCGTTACCAAGTATTACAATCAAAGCATAAATAACTCCCGGGATCCAAAATAATAAAGTTAGCAACAGACTGATCCAAAATTTACTATTTATTTCTCCCTGGTGTAAGTATACAGCAAGCGGTGGAAGTAAAATAGCAAGAATAACCAATAATAAAGTGTTGGTACTTGGCTCTGCTCCGCCTTTTTTGGCAGCTTTATAGGCTTTTATTTCTTTCTTTGCATCTTTGATCCGTGACTTTTTTTCTTTTTTTGAAAGGCTTTTGAATTCATTTATAGCCGCTTTTGCTGTCACAGGATCCGGTTCGCTGGGTACAGATGAAGTGGAAGAAGAAGGAACAACAAGTGCAGCATAGGAATGGCTGATTGAGGAAGCAGCAATCAAAATTGCTACAAAAACGAATAGAATTTTTTTCATTTTGCCTGGGTTTAGGGTTGAATAATTGTTTGTTTTTTTAAAGGTATTTCATTTTCCATTTGCCTGCTAAAAGAAATAACCCACAATTAGTGGGTTATTAATAAAAAATTATTTTCGAATTACATAATATCCATTGCTTTTACAAAAGCGGTTGTTTGAAAAGGAAGAATTAGTGTCAGCCATTCCCAGTGAGAAAATATGGCGAGAATCAAAGCCGCCGTGGATGCAAAAAAAAGAAGCCAGTAAATTCCTTTGTTTTTCTTTTGTTGTTCCATACGTTTATTTTGGTTTTTATTTTTCCAATCCGGTTTCCCGGACCGTGCAAAAATAGGCCCGGAGGTTGAAAGGAAAAAAGATATTAGTCATTATTCTGCTAATTTCTAAAGCTTGTTATGGACAAAGACCAGATATGCTTTATTTTCAAAAAAACGCTGTAACATCTCCTGAATAATTATCCTGAAGGTTTATAAACTCAAAAACTAAAATGGACTTTCGACCGTTTTTGACCTTTGGAACTTACATGTACATTTTTCTAATGTTTCTTAAATAAAAAACATTATCCTTGAATGTTTTATTTTACATTCGTACAAATGTGTCTTTTACACACTTTTTTAAAGGATTTTTGAACCAACGATTGCAATGATTCTTCATTTTAATTTACGATTCCACACAGAATTTGGTCAAAGTTTGTGGGTAAGCGGTAATGCCAGGGAACTTGGAATAAATGACCCGGCCCACGCAGTAGCAATGCAATATCTCAATGATGAATTTTGGTATGTCGCTGTTCCTGTTTCCAAAAAGGATTGGAATAAGAAAGTGTTGACCTATAAATATTACCTGAAAAATAAAGCGGGAGAAATGACCGGGGAATGGGGACATGATAAGGTAATATCAGACCCCGGAAAAACTATAGTTGAGATACATCTCCTGGATACCTGGAATCATGCAGGAGAATATGGAAATGCTTTTTATACGGCTCCGTTTGAAAATGTTTTGCTAAGGCATCAGTATTCAAAGCATAAAGTAAAAGCCGAAAAGCACTTTACACATACATTCAAAATAAAAGCGCCTCTGCTTGATAAGCATGAGGTAATCTGTCTTTCAGGGAGAGGTGAAAAATTAGGTAACTGGTTGGAATCAAAACTTATTCACCTGGCGAAAGAGGACGGTTGGTGGTCTGTGAATTTGGATCTGGCTGAAAGCACCTTTCCGATAGCATATAAATATGTTTTATTCAATACCCGGGAAAACAAGTTGATCAGCTTTGAGAAAGGAGATAACCGGCTTCTCCATATAGATACCCATTTGAACCGTGTTACCATTGTTCATGATGGTTTTGCCCGCATTCCTAATGACATATGGAAGGGCGCCGGTGTTTCTTTGCCTGTTTTTAGCCTGCGAAGCAAAAATAGTTTTGGTGTGGGAGAATTTGCAGATATAAAATTACTTGTCGATTGGGCGAAGGAAACGGGTCTAAAGCTGATTCAGATTCTACCGGTCAATGATACGATAGCCACCAATACATGGATAGATTCCTATCCGTATGCGGCTATCTCTGCATTTGCATTACATCCGTTATATATTAATTTGGAAAAATGTGCAGGTAAAAAGCATTTTGATTCTGTTCAATTTTTGAAAAAGAAAAAACTACAACTAAATGAACTTAACCAGGTAGATTATGAAGAGGTCATTCGCTTAAAGCTTTCCATTTTAAGAGAATTGTACGATGTAATGTATAAGGAATGTTTTGATTCAGAAGATTATCAGTCCTTTTTTGAGGATAATAAACACTGGTTGACACCCTATACAGTCTTCTGTTATTTGCGGGATCAATATGGCACTTCGCATTTTAACGAGTGGAAAACAAACAGTGTGTATATAAAGGAAGAGATCGAACATTTATTCACCACAAAATCATCTGTTCAAAAAGAAATCAGGTTTTATTGCTTTGTTCAATTTCAACTTCATCTTCAATTAAAAGATGCTGCAGACTATGCACATAAAAAAGGTATTGTATTAAAAGGAGATATACCCATTGGCATTTATCGTTATGGTTGCGATGCCTGGGTGGCTCCGGAATTATACAATATGGAAGAACAGGCAGGAGCACCTCCGGATGATTTTACGCCAATAGGTCAAAATTGGGAATTTCCTACCTATAACTGGAAACGCATGCAGGAAGATGATTTTGGATGGTGGAAAAAGCGATTCGAACAAATGAACAATTATTTCGACGCCTTTAGAATAGATCATATACTTGGTTTCTTCCGCATTTGGAGCGTTCCTTCAAACGCAGTTCAAGGCATCATGGGACATTTTGTTCCTTCAATTCCTATACACTATTCAGAGTTTGGTGAAAACGGAATTTGGTTTGATGAACCACGCTACTGCAAACCATTTATTACTGAAGACGTGTTGTATGAAATATTTGATGACCTGGCCGAAAGGGTAAAGCAGGATTATGTTGAGCCCAATGAAAGAGAAGGATTCGATCTGAAGCCAACATTCCAGGATCAACGTGCTGTTGAAGCCTTCTTTTTGAAGCTGGAATCAACGGAGGAAAATTTAAAGTTGCAATTGGGGTTGTACAATCTTATTTCCAACGTTATATTTTTTAAACAGGAAAGATCAAGAGGCCTGGAATACCATTTCCGAATTGATATGGTAAAAACCTTGTCTTTTAAATACCTTATACCGCATGTGCAGGCAAAGCTGAAAGCACTTTATATAAATTATTTCTATCGCAGGCAGGATAACATTTGGAAAAAAGAAGCACTTAAAAAATTACCCAGGCTGAAAGATTCTACTAATATGCTTATTTGCGGCGAAGACCTGGGGATGGTTCCGGATTGTGTACCTGAAGTTATGAATTTACTGGGAATACTAAGTCTTGAAATTCAGCGGATGCCCAAGGATCCCCAAAAAGAATTTTTCTATCCTCATGAAGCACCCTACCTATCCGTCATCACGCCATCTACTCATGACATGAGCACAATTAGAGGCTGGTGGGAAGAAAATCGGGAAAAAACGCAGCATTTTTATAACCATGCTTTGGGACAATGGGGTGAAGCACCCTACTTCTGCGAATCCTGGATAAACAGGGCAATCATCTTGCAACACCTGTATTCTCCCGCTATGTGGAGTATTTTTCAACTGCAGGATATTCTGGGAATGAGCGATATACTGAGACGGCCCAACCCTCACGAAGAAAGGATTAATAATCCTGCTAATTCAAAACATTACTGGCAATTCAGAATGCATCTTCCATTGGAAGATTTAATTAAGGAAAATGAATTTAATGAGGAGCTTAAGGGGTATGTACAACATAGCGGCAGATAATTGCAAAAAATTAAAACTAATTTATCCCTGGGGATAACGTGATTCCCTGGTTAATACTGCCTTGCAATTATTGATTTTAACTAATAACGAATAAATGTTTAAATGGAACGGGAAATAAATCCCACAACATTAAAGCTTTTCTATTTATTTATTGTGGCACTATCGTTGTACCTTCTTGCTAAAATAATCTATTATGTATAGTAAAGTGGTTAACTCGCAGGATCAGGCCTTATGTCATTTATATTATCATTGTTGTCTGAAAAACGGAAAATTATCTCCGCTTGAAATAGATAGCCTTTCTGATCGCTTTGTAGCATTGGGTTTACAAAAGCGGTTGAATTTTAAAGATGAAATGAATGCCTACAGGTCTTATAATAACACTATCGAAAACGAAGAGCAATATTTGAAGTTTCTTATCCAACTCATAAATCCCTCTAATGAGCTTGCGCTGTATTCCTATTGTGTAGAATTAACAGTCAGCGATGAATTAATGGATATGGTTGAAGAAAGCCTTATTACAAAGATTGGTAATCTTTTGAATATAGATGAGGCCCGGCAGCAAACTATTCAGAAATTAGTTGTTGAAAGGAAAGTAGTGGAAACTGAAAAAATAATGTAAGGGTCGGTATTCATTTTTTTATGTCACAGCAGGGTTTATTCGGAGATAGTTGAAAATAAGTAAGCTTCCTCTTATTTTATTTTTCTAAGTTGCTCTATTTTTTGGTTAATGGTTGCTTTATCATTTTGAGTGCGGGCAAGATTATGTGCAACGGTATAATGATCATGAGCTTTAATATTGTCCAATCCTTCAAATAAATAACCTAAAAGTGAATGATAAAGGTGATTATCATTTTGCTCCATTTTTAATGCTTCGGTAATAGCTTCTTTTTTCCCTTTAGCTTTTGACAGAGCATAAGTTCTGTTTAAAGCAGCTACCGGTGAATATTCTATTTGGAGCAACTGATTATATAGCTGTAGTATATTTTCCCATTTTTCTTTTGTGTCTGCCTGTTTGGTATGCCAGTATGCAATAGCTGCTTCAATATGATATTTTGAAAGCCCTTTTCCTGTTGTTGCCTGCAATAAGTATGAATTTCCTTTGCTTATCAGCTCCTGGTTCCAGATGGAAGAATCCTGCTCACTGTATAGAACCAAATGGTCTTTTTCATTTGTTCTTGCTTCAAACCTGGATGAATGAAAACACATTAAAGAAAGTAATGCATTTACATTAGGAGAATTCGTTTGTTTGTTTTCCTGAAGCAGCCAGGTAAGCCTCATGGCTTCTATGCAAAGTTCCTTTCGGATCGTCTGAGCTTGTGAAGGTGAATAATATCCCTCGTTAAACAATAGATAGAGAGTAGCCAGTACAGTTTCTATCCTTTGATCAATTACAGTTTTATCGGGCAGTTCGATCTTAACTTGCTTTATTCTCAATTTTTCCTTTGCCCTGTAAAGCCTTTTATTGATCGTTTCTTTATTGGTAAGAAAAGCATCAGCAATTTCTTCTATGCCAAACCCACACAATATCCGGAGTGATAATCCAATTTGTGCTTCAGTGGATATACAGGGATGGCAAACAGCGAACATCATTTGCAACTGGCTGCTATCAATATTTGCAGGTGAAAGGTCAATCTCAAATTCTACTTTTTCGCGAGAATTGTATTTTAATTCTTCTTTTACCTTTTTATGAAAGAAAGTATGTCGCTTCAGATAGTCCCGGGTCCTGTTTTTAGAAACGGTATACAGCCAGGCTGTCGGATTTTCAGGGATACCTTTAATACCCCATGTTTCTGTGGCAAGCAAAAAGGTGTCACTTACAATATCCTCCGCAATTTCAATATGTTCCAATCCAAAAAGCTTACTGAGCACGGAAATTATTTTCCTGTACTCACTTCTGAATAAGCGGGGAATAAGTTCTTGCTGATTCATAAAGTAAAAAATCTTCTGTGCAAAGATTATGTTCCCGGCACAGAAGACCATTTTGTAAAAGCTTATTTTACCTCCAGGAATTTTTCTGCATTGGTATCATATTCAATAGACATAACACTTCTGATTTCAACATTTCCTCCGTAAATAAGATTTGGACAAGATTTGGCCATTTCAACGGCCTCATCGAGTGTGCTGGCTTTTACTATCAGGTAGCCGCCTACCATTTCTTTTATTTCAGCGTAGGGGCCATCAATAATTAAATTACCTGGCTTAATAGTTTTTCCTTCGGGGTAAAGCCGGTTGGTGCCGCTGTATTTACCTTGTGCTGCAATACCACCTATCCAATTTTGCCATAGCTTCATTACTTCCTGCATTTGTTCAGCAGAAGGCATTTCATCACCTGACTTTTTTTCGTTTCAGAAAATCATCATGAACTCTTTCATTGTTAAACGTTTTTAATAATTAAAAACAAATGACGATCGGCAATATGGAAATTGGACATAAACAGAAATCTTTTTCAAAAGAGTCCTGTCAATAAATTAGTTATTTCCATGGCCATGGTGCTCTCATCTCGGCTTTTCATAAATAAACCTCACCATGGCATTTTTTTTATCATCGGATGTCAGATATACCTGGTAACGCTTATCGTTTGCATTTACAATCATGAGTGCTGTATTGGGAGGAATGGATCCCAGGTTTTCTCCAACCATCACCATTTCCTGCCTGGGTTTGGATGCATCAATACGTATATATATTGTGATCGGTTTGGCGGCCAGCACCTGGTTGGATACTACAGCCACATCATTGACATACACGGAAATTATATCCCCGTCAATAACACCATTATCATAAAAATCGAGACGCAAATTGCCAGTATCTACTTTTATTTCTTTTACAAGTTCCAGTTTCCGTTCTATCAAAACGGGAGGCACTTCTGGTTTAAAGGCAGGTTTTAGAATGCGAGTTAGAACAATTGTTCCCGGTGGACAATTGCTTTTGCCATCCATTGTTTTTCCTGTCCAGCTTCCCCGCAATTGCTCCTCCTTCCCATCCGTGTGGAAAGAGAGAGAATATTTTTTAATACAGGGAATGCAATCTGGCGGGATACGAAAAAGAGATACCTTCTCCTCCTGTATGTTTATGGATTTTGTTATCGTATCATATATGCCTTCAAATTCTTCTTTTACATAATTGGTTGTGTCAGAATAATGGTAAGAATTGCCCCGGATGCTGGTGCCTTCCGTCTGTAATTGCAGTTCAATATTATAAACAGGAAAGCAACCTCCCGGTTCCATAACAAGACGGCCCTTCCAGAAGCCATTTATGTCCTGCCCATGGCTGCAGAAAATTAAAAAGAAAGAAAAATATAAAAAAATTGCACTGCGCATTTGCAATGAAAATAAAGGAAAAACTGTAGGTGAGTATGAAAATTACAGAAACGGCTATATGAAATAATACAGAGTGTAAAATAAATTCAGGGAAACAGAATAGGCACTAAATATTTTATTCCTGGTCCTATGGTATGTCCGTTAAAGACCTGGCCTTATCCCGGCTTATGATATTTAAATTTCACAACTGCATTCTTTTGGGAAGTGGAAGTAATGCGGACTTCAAAGCGCTGTTCGCCTGCCTCTACAATCATAAGGGAGGTATTGGGCGGAATACGACCGAGGTTCTCTGCCACCATGGTCAACTCTTGTTCTTCTCCGTCTTCCATTTTAAAATGTAGTGTGATTGGACTTGCGGTAAGCCTTTTATTAGATAATACAAGTTTTTTATTCAGATAAACGGAAATAGTATCGTCATCTATTTCCCCGTTATCATATATTCTGATCTTTACATCCGGGCTGGATACAACAATGAATTGCGCTAATTTATTTTCTCTTGTTTTTAATATTGAAGGCGTGATAACAACAGGGTGTGATTCTCTAATAATTTCAGGCTTGATCTTCTTCAGAGAGTCATCGTTTATTTGTTGAGGAATTTCTATTTTTTTCTTTGTTGTTTCAGCAGGCGGCTTTTTAATAACCGGAGTTGATTTAGGAATATTTGTCTTTTTAGGTGTGGATGTTGGTTTAGAAGGAGTAGATTTCGCCAGGGGGCTTTCATCATTTTTTTTGGGTCGTAATGCCGGTTCTATATAAAATTCTGAAGTAGTAACCTTGCGAAGATAGACTTTACCACCACCGCAATCACCCCATTCAAAGGGATTCGGCCCTTGCTTTACTTCTTGTTTTCCTAGATAACTGCCTTCCAGAAATTCTTCTTTGCCCGAACGGGAATAAGAAAGATTATAATTCATGATACAGGTACCACCTCCGCCGGCACTTTTAACTTCAACTGTTTTTATTTCCCTAATCCTGAAGTTTTGAGAACTGCCTACATAATTGCCAGACATGGTTGCTTTACCATAGAAACGGATATCATCCTGCCATGAATAGGAAACTCCGGATACGGCATAGCTTCCATTCTGTTTTACCTGGAATTCAAGTTTATACTGGTAACCATTATCTGCAATAAAGTAACCGCGCCAGATACCCGTTACGCTTTGTGAATAAGAAGAAAATACAAATACGCAGATTGAAAAAAAAGTGCCCAGAAAATTCTTTTGCAGGTTCTGTTTCATCAAGTTTCAAAACTAACGAATAAGTTCGTATAGGTTTATTGTACTCCGGCAAGAGTTTGTTAATTTTGCCCACCTTTGAAAGATAAACCAATTGCCGGTTATTGGTTTCCTATTTATCAAAGTTCAAATTTTTTTTTAAAAGAAAAACAGGGGAGTAACTGAAAACCTGAACCGGTAAGTAGTAAAAATTAGCATGATCAAAATTACATTTCCTGATGGTACAGTAAGAGAATATGAAAAAGGGGTTTCTTCACTGGATATCGCTAAATCAATTTCTGAAGGCCTGGCAAGAAAAATTATAGCTGCGAATATAAACGGGCAGGTATGGGATGTTTCAAGACCTGTCAACGAAGATGCTTCTCTGCATCTGCTTACCTGGAATGACAAAGATGGTAAAAGTACATTCTGGCATTCATCAGCTCACCTGATGGCCGAAGCTGTGGAATCTCTTTTTCCGGGTGTAAAGTTTTGGGTAGGCCCAGCTATTGAAAATGGGTTTTATTACGACATGGATCTTGGTGATAAGAAAATAAATGAGGAAGATCTTCAAAAGCTTGAGAAAAAAATGAATGAGCTGGCCAGGCAAAATAATATTTATACCCGAAAAGAAATTTCAAAGTCTGATGCCATTCAATTTTTTGCCAATAAAAATGATCCCTATAAATTAGATTTGATCCAGGGTTTGCATGATGGTGAAATAACTTTTTACACACAAGGAAATTTTACGGATCTCTGCCGCGGACCACATATTGCCAATACAGGAATTATAAAAGCAATTAAATTAACAAGCATTGCCGGTGCTTATTGGAAAGGGGATGAGAAAAATAAAATGCTGACCAGGGTGTACGGCATCACTTTTCCTTCACAGAAAGAATTGGATGAGTATCTTCTTATGCTTGAGGAAGCAAAAAAAAGAGATCATCGCAAACTCGGAAAAGAATTGGGAATATATACCATGGACGATGATGTTGGCCAGGGTTTAATAATGTGGATGCCCAATGGTACTGTAATTATTGAAGAGTTAGAGAAACTTGCCAAAGAAACAGAAAATGAAGCCGGGTACAAAAGAGTAGTAACACCGCATATAGCGAAAGAAAGTATGTATCTCACAAGCGGTCATTTGCCTTATTATGCAGATAGTATGTATCCGCCAATGGAAATGGATGGCGAGAAATATTATTTGAAATCTATGAATTGTCCGCATCATCATAAGATTTATTCAGCAGAGCCAAAAAGCTATCGTGATCTCCCTTATAGAATAGCAGAATACGGAACCGTATACCGGTATGAACAAAGCGGCGAGTTGTTTGGACTTATGCGGGTTCGCTGTCTTCATATGAATGACGCTCATATTTATTGCACCAAAGAACAGTTTAATGACGAATTCAGGGCCGTAAATGATATGTACCTGAAATATTTTAAGATTTTCGGAATTGAAAAATATGTAATGAGGCTATCATTACATTCTCCGGATAAATTGGGTATTAAATACGTAAATGAACCTGAGCTCTGGAATGAAACTGAGATCATGGTTCGAAATGTTTTGACGGAATCAAATATTCCCTTTGTGGAAGTAAAGGATGAAGCCGCCTTCTACGGTCCAAAAATTGATGTACAGATATTCAGCGCAATCGGCAGAGAATTTACTCTGGCTACCAACCAGGTTGATTTTTCCCAGGGCAGAAGTTTTAAACTTGAGTATACTGACCAATCAAATAAACAAGAGACGCCCCTTATTATTCACAGGGCTCCTTTAGGCACGCATGAGCGTTTTATTGGGTTCCTGCTAGAACAATATGCAGGTAAGTTTCCACTTTGGCTGGCTCCGGTACAGGTAAAAGTGCTGCCAATTAGCGATAAGTTTATAGATTATGCCAAAACTATATCCCAACAATTGAAAAATGCGGATATTCGTGCTGAAATTGATGACCGCCAGGAGAAAATTGGAAAAAAGATCCGGGACACGGAATTGATGAGAGTGCCATATATGCTGGTAGTAGGGGAAAAAGAAATGAACGAAAATAACGTGGCAGTAAGGAGACAAGGAAAAGGAGATGCGGGTGTCAAAAAAATAGATGAATTTTTGAATGAAGTGAAACAGGAAATTAAGGATCGTAGGGCAGAATAATTTTTTCATTTTCTGTAATAATATTTCCGTTCCCCTGGACGGGAAATAACATTAAAAAAAATAATAGCGCTTTTCAGGGAAAGCGTTTTACGCAAAAAATTTAAATGGCAGTACCACAAAAACCCGGCGGCGGGTTCAACAGACCACCTGGCGGAGGATTTAAAAAGCCCGGAGGTGGCGGATTCAGTAAACCAGGCGGAGGCTTCAGAGGAAGATTCGCACCACGCAAAGAAGCAGAACATCGTATCAATCATTTTATCCGGGTTCCACAGGTTCGTCTTGTAGGGGATAATGTGGAGGTGGGGATTTATCCTACGCAGGATGCCCTTCGTATGGCGCAGGACCAGCAGCTCGACCTTGTTGAAATTTCACCCCAGGTGGATCCCCCGGTTTGCAAGATAATTGATTACAACAAGTTCCTTTACGATAAAAAGAAGAAAGAAAAGGAGATGAAGGCCAAGAGTAAGGTCTCCGAAGTAAAGGAGATACGTTTTACTCCCAATACTGACGATCATGACTTTGATTTTAAGGCTAAACATGCGGAAGGATTTTTGAAAGATGGCAACAAAGTGAAAGCATATGTGCAATTTAAAGGTCGTGCAATACAGTTCCAGGATAGAGGGCAATTGTTATTATTGAAATTTGCAGAGCGGCTTGCAGAAATTGGAATTTTAGAAAGTATGCCCAAACTGGAAGGCAGAAGGATGCTTGCGATGTTTGCGCCAAAAGGTAAAAAGAAAGGTGATAAAGCAGATAAAGCAGATAAAGCAGATTGAACTGATTTTTCGGTCAATTTTTCTTAATTATTTATAACCCATCCGATTGCAGCGGATGGGTTTTTATTGATTTGTTTTTATTAATCGAGGTTTTTTATTCCTTTTTTTACAACATATAGCGGTATTTCCCCGTTGGTAGAATTAATCACTCTTTGAAAACCACAACTAATCCTTTACGTATCTTAGAACGCTTAATTATACCCTCAAAAATTAATACATGGATTCATTGGTTGCCCGTTTGAGCATGACTTTTTTTCTTGCTGCCGTTTTTTTTGTAATGGCATTTGCCCAGCCTAAACCGGATACCACTAAACCACTGCCCGTATCATCCCGGCCGACCACTGGTCCCAAGCCTTACAGCGACATAATAACAATCAAAGCAGTAACTGATGTGGGACTGTTTAAAGTACACCGGCTCGATGATAAATATTTTTTTGAAATTGGAGACAGCATGTTTGGGCGGGAAATATTGGTGGTAAACCGAATTTCTAAGGCCGCAGCAGGTATGAGAAATGGATTTTTTGGCTATGCAGGAGATGAAGTTGGAAGAAATGTAATCCGGTTTGAGAGGGGGCCAAACAATAAAATATTCGTTCGTAACATTTCATTTGCTGAATATTCAAGAGATTCCACTTCGCCCATGTTCACGGCAGTCAGTAAATCGAACGTGCAGCCCATAACAGCAGCCTTTGATATTAAATCCCTTTCTACTGATTCATCCGGAAATGTAATTGATGTAACAGATTACATAAATAGCGACAACGATGTGTTATTTTTTAGTAACCAGGTTAAAAGCGGTCTTCGTATCGGGAGCCAGCAAACAGATAAGTCATACGTGGTAGGTGTAAGGTCTTTTCCGCTAAATATCGAAATAAGTGCTGTAAAGACATATAGCAGGATGGCTATGGGTTCCTCTGGCGGATCAGGCGGAATTGCAGCGGCGGGTAACATTACGGTAGAAATGAATAGCTCATTGGTATTGTTGCCAAAAGTCCCTATGAAACCCAGGTATGCAGATCCCAGGGTAGGCTTTTTTACCGTAGGGTATACCGATTTTGATGCTAATCCACAAGGCGTAGAAGCAGTTCGTATTATCAAAAGATGGCGGCTTGAGCCAAAAGATGCAGATATAGAGAAGTATAAAAGGGGAGAATTGGTGGAGCCAAAAAAGCCGATTGTGTTTTATATCGACCCGGCTACTCCAAAGGGCTGGGTGCCCTACCTGATCCAGGGAGTCAATGACTGGCAGGCCTCCTTTGAAAAAGCAGGATTCAAAAACGCAATTTTTGGAAAAATCGCTCCTACAAAGGAGGAAGATCCGGAGTGGAGCCTGGAGGATGCCCGCTATTCTGCTATTGTATATAAACCTTCAGATGTAGCAAATGCAAGCGGCCCAAGTATCAGCGATCCAAGGAGCGGAGAGATTATGGAGAGCCATATCAACTGGTATCATAATGTAATGGAATTAATCCATCACTGGTATTTTATTCAATGTTCTCCGCTGGATACTGCGGCAAGAAAAATGATCTATGATAATGAGTTAATGGGACAACTGATACGTTTTGTTTCTTCGCATGAAGTAGGTCATACCATTGGTCTCTTACATAACTATGGAGCAAGTTCTACAGTGCCGGTTGAAAAACTTCGGGACAAGGCCTGGGTGGAAGCGAATGGCCATACACCTTCTATTATGGATTACGCCAGGTTCAATTATGTTGCGCAGCCCGAAGATAAAATAGGCCGTGCTGGTTTGTTTCCCAGGATAGGAGATTATGATCATTGGGCCATTGAATGGGGGTATAAATTATTTTACCAGTTTAAAGATACCGAAAGTGAAAAAGAATATTTCAATAAATGGGTAATTGAAAAATTAAAAAATAGCAGGTTATGGTTTGGTACTGAAAATAATCTTGATGATCCCCGTTCTCAAAGAGAGCAGGTAGGTGATGATGCAATGAAAGGTGCACTTTATGGAATTAAGAACTTGCAAAGGATTGTTCCTAATTTGATGGAATGGACGAAAATGCCAAATAAAGATTATAACAGCTTAAGAGAAATGTATAATCAGGTTACCGGGCAATTTTCAATGTATATGGGCCATGTGGCAAAATATGTTGGGGGTATAATGCAAACTCCCAAAATGGTGGAAGAAAATGGCGCTGTTTATGAAATAGTGCCAAAAAACAAACAAAAGGAAGCCGTGGAATTTTTGAACAAACATTTATTTACAACTCCATCCTGGCTGATTAACAATGATATTTTTGATCGCACGGGTATAAAAGCTATCAACACTATTGGAGATTTGCAGGACAATGTTCTTAATCGGTTATTTTCTGCTCGTAATCTTTCAAAGCTTATTGATGCGGAAGCGGCACAGGGAAATAATGCCTATGCCATTACCGATTTCTTCAGCGATTTAAAAAGGGGTATATGGTCCGAATTATCGTCCCGGTCCAAAATTGAAGTGTACAGGAGAAACCTGCAGAAATCATATATAAATATGTTGGTTGACCTGCTAAATCCACCGGTAAAAAGAACCACTTCTTCCATCATAATGGTAATAGATGGCGTATCGCCAACCAACAGCGAAAAATCAGATACCAGGAGTGTGGCCAGAGCACATTTGACTTCCCTTCGCCAGGAAATTAAGGCTGCCGTGGCTGGCGTCCCGGATGCTATGAGCCGCTATCATTTGCAAGATCTGTTAATCCGAATTGATAATGCACTGAACTCCAAGGAATAGCAGCAACCAGCGCCTTAATTTTTTCCTTATGATCCTCTGTTATCACCAGCACTTTTATTTTAATGCTGGCCTTGTTACTAAGTCATGCTCCTTTATCTTTGCAGCCCGAAATTCTGCACATGCTATGTTGAAGAAATTCCAGGATTAAACTATCATGGACAACAAAGCTGCGGAATATTCGAAATTTCCTGAAGAGGTTCGACAAGGATCCCCCTGTGGGGAACGCCTCAAGGGTATAATAATTAATACTGGGTAAAATGCCTAAAGTAAAAACAAATTCCAGCGCCAAAAAACGCTTTAAAGTAACGGCCACTGGGAAGATCATGCATCAAAAAGCTTTCAAACGACACATCCTCACTAAAAAATCAAAAAAGCGTAAGCGAAACATGAGGCTGGACGGAATCGTTTCCAAAAGCCATGTGGATTTTGTAAAGCGTTTATTACGTCTCAAATAAGATTTGCCTAGCAATGGAATTTAGAAGCTGATTCCGCGGATCATTAAAAAATTTTGATAAATCTGTCAGTAGTTACCAGGTATCACTGGCATTAAACTAAAAAATATGCCTCGCTCAAAAAATGCCGTAGCCTCAAAAGCTCGCCGCAAAAAAATATTAAAACAAGCAAAAGGATTTTACGGCAAGCGTAAAAATGTATTGACGGTTGCCAAGAACGTTGTTGAAAAAGGAATGACTTACATGTTTGTGGGTCGCAAATTGAAGAAGAGAGAATACCGCACATTATGGATTGCCCGCATAAACGCTGCTGTGCGTGCAGAAGGAATGACATATTCTGAATTCATCAATAAGTTGAATAAAAAAGGAATTGGATTGGATCGTAAAATCCTAGCCGACCTCGCTATGAATAATCCTGAAACATTCAAGAGTCTTATCGACCAGGTAAAATAAATTTTTATAAAATGAAACAGGCCGTTCCTTTTAAATAGGGAACGGCCTGTTTATTGAACATCTGCAAGTGCAGACTTTCTTAATGAATTCTATTTATCCTTAAGCCTAATCAAGTTTCTTACTTCGTTTTATTTTTTCCCCGGGATATTTGGGATTCCCCCAATAGCTATTGGGTTTTTTCCTTAAATCAATACGATAGTTTTACTCCATTTACTTAAAAAATGATTAGAAATCTTTCTTTTTTAAGCGTTTAGCCTTAGGTTTATATAGTTACGTTTTTATATTTTGTTTAATATCAGAAGTGAAAAATAATCAGCTAATTTAAAATCCCCCCTATGAAAAATTTTATTAATGCCATTGTTGTAGCCCTCGTTACGATTTCTTGTGCTTCCTGCCAGCGCAATACGCAGGAAGCAACATTTAATCCTGAGCAAAACAAAATGGCGGCTAGCGCACTAAATTCAGGACTTTCTTCAAAGCCGGCTCCGCCTCCTGCAGTTTGTAATCCCAATGCCTATTCAATCACTCTTGAAAGTCAGTCTCAGGTGAATGCAAACTGGGAATGGGTATGGAGCGTACAAAATACGAACCCGGGAAATGGTAAAAATGGAACCGTACAAGATCTCAGTCATTGGGGAATGCAACTGGCTGCTTGTGCTAACGTCAATTCAGTTATCAGCGCAGCATATAGTACCGATGGCTTTAACTGGACTTATTTTACACCCTCCTATAAATCAGATCCAAGCCAGACTTGTATGACAACGCCGGTATTGAAATTTGATTTTGGCACTTCCGGAAATACAAAAACCTATTACCGGCTTATTGTAAATGAAAACTTTGCAGTGGGTATGGTTCAGGGTTATTACAAATCTGGTGTTAATACAGGTTGTTGCACATTTTATTTTAATGGCATTGCCGGATGCGGGGGCCCGGTTGAAATAGAAATTGTGGAATAATTTTTTTTCTAATTCTTCATTATCCTCCATCCTTAATTTGTTATCAATACCTGGATCGTTTCTGGTGTTTGCTGACGAAGAAGGATGGATTTTTTATCTATCATGGTATTAATAATTCGCTCATCATAATGCCGTATGGTTAAAAGGGATAAATCTTTTTTTAAAGACACATTAAAAATGGCCGAAGCTTCCAGTGCCAGCTTTTCAATTTTTTCCGGATGATCATCTAATACACAAACAAAGCTGATGGCACCATTTTGTGTAAGGTTAGGTTTTATTTTCAATTCTTCAAACAAGTGATATAAGTGTCCTACGTGATGCTCTCCTACAAAAGAAAAATCTTTCGCAATCATTTCAAGCATCACCTGGTTTTCTTTTAATACTACAATCGGAGGGAGGTGTTTTAACTTTTGGGCATGAATGGCAGTGCCAGGCAATGAAGGGTCAAGGAAACATTTTACCAGGAGTGGGATGCCTTTGTTTTGTAATGGCTTTATTGTTTTTGGATGAATAACCTGTGCTCCGTAATAAGCCATTTCAATTACTTCTTTATAATTTAATTCGTAGATAGGAACGGCATCCGGAAATTTTTTCGGATCTGCGTTCATTACACTTTCCACGTCCTTCCAGATCGTCTGGCTTTCAGCATCAAGCATATTAGCAAAAACTGCGGCTGAATAGTCGCTCCCTTCTCTGCCAAGTGTAGTGCTTTCATTTTCGTCTGTTGCTCCAATGAATCCCTGGGTCAAAACAATGGCAGGCCCCTGAAGAACCGGAAGTACTACATCTTTAACCCGTGATTGAGTATAGTCCCAGTCTATAGTAGCATCCTGGAAATTATTATCAGTGCGAATAATATCTCTTACATCGATCCATTTATTGAAGACACCAGTTTCATTGAGGTAGTGGCTGACAATGGATGTAGATAATAACTCTCCAACGCAAACAACCTGGTCGTAATAATATTCAAAACCCCTCACAGGATTATCATGCAGCATCCATTCTACTTCAGTAAAAAAATCGTTTAATTGTTTTTCGCAGGCAAGAGCATGGGTAACCAACAAATATCTTGCGGTGGTAAGATGTTGTTGTTTCACCTGTTCAAAAAGTTGAAGGGCATTTTCTTTTTTATTTTCATAAAAAGCCTCCACCACTTTTTCCAGGGCATTTGTTGTTTTACCCATTGCGGATATTACTACCAATAACGTTTCGCCCGAATACTGACGAAGTATTTCGCCCACTAATTTGATTCTATCGACGCTATTCACAGAAGCACCGCCAAATTTGAAAACCTTCATAATTGCCTGGATAATTGTTTGTCTTAATAAGCCCGCAAATGTCGTTAAAAACTTACGTTGTTTTGTTGTCAATACAAGCTTAATACATTCTTCTTTCCTGAATCCCCCTTACTTTTGTTTTTACTACAAAATATCTTTATGACTTTTAATCGAAAAATTCTTACGCTAGATGAGTTTACCATTCAGCAGTTGCGCAATTTTCCACATGCTACTGGCGAACTGAGTAGTTTGCTTCGTGATCTTGGGCTGGCCGCCAAAAGAGTGAATGTCGAGGTGAATAAAGCGGGGCTGGTAGATATTTTGGGAGATGCAGGAAGTGTAAATGTTCAGGGGGAGGATGTAAAAAAACTCGATGTTTTCGCTAATGATCAGTTTACGGGGGTACTGCAGCATGGCATCAGTTGCGCTGGTATTGCCAGTGAAGAATTAGATGATTATGTTGCTTTTGATGATGCGGTGAGTAAAAATTCAAAATACGTTTGTTTATTTGATCCATTGGATGGCAGCGGTAACATCGATGTGAATGTTTCCATCGGAACAATTTTTGGAGTCTATCGCCGTGTAACGCCACAGGGAACCATCGCTTTAAAAGAGGATTTTTTGCAGAACGGACTGAAGCAGGTAGCAGCCGGTTATGTAGTTTATGGCTCATCTACCATGTTGGTTTATGCAACAAGGAGGGGTGTAAACGGATTCACACTGGATCCCTCTATCGGGGAATGGACGCTTAGCCACCCTGATATTAAATGTCCCCCTCATGGTAAAATCTATTCCGTTAACCATGGCAATTTTTTTCAGTATGATGAAACAGTGAGAAATTATATTGACACTTGCCAGAAGAAAGATAAATCAAACGGAGGACCTTACACGCAACGATATATTGGAAGTATGGTTTCTGATTTGCACCGCAACCTGATAAAGGGAGGCATTTTTATGTATCCCGGTACTATTGATAAACCCATGGGAAAATTACGTCTTCTGTATGAGTGTAACCCGTTTGCATTTATTGTTGAAGTAGCCGGTGGAAAGGCTACAAACGGCAAGGAACGTATACTCAATATTCAGCCTGCTGAACTGCACCAGCGAACTCCCATGTTTATTGGAAGTAAGGATATGATGGAAGAATTAGAAAGCTGTTTGAATGGTCAATAAAACAGAACTATTTATTACTTTTTTGAAAAATAAAAGTATTGTTATTTTAAAAAATTCCTGCTTACTCAAAATAAAGTAACAGAAAATTTAGCACGGCAATATTTAATCTTTATGGCTGAGGATGTAACAATAATTGAATACCGGAACGAATTTCATAACGATTTTCGAAGACTAAACCTCGAATGGTTGGATCAATATAATCTCACTGAATCACACGACCTGTTAATATTGGATGATCCGCAAGCTACAATACTGGACAGGGGAGGATATATCTGGCTGGCAACTTTTGATGATGCCATAATTGGTACAGCGGCTTTGATAAAAGAAAAAGAAGGAATGTTTGAACTGGCTAAAATGGCGGTGACAGCAAAATACAGGGGAAAGGGCATCAGTAAACTCTTAATAGAGACCTGCCTTGCAAAGGCCAGTGAGATCGGTGCTAAAAAGCTAACACTTGTATCGAATCATCAACTAAAACCAGCGTTGAAATTATATGAAAAGTATGGATTTTACTATGTCGGCATCGGGGATTCCCCCTTTAAAACTGCGGATATAAAAATGGAACTTGTGTTATAGTTAATTTGAAATAGAATAATAAGAAAACTTAGTATCCGTTTGATTGTTGATATAAATCTTGCCTTTCCGATAAAAAAAAATCCACCCTGAAATGAAAAGAAAATATTTTCTTCTTTCGCTTATTTGTTTATCAGTATTTATCTCCCTTTCGGCGTATGCTCCCATTTCGGATACAAACCTGGTAGAAGATGTTTTGACTCAAACTAATAAGTTCAGGCGATCGAAAGGCCTTCCGGCATTGATAATCCGAAAAGAATTGAATGAAATTGCTCAAAGGCATAGTTCAGATATGGCACGCGGCAGGGTGCGTTTTGGCCATAGCGGGTTTGACAAAAGATATTCCCAGGCCAGGAAAAAAGTAAGATCTCTCAACCGGTTTGCTGAAAACGTAGCATACGGTGCTACCTCCGGAAAGCATGTAGTGACGATGTGGAAGAATTCTGCTGGCCATCGACGCAATATGCTAGGACATTTTAAATACATTGGAATTGGAACAGCAAAAG
>JBPPMM010000679.1:0-2925 GCA_051306075.1 Chitinophagaceae bacterium
ATCGCCTTAAAACGTTATGAACAAGCCATTGATACTTTTAAGTATTTATTGAAAATTTCAAACAGGCATCAGCTTGCCGTCAATGGCCTTATCTGGGCCTACTGTAGTAATGAAAACTTTGAAGAAGCAAAGGCGCTTATGCAAGAATTAAAGGAAAGGTCCTCAAATGAATATATAGCAGGTACTCAATTGGGATTATCTGCTGCCTGGTTAGGGGATGCAGATACCGCTTTCGATTACCTGGAAAAAGCTTATGAGGAAAGAGACATTATTTATGACATTAAATATGCACCTTATGTTCCGGCTTTGCTCAGAAATGACCCACGCTTTCAAAAATTATTGGATCGGATTGGTTTTCCAAAATAACTATTCCTTAATACAATGTTTCAATACATAAAAACCTATTAGCAATTTAAACCTATATCCTTTTTCTTATCTTTCTATTGCAAATTTTTGTCTCATGTCTCAATCCCGCCAACTCGCCGCCATCATGTTTACCGACATCGTCGGGTACACGGCTATGATGCAGGAAGATGAAATGGCAGCAATGAATTGCAGACAAAAACTAAAACAAAAACTGGAAGAAGTAGTAGCGGAGCACCAGGGAAGGATCATTGAATTTCGTGGTGATGGGGGTATGTGCAGTTTTACAAGTACTATTCAGTGTGTAAAAGCTGGTCTTACTTTACAATTAGATATGCAAACAAGCCCGGTTGTGCCGCTGCGCATCGGTATGCACACCGGAGATGTAATTTTTGAAGGCAATAATATTTATGGCGATGGAGTAAATATTGCATCACGGATGGAATCTTTTGCCATATCCGGCAGCATTTTTATTTCTGCCAAAGTTTATGATGATATAAAAAATCAGAAAGACATTCAAACTATTTCACTTGGGAAATACGCACTGAAGAATGTAAAAGAGCAGGTGGAGATTTTTGCTGTCAGCAATCCGGGAATAATCGTTCCCGGAAACAATAGCCTGGAAGGAAAAGGCGAAAAGGTTCCTGAAAAAAAAATTACTGATAAGTCAGTTGCTGTTTTGCCTTTTACAAATATGAGCAATGATCCGGAACAGGAATATTTCAGCGATGGTATGGCGGAGGAAATCATTAATTCCCTTGTACACATAAAAGACCTGAACATTGCAGGACGAACTTCCTCAGCCAGTTTTAAAGGAAAGAATATTGACTTAAAGGAAGTGGGGAAAAAATTAGGAGTGGGTACCGTACTCGAGGGAAGTATTCGCAAACAAGGTAGTCGTATCCGCATTACTGCGCAATTGATTAGTGTGGAAGATGGATTTCATTTATGGAGCGAAAAATATGACCGTAACCTGGATGATATTTTTGCAATTCAGGATGAAATTGCTTTGGCGATTACAGAAAAATTAAAGATCACATTGTTAGAAAAAGACCGGCAAATTTTGGTGAAACCGTCTACCCAAAATACCGAAGCTTATGAATATTATCTGAAAGGAAGGTTTCATATTAACAGGAGAGGAAGTTCCATTTTAACCGGGTTGAAATTTTTTAAGCAGGCTATAGAAATTGACCCGGGTTACGCCCTGGCTTATGCAGGATATGCTGATGCCAGCATACTATCTGCTACTTATAGTTTTTTCCCCGGCAAAAAAGTAATGGAGGAAGCCAGGCAGGCTGCAGAAAAAGCGATTAGCCTGGATAGCTCTCTCGGTGAAGCCTATTGTTCATTGGGCATGTTTAATGCCCATTTAGAATGGAATTGGGTGGAAGCGAAGAAAAACTTTCTTAAGTCAATAGAACTTAGTCCCAAATATGTGCAGGCTTATTCCTGGTATGGTATGCTATACCTGGGATGGGTAGAAGGAAAATTTGAAGAGGCAGAAAGATATGGACGAATGGGGATAAAGCTGGAACCTTTAAGTGCTATTGATCATGGTGACCTGGCCTGGACACTTTACATTGCCCGGCGATTCAATGAAGGTCTGAGTGTGGCAAAAACAGGCATTGAACTGGATTCAAAATCATTTTTATCATACCGGTTTGCCGGCCATTGCTACCTGGCGTTGAATAAAAATGCGGAAGCCATCGCAACCTTTAAACACCTGGTGGAAATTTCTGACAGGCATCAGCATGCTGTCAATAGCCTTCTTTGGGCTTATTGCAGCAATGGTAACATCGATGAGGCCAAAGAGCTGATGAAAGAATTGGAAAAAAGATCGGAAACAGAATATATTGCGGGTACTTATTTTGCTATATCCGCTGCTTTGTTAGGTGATCCGGAAGCAGCATTTATACACCTCGAAAAAGCATTTGAAGATCGGGACCCTATTCTACATACGCTAAAATATGAACCAAATATTCCGCAGGCTCTCCGGAAAGATCCCATGTTTCAACTTATGTTGGACCGCATAGGATTTCCAAATTAATTTTCAAAAAATAGTTACGGTTACTGTTGTCTTTACCCTTTTCTTATCTTTCCTTCTAAAATTTTATTACATGGCCAATCCCACCAGCTCGCAGCTATTATGTTTACCGACATTGTCGGATACTCGGCGTTAATGGGAAATGATGAACAGAATGCCTTTAAGTTGCTTAAAAAAGATAGAAGCGTAGCTTCGGCTAATATTGTAACAACGGACATCAGTCCGTTGAAAAGGAAGAAAGTTTAATAATGAGAACCGTAGGTTCGGCGCATACAAAAGTGGTGGTTTCAATGTAATATTTAGGTGCCGATGGTACTCTATGTAAAGTGCGGGTTATCTGCAACGGTTAAAACCTTTCTCCAAAGGCGGATTATAAAATGTTTCAGGCCTTCGGCTATATAAAAAAACTCTTTAGTTAATTAATAGAAAGAAATTACGCATCATGGGTCAGGAACAACATGCTGAAGAGGTAACAAAAGAAGGAATAAAAAGGGCCGGAAACAGTTTGAGTTTAATCC
>JBPPMM010000689.1:0-2440 GCA_051306075.1 Chitinophagaceae bacterium
CACTCATTCCATACTGATCATTGAGGTAAGCTGGCAACCAGAATAAAAAGAACCACCAAACTCCATCTGTCAAAAACTTACCGACAGAAAATGCCCAGGTTTGCCTGTAGCCCAATAACTTTATCCAGGATATTTTTTCTTTCTTCTCACCCTGCAATGTTTCCTGCAATTTTTCACTGTCACTATTAATAAATTCTAATTCCGCAGCAGATAATCTTTTTTGCTTCTCAGGTGTATCATATAAAACCAACCAGAAGAATAACCAGAATAGACCCACAGCGCCGATAATTATAAATGCTGACTCCCATCCCCAATTTGCAGCAATCCAGGGCACGGTAAGCGGAGCCAGTATGGCACCCACATTGGTACCTGAATTAAAGATACCAGTTGCAAAAGACCTTTCTTTCCTTGGAAAATATTCTGCCGTGGCTTTAATTGCAGCTGGAAAATTGCCTGATTCACCAAAGCCGAGCAAGGCACGGGCAAACATAAAGCCCATAACAGAAACCGGTAAAACGGCGATACCGATCCATCCCAAAACCGTTGCAATGCCTTCACCAATCGGAATGGCCAGTGCATGAATAATGGCGGCAATTGACCAGATGATGATAGCCCAGGTAAATCCCTTTTTGGTGCCCAGCCTGTCAATAATTCGACCGGCAAATAACATGGATATAGCATAGGTAAACTGAAATACGGAAGCAATGTTGGCATAATCCGTATTGCTCCAGTTAAACTTTTCTTCCAGCAGCGGCTTCAGAAGACTTAATACCTGCCTGTCTAAATAGTTTACTGTTGTTGCAAAAAACAGCAGAGTACAAATAGTCCACCTGTAATTTCCAACTGTAGTCTTGTTCATACAAAATTCATTTTGGCAATGGACTCTGGTGATCTTTATCCACTAATTATTAAAAGCAGGAAACAATAGTACACTTATATTATTGCACTTGCCGGCATTGACCTTTCGTTTTCTGTTTGCCAGTTAAAATAGGTCTTTGCATTATTAAAACAAATATCCTGAACTATTTTTCCGATCCATTTGATGTCGTTTGGCAATTCTCCGTTTTCTATTTCACGACCCAGCAAATTGCATAATATTCTTCTGAAGTATTCATGCCTTGGAAAAGAAAGAAAACTTCTTGAATCGGTAAGCATACCTATAAACCGGCTGAGCAAGCCCATATTGGAAAGTGTATTTAATTGTTTTTCCATACCCTCCTTCTGATCAAGAAACCACCAGGCTGATCCCCATTGTATTTTTCCGGCAACTGATCCGTCATTGAAATTGCCTGTCATGGTGGCCATTAATTCATTATCCGCCGGGTTGATATTATAAATAATCGTTTTCGCCAGTTTATCATTTGAATCCAGGCGATCCAAAAACCTGGACAGTGACTGCGCCTGGGGAAAATCACCAATACTATCCCATCCGGTATTGGATCCTAATTGTTGTTTCTTACGACTGTTATTATCCCTGAGAGGACCTACGTGATATTGCTGCACCCATCCCTTTTCCCAATTCCATTCAGCAAATAACAACAGCATCCCAGATTTAAATTGGAGTACTTCTTCTGCAGAAAGTTGATTTCCCGAACGCACGGAATTGAATATGGCCTTGATTTCTCTTTCCGTAAATTCAGCCGCATACAAATGTTCAATACCCTGGTCAGAAACTGAACAGCCCATGAGGTCAAAAAAATCATGGCGTTTTTTTAATACGGATAAAAAATTATCATATGTGTTTATTGCCGTATCAGCAATAGCTTCAAGTTTACCGATATATTCATTAAAAATTGCGGGATCCTCCACTTGCATAGCCTTATCAGGACGGAAAGCCGGTAATACGCGGATTTCAAATCCATCCTCTTTTATATTCTGATGGTGTTCCAGGGTATCTGTAGGATCGTCAGTGGTGCATAATACTTTTACATTCATTTTACGTAAAAGATTGCGTACTGAATAGTCGTTGGTTTTTAATAGAGAGGTGCACTCTTCGTATATTTCTGATGCATTGGCTGGACTGAGCAATTGATCAATATGGAAATAACGTTGCAATTCAAGGTGGGTCCAATGGTATAATGGATTGCGCATAGTATACGGAACAGTAGCCGCCCACTGTTCAAATTTATCTTTGTCTGAACCATCACCCGTACAATATTTTTCTAGAATACCATTGATACGCATAGCCCTCCACTTATAATGGTCTCCGTGTAACCAGGCTTCGGAAATGTTATTAAAGTTGATATCATTATCTATCTGGTCAGGAGGCAGGTGGTTGTGGTAATCGATGATCGGCATTGAAGCGGCATACTCGTGATAAAGCACCTGGGCAGATTTGCTTTCCAATAAAAAGTCCTGGTCTAAAAACTTTTTCATCTTTCATTTTTTTTGATAATAGAATTTCTGGCCGGGCAAACTTTAATGCCTGATCGGTTTTTAA
>JBPPMM010000694.1:0-2089 GCA_051306075.1 Chitinophagaceae bacterium
TGTGGTAGTGGTTGATCCTTCCAGCCGAAAAGTTAAGAAAGCAGAGCAGGATGTTGTCATCCGCCAGGTAAGTTTTGGTTTAAGTCTTATTACAGCGATAGCCTTATTGTATAATATTTTTAGATAATGACCCTTCCCGAAAATTCGACGCCTGTATTAATGGATGCGCAGATTGCCAATAACAAAACAGAATTGGCCAACCTGAGTGTCAGGGATTTGTTTTATAAATACGTTCGGTTTTTTCCTTTTTTCATTTTATCGGTAGGCTTGGCTTTACTGATCGCTTTTACCTACTTGCGCTATGCCGTGCAGGTCTATAGCGCAAGCGGGAGCATGCTGATTAAAAGCCAGGTTAATACTGGAGGGGGCGGGGATAAGGTTGAAGATCTGATCATGGGTACCAACCGGTCAGATAATATTCAAAGCGAAATTGAAATACTGAAGTCCACTCCGTTAATGACACGGGTCGTTAAGAAATTGAACCTTCAGTATTCTTACACTGCCAAGGGAAGGATCAAAGACCAGAACGTATATAAACAAGCTCCATTTACCCTCGAAGCCTTTGAATTGGCTGATTCATCCCGGCCTTTTTCTATCACCGTCAATTTCATAAATGAAAGGCAGTTTCATGTAAATAATGAGAATAATAACTTTGAATTTAACCAGGTTTTTGAAAATGCATATGGTGTTTTCAGGGTATTAAAAAGGGTAGATCCGGTGGCCGGTACGGAATATACCGTTAACTGGCAACCGGCGGAAAGAGTTGCAGGAGTGCTGGCTGCCAATGTACAGGTACAACCAAAAGTAGGGGGTACAGGAATACTGCTTATTGGGCTGGAAGCCACCAATCCCTATATGGCCGCCGATATTGTAAATAACCTGATGGTACAATATGATTCCCTGACCATTGAGCAGAATAATTTTTCCACTGATCAAATGCTTGGATTCATTGATATCCGGTTAGATAAATTGAAAGGAGAACTGGATAGCTTGCAGAATATCATTTTACATTACCGGCAGACAAATAAATTAATTAACGTAGAAACTCAATCTGATAATTCCTTTCAAAAAATTAATGCAGACGACATGGTCATCAATGAGCAGCAGATGAAATTAACTATAGCTGAAATGGTGAATGATTACCTGCGGGATAAATCGAATCAATATAATAAGGTAACAGTGCCATCCTCCCTGGGTCTTGAAGATCCTACGCTGAATGATTTGGTTAATGGTTACAATAAGGCTCAAATAGAAAGAAAGGCGCTGATTGAGTCCGATATACCAGTTGATAATCCATCAGTGAAGGAAGTGGAAGGATCCATCGAATTGCAAAGACAGATGGTATTGGAAAACTTAAAAAACATAAGTTCTTCCTATCAGGCGGCCATAGGTAACCTGAAGAGAAGAACGGCATCCGAACAAACTGAATTAAAAACCCTGCCATATAAAGTGAAAGAACTGATGGAATTAGAGCGCCAGGTTACTACCAAACTAGCGCTTTATAGCTTGCTTGAAGGTAAGCGGGAGGAAGGGGCCATATCAAGAGCATCCACCATTTCTAATTCCAGCATCATTGATAGAGCTGGTGCAATGCTGACTCCGGTAAAGCCGGATAAAAGAACCATCCAATTGATGGCTGTTCTTTTGGGATTAGCCTTGCCGGCTCTTGTTATTTTTCTGAAAGAGGTGCTTAATGATAAAGTTACAACTCGCTTTGATGTGGAAAAGATCACCCAGGCACCCATCATGGGAGAGGTAGGTCATTCTTTTTCTGAAAATACGCTAGTGGTAAATAAAACCAGCAGGGGCATGGTTGCTGAACAATTCAGGAGCATCAGGTCCAACCTGCAATATGTTCTCAATAAAATAAATAAACCTATTATACTGGTTACTTCTTCCTTTAGTGGCGAAGGCAAGTCGTTTGTGAGTACCAACATGGCCGCTGTTCTCGCACTGACAGGAAAAAAAACACTCATCCTGGAATTCGATATCCGGAAACCTAAAATTTTAACAGGCCTGGGCATGGGGCGTAAGCCGGGCATTTCTAATTTCCTTGTAGGAAAGGCGGAATTGGAAAATTTAGTATTAC
>JBPPMM010000008.1:0-6227 GCA_051306075.1 Chitinophagaceae bacterium
CAATACCTGGCATCGGAAAAAATAAAAGTGTCGAAAGTAAAAGAGGCTATATTGAACGGCCTGGAAAAAGCAGACTCATTGCTGAAAAATAAATTTTAAGCATCTAATGGTTCTACACCAAACTGCCGGAGATGATGCAGGGCATGTTTATAGAGAAGGTGAACACTTTGCTCAAAATTAAGGTCTCCAAAAAAGGGGTTTCGTGTTATCAAATGATCATCTTTTTCAAAAGCTTCAAAGAAATAGATAAGCTCCTGTTGAAGGGCCCCAATGGCGGCCTGGATCGTTTTATACCGGAGCGGGGCCGGTTCTTCACCAAGCAAAGGATTTATAGTATTTTCTTTAAAAGATTTATCGCTCATCAAAAATTCCCGCATACGGGGCAGCTGTTCGGGATTTGTAATAATTGCATCCGTTTTAAGCCGGCCATTAGCATTCCTTACTGCATCGCCACCAAAATGTTCTATCATCTGCTGTACAGACATTTTTCCCCAACGGGGAGGCGTGGCAGGATCCAATCGTTGTAAATAAGAAATAAGCTTTGTCCTTAAAAAGTTTTCCTTCTCAAAACTCATACTGCATTTTTTACCTGCAATTGATGTATTTAATTCAACTTGTTTAAAAAGAAACGCGGAAACTAATTATTCTTTTTATCGATCAGCGTACACAGGCGGGAAAAAATTTCATCCAGTCCTCCGATTCCATTTATATGAACTACTTTTTTTGCTTTGGAATAATGCACAGCCACCGGCAAGGTTTCATTTTTATAAACTTCCTGTCTTTTTCTCTGGATATTCTCATCCGCATCATCACTTCTGCCTGAAGTCTTGCCCCTATGAACCAGTCTTTTTATCAATTCATCCTCATTCACCTCTAAAAAAAGTACTAAAGAAATTTCTGACCTTTTCAATTCCAATAGTTTATCTAATGCCTCGGCCTGGGCTACCGTTCTGGGAAATCCATCAAATAAAAATCCACTGGCATTGACGTTCTCATCTAGCGCAGAACTGATCATACCTATAACCACTTCGTCCGGAACCAATTGGCCTTTATCAATAAATAACTGGGCTTCAATTCCTAACGGAGTCCTCAACTGCCTTTCTTTCCTTAGGAGGTCTCCGGTAGACAGGTGTACAAACTTGTACTTTTCTACCAGCTTTTCTGATTGCGTTCCCTTTCCGCTTCCAGGGGGGCCAAACAGGATAACATTAAACATTCTCACTATTTAATCTTGGTGAGCGACAAATATAATGTAGCGGGCTTAATAATCCCTAGTTAGAAGGTTTTTGCTTGAATTTTCCATTATGGGAATAATTTGTTAAGCCACCCTAATTATCAGGCATCAGACAAACCATCCAAACAAGCTTATCGTAAATTTGTTAAACAATTAAATCATGACAGTGACGAGAACCATCCTGATACTATTATTTGCCGGCATGCTGCAACAATGCAGCTATTCCCAATCCAATTCACCCACAACAAAAAAAGAAATTATGGACAATACCCAAAAAAAGCATCCTGTTTATTCCAATACTGATACAAGCAAAGTAGATATTAGCAACAGTGAATGGGAAAAAATATTACCAAAAGATGTTTACCGCGTGGCCCGTCAAAAAGGTACGGAAAGACCCTGGACAAGCCCTTATGAAACTTTGAAAGATAAGGGAACTTATTATTGCGCTGTATGTGGCAATGCGCTTTTTCAAAGTGATACAAAATTTGAGAGCGGATGCGGATGGCCCAGCTTCTATGAGCCCATCAGCAAAAGCAGTATTATTTATACTCCGGATAATACACTCGGGATGTCGAGGACAGAGGTAGAATGCGGCCGTTGCAAATCTCACCTGGGGCATGTATTTGATGATGGCCCGCCACCTACAGGTCTGAGATATTGTATCAATGGAGTGGTTCTCGATTTTGAAAAAGCAAAGCAAGCGGAAAAGCAATACAATCAGAATCCCAAATAACCAATGAATTTTTTAAGCTTATATGCTCCCTTTAATCAGGGAGTTTTTTTTTATGATTAACTAAGAAGACAATGAAATCAGGCCCATTCTTTTGAAGATTTTTAGCACATAGACAAGATGATACAGGCAGCTAATGTCCTCTTGTTAACTTGGTATTTGCGTGATTCAATCTACTTTTGCGGCAACATAAAACCCGGGTTAAATAAACCTAAGAATTAAATTACAGGAATGAAACTATCACATTTATCAGAAACATTGATTGGATCTGAAATAGTAAAATTGGGTGGCGAGATCAGAGAAAAGATCCGTCAGGGCGAACACATTTATAATTTTACTGTTGGGGATTTTGATCCTTCCCTTTTTCCTATTCCTAAAGAACTGGAAGATGCTATTATCGATGCTTACCGAAAACATTTTACAAACTATCCTTCTGCTGAAGGAAATCCTGATCTGCGAGAAGCAATTGTGTCCTTTACAAAAAAAATGGAAGGTCTGGATTATAATATAAATGAAGTATTGGTAGCAGCAGGAGGCAGGCCTTTGATCTATGCTGTCTTTCGTGCCATATGCGATAAAGGCGATAAGATAATTTATGCAGTACCGAGTTGGAATAATAATCACTATACTCATTTTGTGGAAGGAGAACATAGTGTAGTGGAGGCTAAGCCTGAAAATAACTTTATGCCATCGGCAGATGATATAAGACCCTATGTAAGGGAAGCCAGCCTCATTGCTTTATGTTCACCTCAAAATCCCACAGGTACTACATTCAGGAAACAGGATCTGGAATCAATCTGCGACCTGGTTTTGGAAGAAAATAAGCGGCGGGGGGAAAATGAAAAAAAATTGTATGTCATGTACGATCAAATGTACTGGCATCTCACTTATGGAGATATTGTACATTACAATCCTGTTTCTCTGCGAAGCGGGATGCGTGACTATACAATATTCATTGATGCCATCAGTAAAGTATTTGCTGCCACTGGTGTAAGAGTAGGATGGAGCCTGGGTCCTTCGGCCATCATCAATAAAATGAAAGCGATACTTACGCATGTGGGTGCCTGGGCGCCTAATGCTGAACAAAAGGCGGTTGCCCGCTACCTGGGCAAATCCGATAATATTAATGACTGGCTTTCTAACTTTAAAAGGGAGATTGAAGAAAGGCTTCGAATTATATATGACGCTTTTGTATCATTAAAAAATGAAGGTTTAGCAGTAGATGCAATTGCACCTGAAGCAGCTATTTATCTTACTATAAAAATTGATCTTACAGGCAAAAAAACGAGTTCGGGAAAAGTATTGGCTGAACAAAGTGATGTAACAAATTATATATTAAATGAAGCAAGCCTGGCTGTGGTTCCTTTTTATGCATTTGGGGCCAGTCGCAATTCCGCCTGGTACAGGCTGAGTGTAGGAACTTGTAAAAAAGAGGAAATACCTGAAATGATCGGGAAGCTTCGGGCCGCTTTAAAAAGCCTGGATTGATATTTTAAAGATGCTCTTAAAAAGAAAAGGAAAGAATGAATCATTCTCTCCTTATATAATTTATTAAAAAAATCAGCACTTCAATTTTTATTGATCAGAAACCGGAACTTTTTCAATTCAGAGAATCGTATAGCATTTAAAATCTTCTTATAATTAGATGTGATATGATTGCGATTGACCAATTCATGAGCCATGCAAAATTGTTCATCAGATTCCGTACATCGTAGCATATCATTCAGGCATTCTACTTCCTGCTCAATGGCCTGTTTACTCATGAATTCACTTTTTAATAATACTAACAAATCCCGGTTTGGTATTTTCATCTCACAAAAATTTTAATATCCGGACATCCCTTTATGACTTGGACAACCACAATTGCTGCCCTTACCTGACCCTGAATAATAATTACGACTACAGGAAGAAATAAATATAATTCCGGACAACAAAAATAACAGAGAAATCCTATTAATGTTCTTCATATTTTGAATTTCTAAATTATAACTATTTTACGTAGTAATTAGTATGCTTTTGGATGAAAACTAAGAAAAATTAACATGACCCATGATCATGCAGTAAAAGATACAGGGAAACCACGCATACTAATTGCCCCGCTTGATTGGGGATTGGGCCACGCTACCCGTTGTATTCCTGTAATTTATGAGCTTTTGAAGGAGGGCTGCCAGGTTTGGATCGCCGGGGAAGAACCCCAGGAATCTGTATTGAAAAACGAATTTCCCAACCTCCCTTTTTTGACCCTGAAAGGATACAGGGTGGTTTATGGCAACGCCGGCATCCGGCTTATTAAGTCAATTTTTTTGCAGATTCCCCGCATATTTGCAAGTATCCGGTACGAAAATGCCTGGCTTAAAAGAACAGTAGATGAATACCATTTTGATTTCATCATTTCAGATAACCGGTATGGCTTATATCATCCTGTAGTTCCTTGTGCCATCATTACCCACCAGCTATCTGTCAAAACATTTGGAAGGTGGAGTGATCAATTTATTCGAAAAATAAATTATCGGTTTATTAATCGCTTTTCGCAATGCTGGGTACCTGATGAAGAAAAAGAGAATGGCCTTGCCGGAGAATTATCTCATCCCCCTTCCTTACCCTCTATTCCTGTCTATTACCTGGGAATACTCTCCAGGTTGAAAAAGATGAACATCCCCGTAAAAAAAAATCATTTGTTTATTTCATTATCAGGGCCTGAACCTCAACGAACCATTTTAGAAAACATAATAATCAGAGATATTGCCCATTATGGAGGTACAGCCTGTATTGTAAGAGGATTGCCCGCAAGTTCTTCGCTTATTCCTTCTACAAACGATATACGCTTTTATAATCATCTGGCAACCGAAGAATATAACAGGGAAATGCAGAGCGCAGACTATGTGATCAGCCGTAGTGGTTATTCAACAGTTATGGATATTTTAACTCTTGGAATAAAATCTATCCTGATCGCCACACCGGGTCAAACAGAACAAGAATATCTTGCCAGCCATCTGGCTCAAAAGAAAATTGCTTTCACTTTACCTCAGGAAAATTTTTCTTTACCGGGCGCATTGCAATTGGCAAAAGGATTTAAGTATGAAATAAAAGAAATTTACATCTCTTCTCAACTCAGGGCCACTCTCCATTCTTTTTTATATTTAAAAAATAATGGCAAAAAGTAAATCATTTGCTTTTTAATTTTACAACATGAACAGTGAAACCGGTAAATGGATCATGGTGATAGGATTGCTAATCCTAATTACGGGAGGCCTCATTTATTTTTTTCACGACAAACTAAACTGGATCGGGCGCCTTCCTGGTGATATACGGGTGGAGAAAGAAAATTTCAGATTTTATTTTCCCCTAATGACGATGATCATAATCAGCGTACTGGTAACCGTGGTGATTCATATTATTAAACGTTTCTTTCATTAATAACAACATGTCCATTCTACCCATCTTTGATGATTGCGGTATTAAAATAAAGAGCTATGAGGCGGTTCATGGTGGCGATATCAACACTTCCTTTTGTTTACACGGCGCCGATACAAAATATTTTCTAAAAATTAATGATGCAAGGCACTATCCGGGAATGTTTGATAAAGAATGGCATGGGCTGAATGCCTTATCCCTTGTGATATCGGATTCTGAACAAATGAATAATCTTACAGTCCCGCGAACCTTTAAGAAAGGAATAATAAACCAACAACAATATTTATTGCTCGAATGGATAGATACCGGGAAACCCAATATACATTTTTGGAAAAGATTTGGGGAAGATATGGCCCGGCTGCATCAAAAAAGTCAGTCTTATTTTGGATGGGAAGAAAACAATTATATAGGAAGCCTGAATCAAATCAATTCGATATGTGATACCTGGCATTTTTTTTATGAACAATACAGGATCACCCCTTTGGTAAGAAGGCTCGTAAACGACGGCGTTTTTTCAAAACAGGATATAGCTGATGCTGAAACGTTTTGCAAAAAAACGGAAGGGCTATTTCCAGATGAACCCTCATCCTTGCTACATGGTGATTTATGGAGTGGTAATTATAAAATAAATTCTGCCGGATATTCTGCCATCTTTGATCCTGCGGTATACAATGGTCACCGCGAAATGGATATTGGCATGGCAAAACTTTTTGGAGGTTTCGATGACCAGTTTTATAAAGCATATAATGAAGTTTATCCCCTGGAAAAAAATTGGCAAAAACGCCTGCCGCTTACGCAACTATATCCCTTATTGGTTCATGCCATTTTGTTTGGAGGACATTATGTAAT
>JBPPMM010000047.1:0-3425 GCA_051306075.1 Chitinophagaceae bacterium
AGTAGAGTATGCTGAATTCTTTACGTTAATGGCTGATGGGCATCTGGAGTAGAACGGATCATATAATGTGAATATGAATCAGAATGTGAACATCTTTAATATTGATATGGTGTACACATGGCAATTCGCCCCAGGCAGTTTTCTTGATATTGTATGGAAAAATTCAGCTTACGATTCCAAAAAATTAATTGAAAGAAATTATTTCAACAATTTCAATAATACCATTCAGGCAGATCAAAATAATAATATTTCATTAAAAGTGATATACTTTCTGGATTATATCACTTTCCAAAAATGGAGAAAGAAAAATGGAAATAAATAGCCAGGGTGGAATCTCTAATTTTTTTATACCTTGAAAAGAATTGCCCGATGGATGATAAAGAACTTAAATACCATACAAGTTTCTCCCTGCACTTGAAAAATAATTTTTAAAAGGTTTGTCATTAAAAAGTTTGCCCTTACCTTTGCCGCCCCAAATAGTTCTTTATTTATCTGTTGATGCCGATCAATAGAATATAAGAGTCCGGTAGTCCTGAGGCAAACAAAGGATCCGGAATGGGAGACCCAGTATTTCCTCTGTAAGGAGAATGAAAAGTCGTTAACACCAAAAAGTATTAAAAATGGCAAAAGAAATCTCTGGCTTTGTAAAGCTACAATGCAAGGGCGGTCAGGCTAATCCTGCGCCTCCAATCGGTCCGGCTTTAGGTTCCAAAGGTGTAAACATCATGGAATTTTGCAAGCAGTTCAATGCAAGAACTCAGGACAAAATGGGAAAAGTTCTTCCCGTATTAATTACAGTATATATTGACAAGAGTTTTGATTTTATCATCAAAACACCACCTGCAGCAATTCAATTGATGGAAGCAGCCAAAATTCAAAAGGGTTCCAAAGAGAGCAACCGCAGTAAAGTGGGCAAAGTAAACTGGGAACAGGTAGAGGCAATTGCAAAAGACAAAATGCCTGATCTTAACTGTTTTACAGTAGAAAGTGCCATGAAAATGGTAGCCGGTACAGCCCGCAGCATGGGACTAAATGTAGAAGGTAAAGCTCCCTGGGAAAATTAAGGAAACCCGGATTACCTGGTTAAATTAATCAGAATTCCGGCATCCATTAAAGAACTTAAAAACGAATTACAATGGCATTCATCAGTAAAAAAAGAAAAGTTGTGAACGCTAAGGTGGATAATACCAAAGCTTATTCACTTAAAGAAGCTTCTGCTCTTGTTAAGGAAATATCTATTTGCAAATTTGATGCTTCAGTCGATCTGCATGTTCGGTTGGGTGTTGATCCAAAAAAAGCAGACCAGGCCATCCGGGGCACTGTTAACCTTCCTCATGGAACAGGTAAAACCAAAAGAGTTTTGGTGCTTTGTCCTCCGGATAAGGAAGCAGAAGCAAAAGCAGCCGGTGCTGATTTTGTAGGCCTGGATGAATATGTAACTAAAATTGAAGGTGGATGGGTAGATGTTGATGTCATCATAGCTACTCCATCTGTAATGCCGAAAATCGGCAGACTGGGTAAAGTATTAGGACCAAGAAACCTGATGCCAAACCCTAAAACAGGTACGGTTACCAATGATGTTGCAAATGCAATAAATGACGTGAAGGGTGGTAAGATCGCTTTTAAAGTAGATAAAGTAGGTATCATTCATGCGTCCATTGGCCGGGTAAGTTTTTCTCCGGAAAAAATTGCTGAAAACAGCCAAGAGCTACTTAATGCAATTATCAAAGCAAAGCCATCCTCATCAAAAGGAACTTATATGAGAGGCATCAGCATGGCCAGCTCCATGAGCCCCGGCATTACAGTAGATACAAAAGCATTTGTTCATTAAGACTTTTCTCCTGCACAATTTCAAAAAAAGGAAATTGAGAAGAGTCTGATTAATTGAAAAGTCAAAAAATTAAATAAAATGACTAAAGATCAAAAAAACGAAGTGATTGAATTGCTGAAAGGCAAGTTCTCCCAATATAATAATTTTTATGTTGCAGACACTGAATCGCTGACAGTAGCGCAGATTGGTAAATTGCGACACGCCTGTTTTGATAAACAGGTTGAAATGAAAGTGGCTAAAAACACCTTAATCAAAAAGGCGTTAGAATCTTTAGATAATGAAAAGTATACGGGTGTTTATGATTCATTACATAAAGTAACCGCTCTCTTATTTTCTGAAAATCCAAAAGAACCTGCTCTTATCATCAGTTCTTTTCGTAAAGCCAATAATAACGAAAGGCCTTCATTGAAAGCGGCTTTTATAAATGGAGATGTTTACACCGGTGATTCAAGTCTGAAAGCGCTTACGCAAATCAAAACCAAGAATGAGCTGATAGGTGAAGTTATTGGTTTATTACAATCACCTGCCAAGCGGGTGCTGGCTGCTTTATTGCATCATCATGAGCAGAAGGCTGCCGGAACAGGAGCAGAAGCGGTTGCAGAATAAAAATGGTAATTCGGCTAAGACTACCCCGGAATGGAATCAATTGTCTTTTCCATGGGTTTTTAGCAAATTATAAAAACAAATTTTTTTAAACCGCCGTCGGAGCTATTAAAATAAGCAGTGAAGACGGTAAAAATTTAAATCAAATGGCAGACGTAAAAGTATTAGCAGAAAGCCTGGTAGGCTTAACAGTAAAAGAAGTTCAGGAACTGGCCGACTTCTTAAAAACAGAATATGGAATAGAACCGGCAGCAGCCTCAGTGGTAGTTGCGGCGGGTGGTGGCGAAGGTGCTGCTGCAGTAGAAGAAAAAACTGCATTCGATGTAATATTGAAAGCGGCAGGTCCTTCAAAATTAAATGTGGTTAAAATCGTAAAAGAATTGACCGGTTTGGGATTGAAGGAAGCAAAAGATCTTGTTGACAGTGCACCTAAACCTATTAAAGAAGGTGTAGCTAAAGCAGAAGCTGAGGAAATTGCAGCAAAGCTGAAAGATGCCGGCGCTGAAGTGGAGATCGCTTAATTTTTTAGATATACACTCTGTAAAACCTTTTGCTTCCACGCAAGAGGTTTTTTTTTGGAATAAGCAGATGATGTTTCCTAACCATCTTAAAAAAAATCTAGTTATAACATTTTTTCAAGAATTAATTTTTACTTGCAACTAATAGTAATGAATTACTCTTATTACTTTTTCCTTTGATAAGTTTCCTTTTCTTTTTCCTGATAAAGGTGTTTAACGAAACCACAAAGGGATTTGACAATTTTGTAGGCCATATCAACAAAAGTTCAAATCAACCATTGCCGGAGAAACATTTGCTGATGCTGCTGGGTGTTCAGGAACTGTTGAATAATCCTAATTTAAAACCTCAAAACCCCGGATACTAAAGCCCTTTTTAAATAAAGTATGAACAAGCCGCCTCAGGAAAAACTTGAGGTGGCTTTTTTTATTATAAAGTTAAATAGGGAGAAATTCGTTGATATACCTCTTCAGTT
>JBPPMM010000474.1:0-2357 GCA_051306075.1 Chitinophagaceae bacterium
GGCGAGGTTGGCGTGTGCCATGGCATGAACCGTATCCCGCTGGTCCTTGTAGTATTCTGCCCCGTTATAATGCGCCCGGGCAATGCCCTGCCAGTCTTCAATACTGTCTCATATCCGGATAGCTTTCTTAAATGATTCCGTAAGGTCGGCATCTTCATCCATCTTGTGCCGGCTGTATGCAAGATTATTTAATGCCCTTGCGAAAAGCCTGGGCGATGTTTTCGCCAGCGAAGAATCGGATGTTACTTTTTCGAAATGGGTAATAGCCCGTTGATGCTGATTCGTTTCCTGATAGACCACCCCAATATTATTTTCCAGGGTTCGCTCAAAATAATTCTCTCCTTCAATTTTTCTAAGGTAAGAGCGGGCTTCCTCGTAATAATCAATCGCCCTGTCGTATTCTTCCAGTTCCTTGGTGATGGAACCCAGGTTGTTGTAACAAAGGTAGAGCTGCATATTACTCTCGAGGGGCTTAAACAATTCTATTGCTCGAATGGTGCTTAGCTCACTGCCTGTATAATCTTTTACCTCCCCCTGGATAACGGCCATATTATATAACATCCTGGCCGAAAGAAAATCATTCCCTTTTTGCTCAAACAATTCATTTGCCGTAAAAAAATGGTAAAAGGCGCTATCCAGTTTTGAATAGGAAGCATAGAATTCGGCACGATCCCAGTGGGCTTCGGCCAGAGTTATGGTATCATTCCGGGCGAGGAGCATAGCCTGGCTGTTGGTTTCGCGGAATAAAGAGGAATCCGGTAATTGCAAATAAGCCAGAGACAAGTGGGCATAGTACTGGCTTTTAAGGGAGTCGGGTTTTGTATTGTTCGCCCTGTGCAGGGCTTCCTGCAGCAATTCCTTTCTTGTGGCAAGCGGGATATCCGAATTCTTGCCTTGCTCTATAATTAAAAAAAACACTGTCTGCCAGCGAATCCCCTCCGGCCAGACCCGGTGTGGTTCCTTTTTCCTGATCGCAACTCAACAGCGCAAGGCAGGAAATTAGCAATAGAAAAATTCCAGGGCAGCAACTTTTTAGCATGGCAACCGCATTCATCATATCAAAGTTACAATAAAAAAAAAGCCTCAGACGAAAGTCCAAGGCTGGGAGATAGCTTATTTTATTTTAGTTGTTGCCGCGTTTATCAAGAGGAACTTCATCCCCATCGGTACTTCTTTTATCAAGAGGAACCTCATCTCCATCAGTTCCATTAATGTTTTCATACAAGGACGCTTCACTTGAATCCGCTTCACAGGAAACAAGACCTGCACTCATAAATACTACCAGGGCCAAAATGCTGAATACCTTTTTCATTTCTATTAAAATTTAGTGGGTTAAACTTATTAGTTGTCTGCTGCTAAACTAGTAAGTGAGAGGTGGGTAAATTGTGTGTAAAGCAAAGATTTAGTGTATACCCCTCCTTTGTGAGTATGCGTACGTTTTTTGAGAGGATTTTCTTAATTTAAGGTAGTGATGGTGTTTTTAGACAGCACCTTTTTTAATCCGTCAATATTCTCCTTATAGGTTTTGGAAAAAGGTAGCTGCATTTTCCCGGTTTTCAGGGAGCAGATAGATTTGCCGTAGTTAATGCGGGACACGTAATTTATATTCAAAATATAGGATTGGTGTACCCTGACAAAATTTTCGGGCAGTTGGTTCTCAAAGGTTTTGAGGGTCTTGAATGCGCTGATGGTACTCCCGTCTTTCATGATAAAATCCGTACTGTTGTTATCCGCCTTCAGGTACAGGATCTCATCGGTATCCAGATAATGAAAATCTTTATAGGATTTAAGGCACAGGGTATGCGACATTTCCTTGGGCAACTGCTTTTTAAGGCGCAGGATGGTTTTGCGGATATCGAATTCATTGAAGGGGATCAGCCAGTAGTCAAAAAAATTATTCTTGATGGCCTCGTAGGCATAGTCCTTGCTTCTGGAAAGCCCTATAACCACCGGAATCTCTTTCATATACTGATGCAGTTCCTTGACCATATGGAAGTATTCGAAAGCCTGGTCATTCAGATTAACGAATACAATATCAGGAAGGTGCTTCAGGATGGCATTCAGTCCGTCTGAACTATTTCCGGCCTGCCCGGCGCACACAAAATCCCCGTAGTCTTCCAAATAATGCTGTAATTGCAGGTTGGAAGCGGCATCAGAATCGATAATGGTGTAACTATAGTCCATGCCTAAAATACATGGGTACAAATTAGTGAACCTAATTGAAAAAGTATTATAGGCCAACCATAGAATAATTATGGTTTATATATATATTTTGTTGAAAATGAGGTACTTTGGGTGAAAATTCTTACAATGGCGTTACAACTACAACGTTTTCGCTTAAATTGATTTATTAATAC
>JBPPMM010000075.1:0-2741 GCA_051306075.1 Chitinophagaceae bacterium
TTGAAAAAGGCTCTTATTCGGTTTGGTATAAAAAATGGAATATAGAGGACAGATCAAGACCGGATATCAGTAAGTGGGGTAAGGGAAAGCAAATTGAGATATATGTCTGGTATCCTGCAAGCATGTCTCAAAGTCGATATTTGGATTTTCAGGATTATTTGGTAGTCGGGACCAAACCAGATGAATTTAATCAATCTGATTTTTTTGACTGGCCATTGGCCAACGGTGGGGATAAAAAAGCTATTGATAAATTGTCTTAGCCCCCTATAGATGGGACAGAAATTTCAATATGGTTTAGAAGAGTTTGGTTATTACTCATATAATTATTCCAGTATTGCCGGGGTGACATTCGATTCAGAGCACGGTGTTTTCTCTTGGTATTATACACCCTGTAATAGTCTTTGATCTTCATGGCAGCATGATGGATGGAATCAAACCAGTATCGTTGTATCACCTCATTTTCCAAGGTTGAATGCAATGCCTCAATATAGGCATTTTCCTGCGGTGTGGCGATATGTGTGAACTCCTGGCTCATGCCAACATCCTTAAGATATTTGCGTACGCTGTGGGCAATGAATTGGCTTCCATTGTCATTTCGGATGATAATATCTTTGGTATTATAGCAGTCCACAATGCCGCTGAGCAGCAGTATAACATTCTGCTGCTTAATGCTCGGCCTTAACACGTGAGCCAGCACGGTTCGTGTGAACACATCCATGATGGTAAGCAGGTATACATTCCGCTTTTCACCGTGGATATACACATACTTGATATCCATGGTCAGATAATGCAGCGGGTACTTGGCATCGATTCTGTAGGTGCCTACAAAGTTACGCCTGCCATGGGTGGATATCCTTCGATAAGTGTTAAGCAGGTGAGCTTCTTCCATCAAGCGGTAAACCTTCTTTTTGTTGATTACAAGATGCTCCTCCTGAAGTTCCCAGGTCACCTTTTCATAACCATAGGTGATAAATTCCTGACTAAGGATCGTACGTATCTTGTTTACAACAACCTCATTGGACAGACTTTCCCCTTCAAGGGTAAGGGTATGGGTACTGGGTTTGCGCCCCCGCTTTCCCTGTTTTGGCTGATAGTACCAATTGCTGGAAGGCATCCCGGTCCAATCACACAACCACCTGAGAGGGACCATATCCTTGTACTTGATCATTACCATTTTTTGCGCCTTTGAATCTGTTCGTTTTTTTTTATCAGTTCGGTCTTTACCTCAAGTTCCAGAGCTTGCCTGGCGATGATCTTTTTCAATCGTTCATTCTCCTTCTCCAGGGAACGAACCTCTGGGTCGACCCGATGATACTGTGGGGCCAGTCCATCAACCCCATCGGTATCAAACTGGCGCTTCCAACGATAAAACAAACTCTGCGCAATAGCATGCTTGCGGCAGGTAACCAACATCCCATCAGTCTCTGCTTCCCGCAGGATCTCAAGCTTCCGGGCAACGGTAAAGGATCTTTTTTTGCTCATAACTCCTTAAATTTAAATCTTCTAAAGTGTTTTAGAAAATCTGTTCAATCATTTAAGGGGCTAAGACACGTTTTATAACCAGTGGATATTATAATTTCTTAATCACGTTATGCTAAAAAAATGAAAAATAATAAATCAAGATCAACTGCTTCACAAAATGGAAAGCAATCAAAAGGAAAATCGTCTAATGTTCCATTGCAACCATCTCAACTAATGAATTTATTTGAAGATGAATTGAAAGACATTTACTGGGCTGAAAAAGAATTGCTCAAAGCAATTCCTAAAATGATTAAAAACGCATCGGCTCAGGAGTTGATTGACGCCCTCTCAAGCCATCTTGGCGAAACAGAAAACCAGGTTTCCAGGCTTGAACTGGTCTTTGAATCCATAGGCAAAAAAGCAGTTGCCAAAAAATGCGAAGCAATGGAAGGTCTGATTAAAGAGGCAAAAGAGATCATGGAATCATGTGAAGAAGGGGCAATGTGCGATGCAGGAATTATTTCGGCCGGACAAAAAGTGGAACATTACGAAATTGCATCTTACGGAACGCTTCGTCAGTTTGCAGAAACATTAGGTTTAACAAAAGCTGTAAAACTTCTTGAAGCCACACTCGAAGAAGAAAAAGCAGCTGATGAAAGGCTATCAGGGGTAGCAACAGAGGCAATAAATATAGAAGCCGCTCATGAAGTCGCATAAGAGCTGATCAGGAACCATAATAGTATTGTAATTATCTGGCTGCTATCAGCGCATTTTTGGATACGATTTTAAAATTCGAATACTTAGAAACCGCCTCATATAATGAGGTGTCTTCTCTGTATTTAGAATTTTGTAACCCAGGTTTAAGATAGAATTTGTTTCCCACCCGAACGGATTGACTGCAAACTTTAGGGCACGAACTGAAAAGAAATAATTTATGAAAATCTACTTAAAAAAAATGGCTTGTGAAAGCTGCAAAATATTTGTTAAAGATACTTTGGATGAACTTGGGATTTTGCTGGTTAAAGTTGACTTAGAGTAAATAGAAACTAAAGAAGATGTCTCAGATATTGAAAAAATGCAACTGAATAGCAAAATCAAAACAGCAGGAATGGAGTTGTTAGAAAAAAAACAAGGTCTGCTAATTGAGAAAATCAGAAAAGTCATGATTGATTATGTTTCCAATTCAGACAAAAAATCAAACTTGAAGTTCTCTGTTTTATTAAGCCAGGAATTAGATCATAGTTATACATACTTAGCCAATTTCTTTTCAGAAGTTGAGG
>JBPPMM010000084.1:0-5865 GCA_051306075.1 Chitinophagaceae bacterium
TTTCATCAATTCCGGTTGCAGGGATTCATTTTCTTTACACCAGGTTTTCCATTCATTTAATTTCTCCAGCGGTATATTTCCGTGCTCCAATTCTTTCATAATAGCCTGGAGCGTTTCCATTTTATTTTGCGCCTGTGGCATCAGGTTTTTTCGTATCAGTTCATTCTTTTTATCCAGCTCTTCCAGCCGGGCCGCCCATTGTTCCTTATAGCCATCATCATTTTTGTTTCCTTTTAACCGATAGGTGTTGGTGTAATTTAAATAACCACCCAGGTCTACTACATTATCAAAAGCTTCTTTGAACCAGGGGGCTTCCTTATAAGTATCACCGGCCATCAGCATAAGTAATCCACGCTGCAATAGCAATAACCCTGTGTCCTCGTCATCGAACGGAATGCCGAGTAATCCTTTTAGTTCTTTATGGTGGGCCAGTGGTGTTGTATCTTTTATAAGAGGAATGATCCTTTTATCCAACTTTCGAGCTGTATTTATTTCAGCATCCACACCTTCAGAAGCAAAAGCATGTATTGACCAGATCAGCACAACAACATCGCATTTTTTAATGTAAACATCAATGATACCCTGTATGTCATCGCCCGGTACCAGTTGCAGAATATCATACCATACTTCATGGCCATCTTTCTGTAAGCATTCATTTACCTGGGTGGCCAGTGTTTTATCATTCCAGGAGTGGCTGATAAATATTTTCATAACTATCCGTTTGAGCGTTATAAAAAATAGGTTTACGAAGAAGAAAAAATCTTTTATTTATAAAGATTCAGATTATTCCCGTTGAGTTCTGACCATGCATACTGAAAGTTAAGAATTTTTATAGTTGTGGAATTTATTGAAAGAGGATTGGATTGGGATTATTTTAATGTATTAAATTTGTGAAGCGAAGTCTTTGCCTGACCAGGGAACAGTTGGATCATATTTAAGCCATCTTTTACACGAACCCCACTTGTACCCTTTAAGTGGTATAGCAGCAATGTGTTTATAACAGTGCTTTACAACAAACCATCCTGCCCTATATAGCCAGATAAGTCAGTGTTTTGCATTTTCCGTTATTTTAATTTCTGATAGTAATTTTTCATTATAAACCTTGATCACTATGGCTGATATATTTATTAGCTATTCGGGTGAGGATAAAACCAACGTAAAAGCAATTGCGGAGATCCTTGAACAAAACGGTTGGTCCGTTTGGTGGGACAGGCAAATTCCCATAGGGAAACAATACGACACGGTTATTGAAGAAGAATTAGCCAAATCCTATTGCGTTATTGTAATATGGACCCAACGGTCTGTTGCTTCTGAATGGGTGAAAAATGAAGCCAGCGAAGCAGCGCAATCAGGAAAGCTTGTACCTGTATTATTGGATAACGTGGCTCTGCCCCTGGCTTTTAAACGTACAGAAACCGCTATGCTGACCGGGTGGAAAGGAGAACCGGATCACCCGGAACTTTCCTTACTCTTCAATGCAATTTCACAAACAATAGAAAGTAATAAGGCTACCCGGGAGGCCGTAGGCAGCCTTCCGGCAGCAGAAGTGAAAAAAGAAATAACCCGGAAGGTTAAAGACATTTTTTCCAACCAATCTTCTCCATCGGTTTATATGGGGATTGCTATAATAGGATTTTTGGTCTCCATTACGGCGGTATATTATTATCTACAATTTATAAAGGGAAATATAAGCAGCCAGGTTGATCAGCGGGTCTTTTACCTGGTTCTTATTTTATTTGGAATAGCTGCAAGTGCTGTTGTATTTGGTTTAATGAATTCATATGCCGTAATAAAAGGCGAAAAATATAAAACTTCATTCAGACTGGCGGGTCCGGTTGCAGGCGTTGTGTTAACAGTACTGGGAGGGTTTTATCTTCCGCAGGGATCGGGAGATAAAATAGTTACTATCCGAGTTTTTGATCATAAAAAAAATCCGATAGCAGGGGGGGATGTAAAAATATACCTGCAAGATTATATCCGGACGCAATCTATAGACAAAATGGGGCAGGCGCAATTTGCAGGTATTCCTGGAAATGGTTTCAAGGACAAGATCAAAATAGAAGTGTCGAGCCCGGGATATATCATGCGGCAATTTGATACTACACTGAACCGATCGGGCACACTGGAACTTACCCTTCCTTTAACGACTGTTGTTCTTATCAGCGGTTCTGTAAAAACAGCAGCTGAAATGCCCATTCGGGAAGTAGAGATAAATGTAGATGGTACCCGGTATTTCACCAGGTCCATAACCGATGGCAGTTACAACCTGCGGCTTGAAGAATATACGCTGGGCGATGAAATTACTATGACAACTTCTCATGAGGGTTACGAGGACAAAACCATGTCTTTAAAAATTGACGCACCCAATATGAAAAACATCAACTTTTTTTTACAACCTGTTAACCATTAAAAAATCCTTCAAATGAAAAAGTTTATTCCTTACACAGCATTCTTTTTATTGTTGTATGACGTTTTATGCAGTCAACCATTATTTATTAAGGGAAGAGTCCGGTGTTTAAATCAAAGCGTTAACTCCAGTAAGGGGGCAGAGAACATTATTGTTGTTCCTACTTTTATGCCATCCAAATCCAGTATGACAGCTTCTGCGCCTCCAGGTTATTTTGAAGTCAATACAGGAATGACACTGCAGCAACTGCAGGATAAACAGGTAAATATTTATATTATATCAAAATGCAACAATTGCAAAGAGACGGTCAAGCGAATTTTTGTTTCGGAGGACCAGGACCGGCAAAACCGGGATGATAAAGTTTCCTACGTTACAGTGAAAGATTGGAAAGTAGGAAAAAACTGTAATGAGATAGAACTACCTCCCGGTAAAGCGGATAGTTTATTGAATGCAGTTATGAAACAACCCGGGCAAAGTTTAAAAGAGATTACCAATGCTACTGCTTTAGTAGGGTCGCCGGCCCTTTTAAATTTATTAACGACACTTACATCTGTACTTGTGCCAGTGCCCCCTGCTACCGGAATTTTTATTGCTACGGAACTAATAGATGGCAAGATCAATTATGGAAATTTTATGTTTGCTTCAGCTTTGACGAATACGGCTAATACAGGGTTTAATTTTTCACCCGGCCGTGATATGTCGGAGGCTGTTTTCTGGAACCCGTCTTCTATGACTTCCAGCAGAACACCATATCACATCAGCCTGCTTACCAATGTTAAGAATAATGGTAAGTTGTCTGGTTATCTTAAAGTGAATAATAAATTTTCTTTGGGTGCTGGTTTTATTTTTACACAGCAGGAAGAATTCCGTGATTCTTATTTTATGCGTGACCCGGAGGATGGTTTTGAAACACCCAAACTTATTGATTCCATTATAATGAAATTAAAAGAATATGGAGCCTTTGTAAGTTCGGGCTATAAAGTAAATAAACAGTTAAGCTTGGGTCTTACGGTAAAATCCGTCTGGCAGGATTTTAATGTACCTAACCTGGTGGATATACAACAGGATAACAACACGGGTGTTGTCACCAATACGTTTACTGACAGGGCTGTAAAAAAACAGGAATTTGATGTGGACTTTTCTGTTTCTTATAAGATATCCAATTCTTTCCAAATGGGATTGACAGCCATGAACCTGGCAGGAACAGAATTATATGCTGATGCATTTACCCCGGTTCAAAAAAATATTCCTTTTCAAAATCAGCGTTCTTTCGGATTAGGTCTGAATTACAAATGGCAACGCTTTAATTTTGGTACTGATATTTTATTTACACAGGATGATTTTTATGATGCATCAGTGGGCGTTAATTATGTTCCTTTCAACGATGCCTTAATTTCAGCAGGCGTTGCCATTAAGCAGTTGAGTTATTCAGCAGCATTCAGGATAAAACATTTCCGGATTGCCTATGTAAATGATAATGACTTTTTGATAAATGAAAGACGGAAGGGAAAATCAGGAATATTAAATGGGAAGATTTACGGCGGCTTTTCTTTTAATTTTTAAGAAATTTTATGACTTCGAAATTCTCAAATCAATGACTTTCTTCATTTATTAATTTATAAAAAACTTCATTTCCTTCTTGCTGTGCCCGGACAAAACCGTTTTTTTCCAGCAGGCGAGCAGAATTTATATTATCGGGATGCAATACCGCATCCAATGCTTGCAGTTTCATAACGGTAAATCCGTATTCAATTACTTTACTAAGGGCTTCCTGCATCAATCCCTTTTTTTGAAAGGCGGGGCGCAGCACATAGCCAACCTCAGCTTTATTTTCTGCCTGGTCAATATTCCAGATGCAAATAGTTCCAATCAGTTTGTCATCTGTTTTTAATGTGATACCCCAGTAGGTGCATTCATTATTCAAATAACCCGAAATGATTTTTTGAATAAAGGCCCAGGCATCATCAATGTTTTTTGCAATGGGTGCTACCAGGTATTCGTTAACCTGCGGATCCGACCGGAGAAAATATATTTCCTGTTCGTCCTGATTTTTTAAAGGCCGCAGGACAAGACGATCTGTTTTAAGTATGGTGAGTTTTTCTGTAATAATTCTAATTTTACTAATATAATTTCATCAGCACTTCCTTTATGATATCATAATTAGTCCATGGAATAAAATGATTGGCGCCGGGTATCAATATTGTTTCTACTGAAGACGCATTAACCAATTGTTTAATAGCGTATTCAGCATTGCCCACCGGCACAAAGCTGTCTTTCATTCCATGTATAATAAAAACCTTTGTTTTTACATTAGCAAACTCATGTTGCAAATGCGTTATGTCGTTTTTGAAGAAGATTAATTCTTTGTTACTGGGCCTGAAGGCTCCCGGCAATAAATACTGCATTAAATTTCCGCTCAACATATATCTCCACCACTCTTTTTTTTCTTCAGCCGGATCTAGTGATGCCGATAATAAAACCAGCCCATTCACCGAGTCCGGGTTGTCATTATTCATTTGTATGATCAATGGACCTCCAAGCGAATGCCCCACCAGGAATACGGATTTTCCATTATTCCATTCAGAAAAAAGCGGGCTGATCAATTGAGATTGTTTTTGTAAATGTTCCGATCTTCCAAAATCACTGTTTCCAAAACCTGGCCTGTCTACGGAGATCATCCGGTATTTAGAAAGCAATTCTTTATCCTTCATGTATTGCGAAAATGCGCTCCAACTGCCGGGAGAACCATGTACAAAAACAATTGTTGGTAAGCTGTCGCTACCGGACCGGGCATAATGGATGTGATGGTCCCCAACTTTTACCGTTTCTGTATAAAGTAAAACACCTTCTTTGTCAAACTCCTTTTTGGCTTCGCTGTCACTTATTCTGAATTTCATACAGCCCTGTGCCATCAATAACCAGACAAGGACAAAGATGGTGGTTCCCCATCCTAATCTTTTTACGTATTTATTCTTCATCCACAATTTTTTATTCAGGACTTTTTGTTTGGCTAAATTACTTTATTTGGAAAAAGAATCAGGTCTGAATTGTGACAAGGAGAACATTCGCAGTAGCAGAATATCACGATAATGCTTTCCTATATATTTCAGGAAATGAAATTATTCGGATGGCTTTTAGCCGGTTGATTGAGGGAGCACATTATTTAATTATACTGAAACTTCATATGATTTTTCTATCACTTCGCCGGTTTCTGTATCCATTAGTAAAATGCCTTCCACCTCCCCCTCTATTTGAGCTATTAATAATCCGTCTTTATTCCATATAGATGATTTGCCGGGGCATTCTTCCCCATCAGCAAGTCCGATGCAATTGGACATAAAAACTGTCATCGAATATTTTTTGGCAATGGCTGATAAACTTTCCATTGCTTTCTCTACTCCTTTTTCCGTTTTAGCTACGCTGGCAATATAAATATTGGCGCCATTATTAAACGCCTG
>JBPPMM010000085.1:0-2768 GCA_051306075.1 Chitinophagaceae bacterium
ATAATAATCATAGAATGTGGCATTCCTTCTTTTATCAGCAACATCGAAAGACTGGAACAACTCAAATGTATATCCATAACGCTGGATGATCTGCCTTGAATTGGTAGCCGCAATATTCAATGGATCAACAAGGGTGGAACCACTGCCGGAAGAATCTTTATAATGAAGATTATCGAAATTAAATGTAGAATACAGGAAAGTAGCATAGTTAGTCATTTCCTCTTCACCAACCCGGAAACGAATGGCCAGCATGATTTCATTATTATTCTTTTTCCCATAACTAAATACATCTGCAAAATTTGTTTGTAGTGCCGGCCCTGATATTGTATTTAATGCTGCTTTAGCTTCTGCCATATCAGCGGTAGCGTTATAAACTTTTGCAGACCACAGCCACACTTCACCCTTAAGCATATTTGCAGCCAAAGGATTCCACTGGCTTTTATCAGCCGGTGTACCGGCATTTCCAAATAATGAAATGGATTTATTGACGTCTGATTTAATAACAGTTAAAACTTCAGCTTCGGTTGCCCTTGTTTTACGCAGAGCCACCGCATCAGTATTTCCATTCAGCACTTCTGCTTCAATAACTAATGGAACACCACCATAAGTGCGCAGCAAGTGGAAATAATAATAGGCTCTCATGGCAAAGGCCTGACCCAGCAAGAAATTCTTTTTATCTGCCGGAATAAAATCTATCGCCTCTACTTTCTGAATAAAAAGATTCAATTGCAGGATTGGGTTATAAAAACCTGCCCAACTACTAACACCGGCAGAAGTTTCTTCGATAGCCTGGTTAATAATAGTTAATTCATTAAGTGAAGTGTTTTGACGGTCCACGTTACTGAAACCACCTCCACGCATTTCACCCAGGCGTAGAAACATAAATTGGTTGTCGCGGAATTGTTTGTGCAGACCAACCATAAAATTGGTTACCTGTGCTTCATTTTTCCAAAAGTTACCATCCCCATAGTAGTCCTCCGGAACCAGTTCCAATGTCTTGTGACAGGAAGTGACAATAAATGCAATCATTGCCACACTGAAAATATATTTAAGCTTATTCATAATAAATGCTTTTTGCTATTAGTGTATAATTAAAAAGTCAGGTTGGCGCCAAATACTAATTGTGTTGGTATCGTATAGGAGCTGCCTTGAAGACCGGTACGTTCAGGCAAATTCAACAGGCTGTTGGTTATATACCCGAGGTTTTGACCCGTTGCTGTCAGTTTAAGTCCTTTAATAACCTTGGCTCTTTTCAATATGGTTTGTGGCAAAGAATAGCTCAGTGAAACCTCCCTGAATGCCAGGTAGCCTGAGTTTACAAAGAACATACTGCTTGGTCTGTCAAAGTTTTTTGTGTTCAACTGGTCAGCCCAGGAATACCTTGGATATTTTGCATTGGGATTGTCAGAAGTCCAGGTTTGTTTTACAATATCAGTTGCATTAAACTCGCCCTGCGCACTTGCCAGTGACCACATTTGCTGGAAATCCTGTTGAATATGGCCGAAGGCAAAATCCAAACGGGCAAAAAGGCTAAACCCTTTCCAGGATACAATGGTATTAAAGCCCCCTGTCCAGCGTGGTAAGGTACGACCCAGCGAAACCTTGTCACGATAATCAATTGTATCATTCTTATCAATATCCTTCCACATTACATCGCCTAATTGGGTAGGAACATATCTTAAACCACTTGCATTTAAGTTATTTTGATTGATTAAATTCTGGCTGGCTACCCCTCGGCCAGCTCCCCCATTTTGATAAGCCGCTTTTGCCGCTTCATCAAATTTATTATAGCTATCGAGGTCTTTTTGGTTACGAATAATTCCTTCAGCGACAAAGCCAAATAATTCACCCCATTCCTGTCCTTCCTGGAAACCGCCAACCCAAATTAATTTTCCTGTCTTTGGATCATAGATCTGTTCACCACCCTGCCTGTTTTTATCATTCCCATTAAATGGAAGTTTCAGGATGGTATTTTTATTCCAGGCCGCATTAGCGTTAACCTGCCAGGTCAAATCTTTTCTCTGTATGATTTTATAACTGGCATCCATTTCAAATCCCCGGTTGCGCATGCTTCCGTTATTGGTTCTGATACTTGAAACACCGGATGAAGTAGGCAGGTTTACAAAAGCAAGTTTATCATCTGTTATCCTGTTATAATAAGCTATGGATGCATTTAATTTGCCTCTGAGGAATCCCATATCAGCACCCACTTCAGTGGTGTTTGTTTTTTCCCAGCGCAGTGAAGGATTGGCTATGCCTGTTTGTAAAAACCCGATATTACCATTATAGGCGGGTTGTGAGCCATAGGCGCCCTGTACTTCATAAAATCCGACGGCGTTGCTTGTTCCAATACCGATATTACCATTCTTTCCCCAACTTGCCCTGAGCTTTAGATAGGATAACCAGCTTTTTGTTGATTCCATAAAGGATTCCCTGTGTACCATCCAACCTACAGAAGCTGCAGGAAAAGTTCCATATTGATTATCGCCGGCCAAACGCGAAACGCCATCTCTCCTCACTGTAAAACTGCCCAGGTATTTCCCATCCCAATCGTATAGCAGACGGCCAAAACCTGACAATATCCTGTCTCTTTGATGATAAGAATCTGTTCCCCTGGTTTGCGTTATTGCATTATTCAATGTGTATTGTAAATCCTGGAAATCATCGGTGGGTGCCTGGCTACCACTTGCACTTAGACCTTTATTGTATACGTCAAAATATTCAAAACCGGCCATGGCATCAATATTATGCTTGCCCAGGAAATTAGT
>JBPPMM010000091.1:0-2869 GCA_051306075.1 Chitinophagaceae bacterium
CTCCTCCGGTTTTTAATGTAGGCAATAAGAATTTTTTCTGGGCCATGGCTGGTCCCCCGGATTACGATGAAGAAATTAAAAGAATAAATTTGCAGAACCATTATTCCCGGTTACAATGTCATAGTGAAAATCAAGAAAATAACAGCCATAGTAATTTGATTAAATATATTTTAGAAGAAAAATTAGAAGAAGAAGCAAAGAAGGATAGTTCAATTGAAGAGGTAAACGAACGAAACAATGAACCTTCCTTTTTACAAGGCCAAATTTTACACGACGCTGACGCATCACAATTATTCGCGGATTATCTGTCGGCAAACCAAAAATATAATCTAAATGTGCGTATAGGACATAAAGATGCAAACTGGATCAGTGCAACTATATCCTTCCCAAAGGAAGTTGTATTTGAACACTCAGAAAGTATTTCAGAACCGATATTGATCAAGTTTATTGAAAAAGCTTCAGGAAAAACACACAGTGATTTTATTTTATTAAGCCGGAATGGCAGCAGCACGTCAGTTTCATTTCCATTTACCACAGGACTGGCTGGAACATCTTTTGAAGGCCACATATATGCCTATCATCAAAACCGGCTGATCCAGCAAGCAGTGTTAGAAGCGCAGGTCTTCGAGCTTAATCATATTCCAGTCACCTATGACCCTTTAAGCCTGGAGATTGTTTTTTGCGCAAGAAAAAAACTTGATAATCCCCAGGACAGAACCAAGTTTAGTACATCACTTCAAATCGAAACAAGCAATGGAAAGGAATCAGCTTTACACGGCGTTTCCGAAAACAAACCTATAGAGTTTGATTATACCTCCAGTTTGTCCCAACTGATTGATGATGTTAAAAATAAAATTGAAGAGGCTGTTGTAGATCTGGACAATCACCCGGAGGATATTTATGATGAAAACAACATGGAGCTACTAAAATTCCTCGCCTTTAAAGGGAATGATATTTTTGTTAAAGTGTTCAATGAAGATCATACGCTGAAAGGACCATTTCAATTGATCACCAACAGAGATGAATTTTTGCCTCTTGATTTTGTCTACACATTGCCTCCACCTGAGGAGCATGCTTCATTATGTACGCATGCAAAAACAGCACTTGAAGAAGGGGCTTGCAAAAATTGCTTTGATAAAGCATTGGATCCCGCTCCACATATTTGTCCATTTGGTTTCTGGGCCTTTAGTGAAGTTGTAGAGCGACAGAACAAGAATAAAAAGGGTAACACATCAACGTATGATTTTTCACTTATGATCGAGCCATCTGGCGCAAGAACACCATTGTCATTATTGAATGGAACCTTATTTGCAGCCAGCAATACGGTTGAAAAGGCTAAACCAGGATTAATTCAACAATTGGCCCAATCCATTCAGAGTGCTACAACCACCATGGTACAGGCTTCCAATTGGAACGATTGGACGGATAAGGTCAAATCAAATCCGGACAGTTTGATTTTAGTAGTACATATAGAAAGAGATGATGCTCTGGGCGTTGAAAAAATGGAAATCGGTGATGCTCAATTTATAATCAAAAACCATTTTGGTGTAAATAAATTGAAAGGAGAGAATTCAAATCATGCACCACTTGTGATCATCATAGGTTGCGAACCAAATAATATCAATTATCATGGATTTGATATTGCCTCAACGCTTTTGTCAAAGGGAGCAGCCATCGTCATTTCAAATTTTACAAAGATCCGGGGACGGCAAGCCGGACCCATTGTTATCAGCCTGGTCGAAAGCCTGAAATCACTTCGAGGCAAAGAATTTCGACTAGGAGATGTTGTCCTAAAATTAAGACAGCAATTATTGGCAAAAGGCATCATGGCCAGTTTATCGCTGATGGTATATGGGGATGCCGACTGGAAAATAAAAATCTGATCATGTTCAATATCCACTTATTACCTGCAAGCTTTGGCGATGCGATCCTGATTGAATACGGAAAAGAAGAACCGCACTATATCCTTATTGATGGCGGTCCATATTTTGCTATTGAATCCGTTCTCAAAGGAATCCAGCGAGTCGCTCCAAACCTGATAAAACTTGATCTGCTTGTCATCACACACATAGACATAGATCATATTGACGGCATCATTGTAATGCTGAATCAAAATCAACTGCCCTTTGAAATAGATGAAGTCTGGTACAATGGTTTTAAAGAAATAGGAGAAGTAGATAGCGATCTTCTGGGCGTATTACAAGGTGAAATGTTAAGTGTCCTTATCAATCGATTGCACCTGGCTCATAATAAAGTAACGGGAGGAAAAGCCATTTTTGTAAAGGATTATACTTTACTTCCGGAATACAGTCTTGCTGATAACCTTAAGATCACCCTGATATCGCCAGGAGTAGAAGGTCTTTTAAAAATGGGTACAAAATGGAAGGAAGAAATTCTTGAGATTGGGAGCAGAGAAGTTGTGGAAGAGCGATTGAGGACTGATCATAGATATGACGAATTGCCGGATGATCTTTTGGGAGAACCGACTTTTGAAGATTGGGTAAAAGCTTCTGAGAAACCTGACCGTTCTCCCGCAAATGGGAGCAGTATTGGTTTTATAGTAGAGTATGACGGAAAACGATGCCTTTTTACCGGTGATACTCCAACCCATTACATGTTATCTGCATTGCAACCCATGCTTGATGTGTCAAATACTTCGCGACTGCATTTTGATGCATGGAAACTTGCCCATCATGGAAGCAAAAAAAGCACACATTCCAGCCTGATGAAAATCATTTCATGTCCTAAAATTTTGATTTCTTCAGATGGCAAGCGATACAAACATCCCGATAAAGAATGTATCGCAAAATTGCTCACACACAAAGACGCATCTGTTGACCTCTTTTTTAATTATCAATCTATTTACAAT
>JBPPMM010000120.1:0-3694 GCA_051306075.1 Chitinophagaceae bacterium
TCCAGCAAGTACAAAATCAAATAGTAATGAAGTTTCCAATATATGACAGCCAATCTGATGAAGCTCCAATTGAGCTTCTTGAGGCTCTTGGTATCCAGAAAACCAAGAACACAGAATATAACAAGGAAACCAACATACTCCTGATTGAAATAGATGATAGTCAAATTCTGAGACAGCTAAAGCCCGACTTTGAAATGTTAAAAAAATCGCACGACTCAATTAACGGGGTTTTAGTAACAAGTAAATCACAACAGCAAGATATTGATTTTGAATCGCGTTACTTCTGGCCTTGGAGTGGAACAAATGAGGATCCTGTAACGGGAGGAACACATACCTTTCTAACTCCATATTGGTCGAAACGTCTTAATAAGAAGAAAATGACTTCTTTTCAATGTTCAGAACGAACAGGACAAATGGAGGTTGAAATACTTAATGAGCAATGGTTTACAATAAAAAGTACCGCAAGAATTGTGTTTGAAGGATGCATAAGAATATAAAAGCTGATAACAGCATCTAAGAAAACATGGGGTGTACTTTGATTTCCGCATGGTTTCGTGTTCGTCGTTCTCTTTGTCACAGGCGGATAATAACGAGCTCTAAATCTTGCCATAGCTTTAATTTGAACAGGAGTTGTCACACCGACCAGGCTGTAATTACTCTTTCGCACTAATAAATAATTCCGCAATTTTATAAGCTACATCAAACAAGTCCGTTGACTTTCCGTTTTTATTCATTGTAACTGCAACAGTTGTATTGTATTCGGGCAATAAAATTAACATTGCAGTAGAACCCATTGCAGTTCCCCCATGATGAATAATGTTTACGCTCCGATTATCTTTAAATATATTCTCTTTAACATCATTCCTCCAGCCCAAACCGTAGTTTTGTTCATTTACATTACCATCAACAAGTGTTACCGGTTTAAGTAATAAGGTGGTTGTAACAGAGTCCAATAGCTGGTGATTTATTACTGCATTTCCAAATTTTACTAAATCGTTTGTTGTCGAAAGAAACCCTCCGCCCGCCCATTTGTTACTACTGTTAGTAGCATATGCCTCTTTAATATTACCATTTTCTATGTCATAGAATTTTGATGTATTATCGATGTCTTCATTCTTTTTATCGGCTTGGGTTTGAATCATTTTGAGTGGTTGGAAAACGTTCTCCTGCATAAATCGCAGAAAATCATGTCCGGAGGCTCCTTCCATCATACCACTTAATAAAGTGTAGTTGTAAGTACTATAACCAAAATCCGTCCCCGGATCAAAAAGCAAATTGTCTTTTTTAAAAACCGAAACACTTTCTTCTATCGAATTGTATTCATCGTTGGAGTAGAATTCCCAAATGGGGAAACATAGACAAGTTTCGTAATTTCTAATTCCCGAAGTATGGGATGCTAATTGTTGTAGTGTTAATTTTGATAATCCATTACTTGTGTATGACACAAAGTCTTTAACCAAGGATTGAGGCTGAAGTTTCTTACTTTGTAATAAAACCCCCAATCCAACGGAAGTTAAAGTTTTTGAGGTACTTCCAATCCTATATTTGGTTAATGAATCAGCCTTTATTTGGTTTTCAACATCCTCATAACCTATGGTGTTTGACCATATAAGTTTGTCGTTCTTGCCTATGGATACAGATAACGATGGTGTTTTAAGAAGATCAAATTCCGACTTTAATATATTATCGGCTTGCTTTTTTAGCGGTTCATAATGATCGATTTTTGGCTGTAAATTGTTTAATTCAGGTAGTTTTTCCCTTCCAAAATTATGGATCGCAATAGGCTCAAACAGGAAGTAACACATTATAAGTAATATGGTAGGAATTGAAATTTTAAGTAGTTTTTTCATTTATTCTGGCATCTATGCTTTTAGACTATTTCTATTGGCCATCGGCATTTTTCTTAGCTGAACAATTGATAAAATATGCATAAAAACTGCTGAAGGCATTAAAAATGAAGGCACTAATATGTAAGGATAATTTAAAAATTCAATGGGAAAAGGTTCTATATCGCCATAAATTCCGGGGATATAAATTGTGGTTTGAAATAGGAAAATAATTACTGCTATAATTGCCAACCCAAGGTAATTCCACCAAAGAACAATCTGTTTATATTTATCAGAATTTTTATAGGTCAGGAGCCCAACAACCAGAACAGTTGCTGCATAAATTAAATCAAAGTTGTACCCCTCTATGGTAACATTAGGGTGCAGTTTCCCTTTAGCTACAGTAAAAATAAATAGGATTTCAATTCCTATTCTGAATGATTGATAAAAGAATAACCAATGGGAAGGAATATTTTGTATCCAGGTATTATTTCTGTTTTTATATATGAATATCCCTGTAAATATAAATGCCGGGAAAATTGTGAAAAGAAAAAACTTTGGCGGAAAACTTAAATCAAGCATAAATTCGGTCGATGCCAATATATACACATAAAGATGCCAGCTAACCAAGGATATAATTAGAAGAATTTTCTTTTTTCTGACTATTGATTTTCCGCTAAAGGTTTGGTATATTGTTTTTAATCCTATTAGGATTATGATTGCTGTCATTAAAACTGAAAGGCCTATATATGCAAATTGTAATATCATTTTTACTTCATAAGTTTATTGTGCACAAGGTTTAATGCAGTTTTCCCATCCTCTCCCAGTAGTTCGCTTATTTCAGCCATTGCCTTTTGCCACTCAGGAATTATGTTGTTAACAAAGGATTTCCCCAAATGGGTTATTTGAATAGTTGGAAAGTCAGTCCGTGACAGGTAGTTTTTATCAAAAAGTCGTTTTAAGTTTCTATTGAGAGATGATTTTTCAAGTTGTACAATGTCACATAATTGTTTTTGAGTTAAACCACCTTTTTTTGTTAGGACAAATAGGACACTTAATTGGCTGTCAGTAATATCGAATGGCATTAAGTACTTTCGGAACACATTAGCAGTAATACGGTTTAGTCTCATCACTTTCCCTGAAATGCATTCAGTAGGATTAAAGCCTTTAAGATTTTCAAATTCCATAGTGCAATATACATTCGATTGGTTGTATATACAACTTTTGGCTTGATTTAATACCTTGTGTTGGATTAGTTTGGGTTTTCAGCTTGTTGTCAACCGGTTATTAATTAAGGAATTTGTTATACTCCAAACTCATTAGGAAGCGTGTCTGCAACCCAACGTTTTAAGGAATCAATCACAATTTTACCTGCTACGGAACGATCAGCTTTAACCTGGGAAAGAAGCAAATGCATAAGAAATACTCAAAATCTATTGCAAAGCATTCTCCTTCCTCTAAAACTTGGTAGTATGCGGACAGTCAGTCCCTTTTGAACCCGCTATACGATTATTATAAACCTTTGATTATGAGACCATTAAAGAATTATTAGCCAATTTTTACTAACTTTATTTCTAAACCAAATCCCGATACCTGTCATAACTGCAGATTTTCCCGAAACGGCTGATAGCTGAGGAAAGTTATCAATTATTTAAATAGCCATTAAACAGTAGAAATGAAGTTAAAAATGCCTTATCCACGAGCACACTATTTCGTTGCCTTGATTCTTCTCGCCACGATTGTCGGTTTCTGGCCGAGCTATTTCGGCGAACTCGGCGACGCACCTATGGCGTTCCACCTGCACGGAATTATAGCAACCGCCTGGGTCGTGCTTGTTGCTTTTCAGAGCTGGTCTATACATTCCCGGC
>JBPPMM010000130.1:0-6636 GCA_051306075.1 Chitinophagaceae bacterium
AACTCTTTATTCTTTAATGAAATTATATTTTTTAAACCGGTAAGTTCAATACGAATAATATGCCGTATGAAACGACTGAAACATATTTTTCTTTAATAATTAGGATCCATGCTGTGTAAATTGTATATAAAAAACATGCTGAGTATGTACTTGTATTGGATATTAGTTAGTGTTTTTATTTTTAAGGTGACCTGGAAAATTCTTTGTAATACCCATTCAATCTCAGAAGAATATTCTATCATCCATCGCAAAACCATAATGTTTACCTTGCATACCAATTGGAGGAGCTCTAAGTACAAAAATATCTAACCCCTATTTTATCCCTATCATCTATGGCAACAGCAAGCAGACATTTAAATAACAATTCAAAAGAATCCGGATCAGCCAAAGCAAAGATCTCGAAGGAAAGTCTAAGTCAGGCACTCATTCTGTTTTCCTATTTAAAACCCTATCGCGGCCAGTTTCTCCTGGGCCTTTTATTTATTGCACTCTCGGCTTTCACCACCAGTTTGTTCCCTTTGTTTTTAGGAAAAATGATTGATGCCGCTTCACCCGGTGCTACAATTCCTGGCGAAAGCACAGCGGCGCAATTTGGATTTGGCTTAAAAAATATTCACTGGAGTTTAAACACTACCCTTCTCCTGATCTTTTGCCAGTTAAGTGTTCAAACTATTTTCTCTTTTATGCGGGTTTATTTGCTGACGGCCGCAGGCGAAAGATCTTTAGCTGATATGCGAAAGGATGTTTATAGTAAGTTGCTAAGTATGCCTATGAGTTTTTTTTCAGAAAAAAGAGTAGGTGAATTAAGCAACCGTATTTCGTCTGATCTTTCACAAATACAGGATGCTATTTCCTTTACCCTGGCTGAATTTTTAAGGGGCATATTTACCCTTATAATCGGTTTATTTTTTATTTTTTGGATAAGTGCCAAACTAGCTCTGGTGATGCTGGCAGTTGTACCGATTATTGCTATATTAGCCGTTGTATTTGGAATGCGCATACGCAAAATGGCGAGGAGAGCACAGGATCAACTGGCAGATAGCGGCACCATCGTTCAGGAAACATTCCAGGGTATTTCGATCGTTAAGGCTTTTACAAGTGAATTTCATGAAATTGCCCGGTATGTAAAAAGTATCCGGGCTGTAGTGGTAACATCTATTAGCAATGCCCGGTACAGGGGAGCGTTCATTTCCTTTATGATCTTTAGTGTTTTTGGAACGATTGCTTTTGTTATGTGGTTTGGCGCTGGCATGATTCAATCCGGGGAACTCACCATGGGTGCACTTACCATGTTTGTTATTTTTTCCATGTTTGTCGGTGGCACATTTGCCGGCTTTGCTGATATGTTTTCACAATTGCAAAAAACATTAGGCGCCACCCAAAGTGTTAGAGAAATTTTGCGAAGTGAAAGTGAGGCAGTAGATCTGAACGAAATTGTTGTTGAATCAAATTATAAATTAAATGGTAATGTCAGGTTTGACAAAGTTGCATTTAGTTATCCCGGAAGAAAGGATGTAAACGTATTAAAAGACCTTTCTCTTCAAGCTGAAAACGGAGAGCAGATCGCTATTGTTGGGCCGAGTGGTGCTGGCAAATCAACCATTGCTTCATTGTTACTTCGCTTTTATGAGCCAGATAGCGGAATTCTATATTTTGATGAACGCCCGGCCCAAGAATTTCCTCTGTCCCAACTACGCAGTCAAATGGCTTTCGTTCCCCAGGATGTCATTTTGTTCGGGGGCAGTATCAGGGAAAATATTTCCTATGGAAAATCCGGCGCCTCTGATGAAGAAATTATTGCGGCGGCAAAGGGAGCCAATGCTCATGATTTTATCAGTCATTTTCCCGATAATTACAGCACCCTGGTTGGTGAAAGAGGGGTAAAACTAAGTGGAGGTCAGAGACAACGAATCGCAATAGCAAGGGCGATCCTTAAAGATCCGGCTATTTTGATTTTAGATGAGGCCACTTCGTCACTTGATAGTGAAAGTGAACAATTGGTGCAGGATGCGCTGGACAACCTGATGATGGGCCGAACTTCTTTTGTTATTGCACACCGGCTTTCTACTATCCGAAAGGCTCATAAGATAGTTCTGATCGATAAGGGTATAGTAAGCGAAGCCGGAACCCATAAGGAATTAATGAAACATAATGGACTCTATAGAAAATTAAATGATATGCAATTTGAATTTGGAGTAATTACTCAATCCCCTGCTGTTCCCCAATTGGAAAAATAATGTTTCGGCTTAGATTGAATATTTACCCAATTTACCCCGGCACATTATTTGAAACAATATGATGTGATAATAATTAAGTAGTTTAATATTAATAAAAATCAGGCATATGAAATGAGCTATGATAATGCTGATCACCAACCGTGAAGATTATCCGGCGAATTCCATTTGGCTAAAAACAATAAAAAAGAAACAAATGAAAAAGAATCATTCCTTACCAATTGATGACAAGGATAAAAATTTACCTTCTTCTGTAGAGTATAAACCGGAGGATGATATTTATAATAAAGGCAAAAAAGAGCCTAACATAAATCCGGATGACAACTCGATTATTTTAGATAGTAAAGAAACTGGCGAATCCCCGGATGAAACGGATCTGACAGAAATTCATGCAGGCAGTGATTTAGATGTTCCGGGTGCTGAACTTGATGATAAAAATGAGGAGATTGGCGAAGAGGATGAAGAAAATAATTATTATAGCCTGGGTGGGGATAATCACGAAGACCTGGAAGAATCTAAAGATTAATGAGCAGTTTACTTATCAATTAGATTATACCAGGATAGCTTTCCCCAGAGTATATTGCTTATCATACAAACTGCCGGATGGACGCCAAAAGGATAAGTAATTCTTATTGATGTTTTATTTCTGCCGAAAGTAAAGAAGAAGAATAATTATCCAGGTAAATTTCGCAATGGGAATGTAGCTGCAGGATGCTTGCGGGAAAGAAATTACTCACTTCTTGTTCCAAACTATTTTTTACAGCCATTGCTTTTCGCTGATCTGGTACGGAACATATAATATTTTTGGATTTTAAAAATTGCTTTACTGACATGCTGATAGCCAGATGAGGTACATCTTCTATTTTCTTAAACCATCCTTCACCCATTTGCTGGGCCCGGCAGGCTTCGTCTAATTCTACAATAATATAAGGAAGTTCCATATCAAAATCAGCCGGTGGATCATTAAATGCCAGGTGCCCGTTTTCACCAATACCAACAAGAGCCACATCAATATTAAATTGGGATATGTATTTGTTCAGGCGAATACATTCTTTTTCGGGATCAGCTTCCCCGTCAATTAGTACCGCATCCTCCAATGAAGGAATTTTAGATACAAATCTTTCCTGTAAATATTTTCTAAAGCTGGCCGGATGAGTAAGGGGTAAACCAATGTATTCATCCAGGTGAAACATCACCACCTTGCTCCAATCTATATTCTTTTCAGTGATCAATTGCTTCAATGTTTCAAACTGGCTGGTTCCGGTGGCCAGGATGATATTCGCCTGACCATTATTAGAAATAGCGTTACGGATTATAGTTGCTGCAGCAGTGCCGGCCGCCTGCCCTAAAGAGAGTGAGCTATCTGAGATATGAACATTCATTGGCAATATTCCTTTAATAAAAAATAACTAAAATGGCTTTACAAAATTTTACATAAGCACTTTTGTGTTACCTCCTTTTTCCAATTTTATATCAACCGGCTGGTTTGTTTTCCATGAGCCTTTGGTAAAATCAGGTACATTTATGGAATTAGAACGATTGGCAACACTCCACTCACTCAGAGGCGCCACTGCACTCCAAAGTGAAGCATCATATACATCCTGGTCGAGTGGCAGTCCGTTTCGAAGACAATCAATAGTGCGCCAGTCCATCAGGAAATCCATGCCCCCATGACCTCCTACCTGTTTGGCCAGTTCTCCCACCTTTTTTATTATAGGAGGTTGATACTGCTCTTCCATTTTTTTATATTCTTCTGTATTTAACCAGTCGTCGTCTCCAAACGCAATTCGTCCGGGACCGGGATATTTTATTGCTGATCCTTTGGTTCCACTTAGCTTATGTATGCGGGAATAAATATTGGGAGATGTTACATCATGTTGCAACATTATGGTTCGTCCTTTTTTTGTGCGAATAGTTGTTACATTCATATTACCCCTGTATTTTTTACTACTAAAGGGCTTGAAAAAATCATCTTTTGCAGCCAGTTCCTTCGCCATTTGCCCCATCATAAAATCATTGCTTTGCATAGCCACCAGGTAATCCATATTGTCGCCACGATTTATATCCATAACCTGCGCAATAGGCCCCAGCCCATGCGTAGGATATAAATTCCCGTTTCTCATATTCTCCTTTAATCGCCACATGTCGTAATAAGATGTTTTGGAAAAATTACTTTTCAAAAGATCATGGTTATAGGCTCCTTCTCCATGAATGATTTCCCCAAACAATCCCTGCCTCACCATATTCAGCGTTAGCAACTCGAAAAAATCATAACAACAATTCTCCAGCATCATGCAATGTTTACGATTGCGCTCAGAAGCTTCAACCAATTGCCAGCACTCCTTTATCGTTTTGGCTGCAGGTACTTCCACGCAAACATGTTTACCCTGGTTCATAGCATAAACAGCCATGGGCGCATGTAAACTCCAGGGAGTAGCGATATATACCAAATCAATATCAGGCCGTTCGCACAATTTTTTCCACTCCTCTTCTTTATCAGAATACACTGCAGGTTGATGCACGGATCCTTCCAATGATTTCTTTACGGCATTCACCTTTTCAGTCCTTATATCACAAAGAGCTTTTATGTCCACTCCGTCTATATGGCTCATTCTCTTTACGGCTCCCGGTCCCCTGTTACCCATACCAATAAAACCGATCCTAACGGTTTCAATTTTAGGTGCTGCATAACCACACATATTAAAATGCTGCGTATGGTTATTGTTTACATCACGCATAAAAGCTCCCGGGTTATCGCTTGCAGGTGAACCAAAACTCTTCACCAGGTTAGCAACTGTTAAACCCATGCCTGTGAGCCCGGAATATTGCAAAAATTTTCTCCTGTTACTTTTCATTCTTAAATTTTTTTTTAATGAGTTTTATTCCAGATCAAATTACGTTAGTGATTTTAATTACCTGCTGTTAAAAAATTATACCCTTTACTTTTTGTATTCAATATACTTTTATTGTCATTTAGTTTTTGTTGTCAGAAAAAAATTCTTACGGCATACGTTATACTACCGGGGTGGATTCAACCATTTATCAAACCAATCAAAAGCTTCCAGCTGCATTTTTTTGTCGAATTTATGAGGACCGGGATAAAAAGAACATTTGTATTTATCGCCTGCGTTTGCCTTTTTATACACCTCACCTAATATACGATCTGCTTCCTTCATTTCCGGAAGCGTATACAATCCATCCTCAATGTCATTAAGCACCAGTGTAGGAAGAGGAACCCGCAGTCCCAGTATTTCCGGAAAATTCAATTCTTTCGGAAGCAATGGTACATAGGTCATCCAGGTATGTGTAAAGGATTTATTAAGTGCAAAATCATTCCATGTGGTCATAAAACCAACGCAAACAGCACATTTAATTCTTGAATCAAGGCCACCCATAAAAACGGTGCGCATTCCTCCTCCGGATAAACCGGCACAGCCGATCCGGCCTGCATCTACGTCATCTCTTTTGCATAAAATATCAAGAGCAATTCTATCCTCGGCAAAAAACACGGCCGGCCAAGTGGTACCCGCACTAAACAATGATTTAGCCATGATCTGTTCATGTCCATCTGCCCAATTATTATAAGCCTTTATGTTCTCCGGTTTTTCAGGATCATCATCATTTAATCCCTTCCGCAAATGATTCGGTACATCCTGCAACATAACTCTCCTGCTTGCAAAAGGAAAGGCATCGGAAACCAAAACAACATATCCCCTTTTTGCGATTTCATTGGCCCAGGCCAAGCCATCATAATATTCAAGTTGATGATCCACCATTACGGGATGCTGCTGATCCGATGTCTTTGTTATTTTTCGGGTACCAAAATATTTATTGCCGCCGTGATCATGAAAGGCAAGAATGGCGGGCAACTTACCCTTTGCATTTACGGGCTTTAAAAGTATAGCCTCTGTGGCTCTTCCATAAGGAAGTTGCCAGTTAAGTTCCTCTATTTGTAACCCATCATATGTGTACTTTTTTATGATGTTTACTTTTGGGATACCGCCAATATCAGGAATGGCTAACCGGTCAACCAAACATTTTTTTGCGGATTTGCGCCAGGCTTCCAGTTGGGACCATTCTTTTCTTCTGAAGGAAAAGAGCGGCAGTTTACCGTCATTGTATGCCGTTGCCCATTCCCCATATAATCCAATAACACTCAGATTTTTTTTATCAGCCATAGGAGAAGTATTTAAATTAACACCTGTTTGATAAGAATCATCCATCGTGGCAGAAAATCCTTTTAGCATACCTCCTCCGGTAATACCCAGTCCGGCAAGGCCACTTAATTTTAAAAATTCTCTGCGCTTATTCTTCATTTTTTTTTATGATTTTGTACAGCTTCCCTGATTTATCGGTTCATTTTCCTTTACAGCGGCTTAAAAGATGTTTGTTACTAAATTAT
>JBPPMM010000183.1:0-2365 GCA_051306075.1 Chitinophagaceae bacterium
ATAATAAAGTTGGAGCCCCGTGCAATTGTTTTTTTTATTACATCTAGTGTAGCAAACATAGTGGTAACAACGCCGGTTACTTTTATATCGCGGTTTCCAGCCTTTAATGTATCCACGGTGGTTGTAAAGGGAGCTCCCGGAACTTCACTGATAAAAGCATCCATGATTTCACCTACAGACTTTGTAGAAAAAGGGGATGCGTTATCCTTTGCACTGGCTATAACGGACTGGTGAAGGAGGGCCGCTGCACCGGCAGCTTTGGCTGCTGTCACAAGAAATTTCCTTCTGTTCCATTCACTGCTTTTATTATTTTGATTCATTTTATGGATTATGTTTTTTATAAAGATTATTATATACCGGTAATGGTTTCAATTTTATCTCTCTTTATCAGACGGGTATGTGAAGCCACCCAGGTGTAAACCCTTTAAATATGTTAAAAGAAATTGCCATTTTATAAAGCCGGAAAATAAAAAATCTTGATTATTTCTTTTCTGGCATATTATTTTCAAATTATAACAAAAGATCGCATATGAAAAATAAATTAGTCGCCGGGGCGGGCATCCAAATAAATGCACCGGTGGTACAAGTTTGGGAAGCACTCACCACCCCTTCTATTATAAAACAATATTTATTTGGTACTGAAGTAGTGTCTGCCTGGAAATTAGGAACCCCGATTGTCTTTAAAAGCGAATGGCAGGGAAAATTCTACGAGGACAAAGGGATAATATTGGATAAAGTACCGCTGGAATTATTACGCTATAGCTTTTGGAGTTCTCTTTCTGGTATAGAAGATAAACCTGAAAATTATTTCATCATAACGAATGAACTAATAACTCGTTCAAATCAAACTTTACTAACTGTTACGCAGGAAAACATTGCTGATGAAAAAACAAAACAACATGCAGAACAAAACTGGAATAAGGTACTCGCCTGCCTGAAAAAGGTAGTAGATCAAAAGCCTGCTTATGCGGAAAATCTTCCGTATTAAATGATATAAAAGCTAATTATTTTATAAGATATTTCGTGGTACCGGAAATGGTCTCAGTCTTTTTTTCTAACTTATAGTGTTTTCTGAGTTAATATCTTTTTCATTTCTTAAACTCTGCATTATGAATACTGAATTAGAAGAAATAAGAGACCAGCAAAAACAATCCTGGAACAAATTTTCGGCGGGATGGAAAAAATGGGACAACCTCACCATGGAATTTTTGAATCCCCTGGGTGAGGCTATCATTAAAAAGATCAAGCCTTCAGGTAATGATAAAATCCTGGATATAGCAGCCGGTACAGGAGAACCGGGCCTTACCATTGCTTCCATGCTTGACGGAGGAAATGTGGTGCTGACCGATGTGGCGCAGGATATGCTGGAGATAGCAAAGGAAAATGCACAACGACGTGGCATCGGGAATATAGAAACCAGGGTCTGCGATGTTTCTGAATTACCATTTGACGATAATAGTTTTGATGCGATCAGTTGCCGCTTTGGATTTATGTTCTTTCCTGATATGCAAATAGCTGCCAATGAAATGGCAAGAGTTTTAAAACCAGGTGGACGATTGGCCACTTCAGTATGGAACGTTCCTGAAAAAAACTTTTGGGTCACTGCTATGATGGGCACGATAAAGAAAAATATGGATTTGCCGCAGCCATCACCCGGGGCGCCGGGTATGTTTCGATGCAGTCCCCCCGGCCTGATGCGTGGAATTTTTGAAAAAGCCGGATTTAAGAATGTGAGTGAGCAGGAAGTAGCTACAAAATTAAATGCCGGAACTATAGATACTTATTGGAACATGATGACCGAAGTAGGAGCACCCATCGTTGCCGCTTTAAGCCAGGCAGATGATGAAATACGCCGGAGAATAAAAACCCAGGTTTTTGAGCTATTAAAAGAAAAATACCCTGACGGAAATGTTGCAATAGATGCAAGCGCTATTCTTATAAGCGGTGAAAAATAGAATCCATCATTTAATAAATTCTTTTATACATTTTAGGGTCATTACTGATCATGAATGGTTATTAACCGACCCGGTAATATACAATTAACTAATAATTCGTCACTAAACCACTTTAGAATTCTTGTACATATTTACTGCGTTAAATGCATTAGATATTTAGCCCTGACTATACTTTGGCGTAGTTTCTTATTTTTGATAAATTCTTGATTACCCTTGTTCACAATTTTATGCAGGATGGTATCAGATATTCTTATGAAAATATTATTTAAGCAAATACATAGCTCATGGCCAATTTGGGAAGCGGGGAAGTAGAAATGATTGATTTTTTTTGAATTGACTCCGGATCTTGTTTGTATAGCAGGTAAAGATGGTTATTTCAGGAAAATAAATCCTGCCCTTATTAAAAAACT
>JBPPMM010000199.1:0-6286 GCA_051306075.1 Chitinophagaceae bacterium
AGTCATAGCGACCTCATATTGCTTTATACACAGGCTCCAATATTTCATCGCATTTTCCGGGTTCTTATTGAAAATAGTTTTGTAGGGCTTCAAAAACGCTTGCTGCAAACCATCAGCTCCACGGCAGATGAACGCTATCAGTATTTTCTTGAAACGTATCCGCATCTTACCAATCGACTCCCTCAAACACAAATAGCGTCCTTTTTGGGAATAACTCCCGAGTTCCTTAGTCGCCTTCGCAACAAGCTCAGCAAGTCAAAATCTTAAACTACATCAAGACGATTTCTTATACAAGGTCATTGGACCAACCTGCCTTGTGATGCGAGATTTGCATTATTAAATCAATCATCACCATTAAAAGAAATAGTTATGACAAACAAATTAACAGTCGCAGTAATTGGTCTTGGCAATATTGGTAAGACAGTTGCTGAGAATCTCGTAAAAGGCAATCGTCCTGTTATTGTAGCAGACAGAAAGATGGAGAAGGCAACAGCGCTTGCCCGAAAGTTGGGGACACTGGTGCAGCCAATGGAAATCACATCAGCCATCAAAGAAGCAGATATTGTTGTTTTCGCCATCTGGTTTGATGCCATTAAAGAGTTACTAAATACATACGCTACAGAACTCCAGGGAAAAATCATTGTTGATCCTTCCAACCCCATTGCACCGGATGAAAAAGGCGGGTTCAAAAAAATAATTGCTGAAAATGAATCTGCAGGTGAGATACTTTCGTCACTGCTTCCTGATAATACTAAATTGGCAAAAGCACTGGGTACTTTAGGTGTTGGTTCATTGGCCGGTGCTGCTTTTCGGAAACCAGAAGCTGTTGTTTTGTTTTATGCTACGGATGATACAAGCATTAATGCAGACATAGAACAATTGATTCGTGATAATGGCTTTGAGCCTCTTCGTGCCGGTGGTATTGATCAATCCATCCGCATTGAAGTTTTTGGCGATTTACATGAATTTGGTGCATTGAGTAAAACAGTTACTCTACTGGAAGCAAAGGAGAAAATATGGGCACCATCTCTTATTTAAAACATCCCTTTTTTATTTTTAAATAAACACAAATGAACATTAAAAATTCTTTTACAACCATTTGCTTTATTCTGGGTATCACTATTTTTTCCCAGGCGCAAACTTCCATTGCTGATATAGCAAAAGAATGGGAAAGAGCCAGAGCTTACACCAAAGAATATCTTGATGTCATGCCTGAATCCGGCTACGCTTTAAAACCTGCACCTGAGATGCGTTCGTTTGCGGAACAAATGCTTCACCTGACAGATGCTAATTATGGATTTGCCGCATCGGCTACAGGCGCCACAAGCCCCGTTGGCACGGGAGAATCAGAGAAAACAGCCGATAAATCAAAGGCAAATGTTATTAAACTGGTATTGGCGGGCTATTATTTTGTTATCAGCAACATAATGAAAATGACACCTGCACAATTAAATGAAAGTGTTAAGCTTTTTGGTCAGTTCGATATGACAAAAGGAGCGGCATTGGCCAAGTGTTTTGAACATCAGACCCACCACAGGGGACAAACCACGGTATATATTCGTTTAGCAGGAGCAAAACCACCGCAAGAAAAATTATTTTAGTTTAGTTCTATTGCGTGTATGGGTTAATATTAGAATGATCGGTATTTTAAGGATTTCAAAGTGACTAAGAAATAAGGTTTGGCTGTCCAAAGCAGGATAACCTTTTAAAAAAAAATTCAATGATTTCAAGATTTATAGCATTCTTTTCCGTTCTTCTTTTATGTGGATCGCTGTATGCTCAGCTGCCGGTGAGAAGAGTTTTTCAACCGCCACATGTGGTCAATAAAATCCCATATGGTGCTAATGCCGAAGCCGGTCACTATGTAAAATCAAATGATGCCAGCATTTACTATGAATTGTATGGAAAAGGGCAGCCAATTTTAATTATGCATGGCGGCGCTTTGGGCTCCACTATTGAAATGGCCGATTTTATTGAAAATTTAAAAGGTGATTACCAGGTTATTGCCATGACTTTACGTGGACATGGTAAATCTGAATTAGGTCATGAGCCGCTTACACTTTCACAACGGGCAAAGGATGCACTGGCAGTAATTAATGACGTAACAAAAGACAGTGTAATGGTTCTGGGTTTTAGTGATGGAGGCTATTCTTCTTATCAATTAGCAGCTTTGTATCCGAACAGGATAAAGAAAATGATTGTGATTGGTGCAGGTGAAATTTATCCCGGGGTTAGAGAATTTAATTTAACCGCCAAACAAGCTATTGAAATGGACAAAGCCTACTGGGATCAGCAAATGAAATTGATGCCCGAGCCAAACAGGCTGCAGGATTTGTTAACCCAGATAAGCAATTGTTACAATAATGTAACTGTTGGTAAGGAATTATTGGGAGCCATAAAATGCCCGGTTTTAGTAATGGCCGGCGACCGCGACCAGGGCAATCCTGTTGAAAGAGTGGTAAATGCGGCCCGTTACATTCCAAAGCATCAAATCAGTATTATTCCAAATGGTTCACATACCGTTTTTTTGGAAAATTTTAATGCTGTTTGGGCAGCGATTGTTCCATTTTTGAAGGATTAAAGATTAATAAATAGTAATGAAAAATTATATTACCGCATTCTTATTGGCTATGCTTTCAATTGGTTTAAAAGCGCAGTCTGTCAAACTATCGAAAAGTAATCTTGTAGCTAATCAGGTATCTGTGTCTTTGCAAAAACTGGATGGAGAATTTGTATTGCGGGTTATAAAAGACTCAACCGTGGAGAAGGTTGATGAACCAACTTTTGTAAAAATCAAAGACATTAATTTTGAAAATTGAACAATCGAAGTAAAAGTTTTGAGCCGTTTATTGAAAACCGCACCTGCTTATGCGAGAGGATTCATTGGAATTGCATTTAGAGTCAATGGAGATAATTCAGCTTATGAATCTATCTACATTCGACCAACCAATGGCCGTGCCGATAATCAAATCAGTCGAAATCATACCATACAGTATTATGCCTGTCCCGATTACAAGTTTGACCGTTTGCGTAAAGAATCGAACGGGGAGTTTGAAACCTATGCAGACCTTGGCTTAAATGAGTGGATTACCATTCGTATTGAAGCGATGGGCAAAGAGGCCAAACTATATCTTAACAATCAGAAGTCGGCATCATTTGTTGTAAGTGAAATGAAAGCAAGTACTACAAAAGGAGGAATCGGGCTTTGGGTTGATATAGGTACTGAAGGGTATTTTAAAGATTTGAAGTTGACCCATAAATAACCAGGAAGATCAACAAATTGGGGCCTACTATATTCGTTCCTTTTCGTCCTTAACCTACTACCTGATGTCGTCAAACTTTATCTAAACCAAAAGACAGCTTTCTTAATCTCTTTCCTGTTAAGCTAAATAATGCATTCGTCAACCTCAGATCAAAAGCTGGCAAACCCAGTTTTTCTTCCAAACCTGCAGCAGGTCTGTAACTAAAACTCATTCCCATACAGCCAAGCCCTATTGCTGATAGTTACAGACTGCTATTTCCTAGCCTGGCTTTTCATATTTGTATTAATAATTGTTAGCTTTAGATATGCCCTGAACTCACAAAAAGGAATTAGGTAATTGCGAAATTCAATATTTAATTTCTGTCTTGCCTGCCGGGAACACACTCAATCCAACTGACAACTACCTATCAACATATTGTTGAAAACTTAAGCAACAAATCTTTGTTCAGCAGGGCAACACTCTCTAAATTTGACAAAATCTGTCAAAAGACAATCGTTCAAAAAAATGGTCACCTTAGGCGACACAATACGAAAACTTAGAGAGGACAAGGAACTGCCTTTAAGGACAGTTGCTGCTTTCCTCGACATTGACCAGGCAATACTTAGCAAAATTGAAAGAGGACAACGCAAACCGACAAGGGAACAAGTGGTGAAATTGGCCGGGTATTTTAAGGTTAAAGAAAATGATTTGCTGGTTGCCTGGCTTAGTGACAAATTGGTTTATGAAGTAGCGGACGAAGACATGGCTTTACAAGCATTGCAAGTGGCTGAGGAAAGAGTAGCGTATAGTGCTTTTAAAAAGATTGACAGAAAAGAGATACTCAGGCAAGTGAAAAACGCGATTAAAAAATTTCCCCAGGTAGAAAAAGCATGGATTTATGGTTCGTTTGCCAGAGAGGATGATGGCCCCGGGAGTGATGTGGATATTGCTCTGCAAGCAAGTTCTACATTCACTTATTTCGATTTGGCGGAAGTGCAGCACCAGTTGGAAAACATTATAAACAGAAAAGTAGATGTTGGCTTTATTGACTCATTTAAGCCTTACATATTTGAGCATGTAAAACCCGATTTAAAACTCATTTATGAAAGATAGCCATATTGAAAGTCAGCAAAGGCTACAACATATTGAGCAGGCAATTGCCGATATTGAAAAATTTGTGAATGGAGAAACTGTGGAAACCTTTTGTAAAAACGACATGCTTAATGCTGCAGTTATGATGCAATTTATTATTATTGGCGAAGCAATGATACATGTAGAAAATGAGAAATTGGAAAAGTATGATTACCCCTGGTATAAAGTAAGATCCTTTAGAAACATGATAGCTCACGAATATTTTAATATCAAACTACCTGCAGTCTGGCAGATAATTGAAAATGATTTGGAGCAACTAAAAAAGGTAGTACAAACAATACTTAAAAATGAGTTCTAATTAATGCCAACACTTCAATTGGAAGGAAAAACATTTGTACAAAACCATCACTTAGCGGTGAAATATCACCAGCTTGTGCCAAAGAATGCGTTGAGTTTAACTGATAATATGAAAAGACGGGTTTTATGGAAGAAACCAAAAACCATGAGTTGCATATGTTTTACATCCCCGATGTAGAATGGTTGAAACGTAATGCTTTTACGTTAAATGGTGTAAAAGATACACCCAGGTTTAATGGCAAACAACGGTTGGTTGTTGCCCCGGCAAAATATGTAGAGGATTATACCGGTTTGGAAAATAGGATTGACTTTTGTCAACTGGCTTTTGAAATTTATCGTTTAAAATAATTTTGCAATGAAAATAATTAAAGGCGATTTTAAAAATTCAGGCAAAGCAGTTCAGCTTTCTATTGATAAATTGCTACAGCAGGGCGCATCCGTAAAAATAAATGATAGTTCCCCTTATTCAGCAATGCTGCTGAAACTTTTAGGGCCATACCTGGGCAGCACACCCCATCCCGATATAATGGAAGATATTATTAAATCCGGCATTATTGCCTGGAACATGGCTATTATAAAATCAACAGGTTTTCCCGGCTTTTCTAAAATGTATAAGGATACGTTGAGTGAAGCAGGGATAACTAAAAAAGGGGAAAGAATAATAAAAGAAATTATGCAGGGCAAAGAGTCGGAGTTTGCGGAACACCTGAATTTTATAGAAGACTATGAAATATATGAAGCCGAAGACGGCATGGCTCATGTAAACATCATCAGCAAAACATTTACTGATTTCATCAACAATTATACAGAAGAAGAACAGGAATTTGAAAATATGCAATATGAGGAAGGTTATATTGACAGAAATGCCGTACTGGTAAAACCCAAACCTGCATTTTGGGATTGGTTAAAAAAGCATGATAATGATTTTGTGCCGCCATCGCCACCACATGAAAATACCATTTATCTTATCCATGAAAAAGACTCCGATAAAGCAACAACGGCCTGGCTGAAAAAGAATTTTGATAAAATATTTGTAAATGAACTCGAAGGCTGGGTTACTTATCCAGAATTATGGCCGCAAAAAAGAACCTATAAAATGTTTACCGATTTTTTTGAAACGGAATACCATAGCATGATTATGGATTTGGAAAATGAGCCGGTAAGTAAAGAATAATTTGCGATTAAAACATTACCAGGAGAAAGTGATTTAAGCTCTCAATGATTATTTGGGCGAACCTGATATTGCACGAAATGAGTATGAAGAAATGCTGGCAATTAAACCAAATCTTGCAAAGCATATCAATTTTCTAAAAGATGCGTGGGGAAAATCAACAGGTGAAACTATTTTTACCTGGGAGCAAATGCTCCTTTTTCGATCCAGGTGATCCATGCTTTCTTAAATTCAGCATGACTCATCGGTGGAAGGGTACGACCCTCGCCGGGATTCCAGGCGGCCAAAACCAAACCATCATCAGCATGTTTAATTAACTCTTCTTTATTCTTATGCCCGTTTTGTTTTGGATCCATTAATTGTCTGGCTAATTGCCCGGGTGTTCTGCCCTGAAAAACCATGTTCATATCTGCAGGAGGCAAAT
>JBPPMM010000269.1:0-3088 GCA_051306075.1 Chitinophagaceae bacterium
ATTGCGGTATTGTTCGGACACTATGAATTCAAACCTGGCTTTTGGTTGCGCCCTTACCGTTTCTTCAATCAGGGTTCTTAAAAAGTCCTCTTTCTTTTTTAAACCGGGTGTTTCAAAATCGCGGATGATAAAATCGATGCTGCACTTCTCTGCCATACCTTCAACTCTTACCGGATGGATAAAGCCTCTTTTCCCTTCTGTACTTTCCGGCGATAAGCGGTCTTTTGGTAACGAATCAAGTATGTGTCCGGCGATTTTCATTGCATTGATCATTTTTCCTTTTGCATAACCCGGGTGAGCGATGACGCCATGAATAATGACCTGTACCCCGTCTGCACTAAAGGTTTCTATCTCCAGGCTACCAGCGTCTCCTCCATCTAAAGTGTACCCGTAATTGGCACCTAGCTTTTTCATATCAACATGCTCAACGCCCCTGCCTACTTCTTCATCGGGTGTAAATAAGATTTTGATTTCGCCATGTTTTATACCAGGATTCGAAACAAGGAAATTAGCCAGGTCCATGATCTCCGCTACCCCCGCTTTATCGTCGCTTCCGAGTAAAGTGGTTCCTGAAGCGGTGATAATGTCATTGCCCAATTGTGTATGCAGGTAAGGATATTCACTCATACGCAACACCTGGTTCCTGTCATCAGGCAAAATAATATCTTCTCCCTTATAATTTTTATGAACCAACGGCTTTACATGTGTGCCACTGCAATCAGGCGCAGTGTCCACATGTGCGCAAAAACAAATAACCGGAACTTTTTTTTCAACATTGGCAGGAATGGTTGCATATACATATCCCCATTCATCAGTATGGGCATCTTTGATACCTATTTGCCTTAATTCTTCAGCCAGAATAATACTCAGTTCTTTTTGCTTTTCAGTACTTGGGAAAGTTGTTGAAAGGGGATCACTCTGCGTGTCTATTTTTACATACTTTAAAAACCGCTCCGCTGCTGTGAATTTATAATTCTCAAACATAATTTTAATTTGGGGCATCGAAATTACAGAAAAGAAAATGGTTTGTGACTGTTAAGTCGCAAACCATTCTATAATGACCCGATTATGCCGAAATGCTTTATGGCATTATGATCAAAGGTTTATTGCCAATAATTTCTACCAACTCCAGGTCAAATATCAGGTCCTCTCCAGCTAGCGGATGATTGGCATCCAGTATGATTACCTCATCTTTTATTTCGGTAACTACTACCTGGTGCTGATTGCCTTGTCCGTCATTCATGGCTAAAGGCATACCCACTTCTATACTCATATCTTTCGGGAAACGCTCTTTGGGCATATCAATGATCATCTCGGGATTTTTAGGTCCGTATGCTTCATCGGCTGGAATATTAATTGTTTTTTTATCTCCTACGGCCATTCCCGTTACCCCATCATCAAACCCTTTTATTACCATTCCACTGCCTACTTCAAATTCCAACGGTTCCCTTCCTTCAGATTTATCAAATGTTTCACCGTTTGTAAGCCGGCCGTGATAATGCACTTTAATCTTATCACCACTTTTTACCTGTTGCATTGTCATTGTTTATAAATTATAAATTAAAAAAAAATGGCCTGCAAGGTAGCCATTTTCACCCACGCAACCGCTTAAATATTTTATATCGTCCTATTTATAATTTCCTGAATTTTGAAACATAATATACCAGATGAAAAATAATGTACTGGCCTGGCTGGTCCTGAGTTTAATTTTTACAAGTTGTTCGGCGCAAAAATCAAAAGTTTCTACTGTTGGTCTTCCTGAAATTCCCGTTAAGTTGCAGTCGGGGATTTCTAACCCTATTACCCCCGGTGCTGAACGAATTGATGTTTATCTGCCATTAATAAGAGGTAAGCGTATTGGTATTTTTGCCAATCAGACTTCCACGGTTGGAAATACCCATTTGGTTGATACACTGCTAAAACTGGGGGCAGATATACGTATTATTTTTGGTCCTGAACATGGATTCAGAGGCACTGCCGATGCAGGAGAAAAGATTGGAAATTACAAGGATGAAAAAACAGGAATCCTGGTAATATCTTTATACGGATCAAAAAGAAGGCCATCTTCCGAAGACCTGCAATCAATTGATTTGTTGATTTTCGACATCCAGGATGTAGGCGTCCGGTTCTATACTTATATCTCCTCGCTTGAAGAATTTATGGAAGCAGCCTTTGAGGCAAACAAACCTTTAATGGTCCTCGACCGGCCAAACCCTAATGGACATTATGTAGACGGGCCGGTTCTTGATAAAAAATATAAATCATTTGTCGGAATGCAACCTGTACCCGTTGTATATGGAATGACAATAGCAGAATATGCAATGATGATTGCGGGGGAAAGGTGGCTGAACGAAAAAGCCAATTTGAGATATGACTATTACCGTAGCGCTGCAAAAAATTCTGTTGATACAGCATTCCATTTCCAGGTCATTAAAAATACAGGATACACACATAAAAGCAAATACGAATTGCCGGTAAGGCCTTCGCCTAATCTTCCTGAAATTCAATCCATCTACTTATATCCATCTACTTGTTATTTTGAAGGCACTGTTTTGAGTGAAGGACGAGGAACTCCTAAACCCTTCCAGGTATTTGGTCATCCTTCCTTACCAAAAAATTTATATTCATTTACGCCCAATCCAAATGAAGGTGCAAAAAATTCAAAGTTATATGGGCAGGTATGCTACGGCTGGAACCTGGGCGGAACGCCGCAGGAGGTATTTGAACGGGTGGATAGCAAAATTCAGTTGAAATGGCTGATAGAAGCCTATCGTTTGTTCCCGGAAAAAGATAATTTTTTCATTTTACCAAAATCGGGAAAAATGGAAGAGTCTTTCTTTAATAAACTGGCAGGGAATAATGACCTGTGGCAACAAATCAGGAACGGGGATAGTGAATCCAAAATAAAAGCAAGCTGGGAAGCCAAATTGAATGAATTTAAAAAAATAAGAAAAAAGTATTTGCTGTACGAAGATTTTGAATAAAGTAAAAATCTTGATTCAGATTTCATTCTGTTAAGGGCAAAAAATTTATAGGCAACCTTTTATTAATAATTGCGGAAATAAATCAGTCCCCACGTTTTGATGAA
>JBPPMM010000292.1:0-11650 GCA_051306075.1 Chitinophagaceae bacterium
AATAAATTTTTGTGCTCTGCCCGCCACTTCTTCCTGCCGGAATAATAATTCATAAGCAATGGGCTCATGCAATACCGGCAGCCAGCATTGCTGACTTTGAAGCATGGCGCTTACAAGAATATTTCGCATCCGGTCGTGACGGAATTTATTTTTCTCTGTTCGTTCGCAGATCAAAGGGATGATTTCATTTATCCCAATTTCAGTTGCCTTCTCTAAAAACCATTCGAAACGGTTGGTATTTTTTAAAATGGATATACCAATTGATACACTTCTACCTACTTGTGGTTCATGCGCCACATTTTCTACTTTTACCTCACAGTGTTTCTTATGATCATCTGCAATAGAAACAGTCAACAAATTCCCTTTGCCATCGGCAAGATTGAGCGGGTCCTCCTTCTTCATTCGCAACACTTGCACTATGTGGCGGGAGGTATCTTCATTTAAAACAATTTCTTTTTTTGAAGAATCATACTGGTTGATATAAAAAAAGGCAATGTCATAAGTAAAAATAAAAAATGTCCGATCTAAAAAGACCGGACACCAGTATATTTTATTTTCTTTATTTAAAAGGGATCTTCTTCTTCCGATGGCCGGTCATTCATTTTACTACCCGCCTGGATATATAATTTTTCGCCACCACCACCATCTTCTACCGGACGCCAGCCTCCCGTGGGTAACCCGATACCGCTATATGGATCTTCGTCCCAGTTTGCAAATTTCTGAATATGCAGTAAAGCTTTCAGTTTAACGGTTTCTAAAGTACCGTTTCGATGCTTCGCAATTTTTACTTCTGTTAAACCCTTAATATTTTCTCCGTCGGCGCTTGTTGTTAAATCATAATATTCCGGGCGATAAAGGAACATGACCATATCAGCATCCTGCTCAATGGCGCCTGATTCCCTCAGGTCACTTAACTGTGGAATACGGCTGCCTTCCTTTGCTCCGCGTTGCTCTACAGCACGGCTCAACTGTGATAAGGCAATGATGGGAACATTTAATTCCTTTGCCAGGCCTTTCAGGTTCCGGGAAATATTACTGATCTCCTGTTCGCGGTTTGAGTTACGACTGTCACCTGTGCCACTCATTAATTGCAAGTAATCGATTATCACCATGCCTATATTATGCTTATTCTTAAGCCTGCGGCATTTGGCTCTTAGCTCAAATATATTTAAAGCCGGTGTATCATCAATATATAAAGGGGCTTGTGATAAACGCTGGATACCTCTTGCATACAGTTGCTTCATCTCGTGTTCTTCCATTTTACCCCTGGCAATTTTCTCCAGCCATATCTCACTTTCCGCAGAAAGTATACGCTGCACCAGCTGGCCGGCACTCATTTCAAGAGAAAAAAGAGCTACGGGTGTGGGCTTTGTGGGATGCATGGCAGCATTGCGGGCAAGATTGAGTGCAAAAGCTGTTTTACCCACTGCCGGTCTTGCAGCCAGTATGATCAAATCAGTATTTTGCCATCCATAGGTAACCCGGTCCAGACCAGAAAATCCACTGGGTACACCGGTTACATCTTCATTACGCTGCCGAAGGTCTTCAATACGTTTGATCGTATTGACAAGAATCGTATCTATTGAATTATATTCTTTTCTAAGGTGATTATTGGTGATCTCAAACAACTTGGATTCAGCATCATCAAGCAAATCAAAAACATCGGTGGAATCCTCATAGGCATCACCAATGATCTCGCCACTGATGCGGATCAGTTCCCGTTGAATAAATTTTTGTAACACGATCCTGGCATGGGCATCTATATGGGCGGATGATACAACGGTATTGGTCAACTTAGTAACGTAATAGGGTCCGCCAACCATTTCCAATTCTTCGCGGCTCCGCAGTTCTTCGGCCACGGTAAGTATATCGATAGGCTGGCTTTTATTAGCCAGGCTTTGCATGGCACTGAAAATGCGTTGATGCGCCTCTACATAAAAACATTCGGGCTTTAAGATTTCTACTACCGTGTCAAAAGCATTTTTCTCCAGCATGATGGCACCCAATACGGCTTCTTCCAGGTCTTTGGCCTGTGGCGGCACCTTGCCGTATACCATTGTTCCGAGGTCTATTGAGGATCTTCTTTTTTGCTTTCTTTCTTTATTTATATTGGTCAGGTCCATCGTTCAGTTATACCGATAAAAAATTTAACCATTGATTTTACACCAATGACCTTAGGAGAAAGTGCCCAGTCTTATATTATGAAAAAATTACTTTTTCGTTATCCGAATGTTTCTTTCCGTTCAGTCAGATAGCGAAAATAGAATTGTATTATCAATCAAAAGCGATTTTAAAAAACTTTTTCTTTCTACACTAATTTTCACCATGCAAATGAAGGTTATCCACAATCATTATTAATACTCTTTAATACTCTCTAAGATCATTCTTTCAATTTAATGAAAAAATATGCCGCTATATATAAAAGATAAACACAGAGGTGAATAAATAATTTATAAACCTTAACTCAAGTCAAAAAAAGTTGGTCTAAAACTATTTCAACCGGGTGAAATAATTGATATAAGATTTTTTGGTCATCATAAAAACACCTTTTGTTGCTGAATAAAGTTTCGTAAAAATCAATTGAGGTAATTATTACGAAATCATTGCCTGGTTGCTCATTAAACCTCGGGTTTTTACTCGCCTGACAGGAACTGTTTCCTTTCCCCTTTATATTATAATTCGTGACGGCCAACCGGTTTAAAGGATTTATACCGGTTAATTTTTTAAACTCATATTATTGCCGTCACCCTTTTAATCCTGTGATCCTGCTTCCCTCCTTTCATTATCTTCGCAGCCAATAAAGAATCAAACAAAAAATGACGATCTCTTATAAATGGTTGAGTGAATACCTGCCCGTAAAAATAGAACCGGAAAGATTGAGCCGCATCCTGACATCTATCGGATTGGAAGTAGAAAGCATGAATAAATATGAGGAGGCCAAAGGCGGATTGAAAGGCTTGCTGATTGGAGAAGTATTAAGTATAGAAAAACATCCTAATGCCGATAAACTTACACTGACGAAGGTATATATCGGGAATGGCGAACCCCTTCAAATAGTTTGCGGCGCTCCCAATGTAGCAACAGGTCAAAAAGTGGTGGTTGCTCCCGTAGGGTCTACAATTTATCCAACTACCGGCGAACCGTTGACAATGAAAGTGGCAAAGATCCGGAATATAGAAAGTTTTGGTATGATCTGCGCAGAAGATGAAATTGGTATGGGAACATCACATGGCGGTATTCTTGTGCTACCGGATAATGTACAGGCTGGCAGTACCGCTATTGACTATTTTAAACCTTATGATGATTGGATTTACGAAATCGGGCTTACACCCAACCGTATGGATGCCATGAGTCATTGGGGTGTTGCAAGAGATGTTTGTGCTTACCTTAGTTATCATGATAAAAAGGGAATAAAAGCCAGGTTGCCGGTAACCAATGGATTTAAACCAGACAATAACTCGCTTCCGGTTGAGGTAGAAATAGAAAATGCAGAAGCCTGCCCACGCTATTCTGGTGTAAGTATTGGAAATGTCACTATAGAAACCTCACCAATATGGCTGCAACAAAAATTAAGAGCTATCGGCCTCCGGCCGATCAATAACATTGTGGATATAACAAATTATATACAGCACGAAACAGGCCAGCCTCTTCATGCTTTTGATGCTGATAAAATTACCGGAAGAAAAGTCATTGTAAAAAATCTAACGGAAGGAACACCATTTGTAACACTGGATGAAAAGGAAAGAAAATTAAGTGGCGAGGACCTGATGATCTGTAATGAAAGGGAAGGAATGTGCATAGCTGGTGTGTTTGGAGGCCGGAATAGCGGAGTAACTGAAACAACAAAGAATATTTTTTTAGAAAGCGCATTTTTTGACGGGCTTTCAATTCGCAAAACATCTTTCCGCCATGGCTTGAGAACTGATGCCGCCAGCAGGTTTGAAAAGGGCACGGATGTTTCAGCCACTGTGACTGTATTAAAAAGAGCAGCGGTGATGATAAAGGAAATCTGCAATGGTGAAATTGCTTCTGAAATAGTTGATATTTATCCGGAAAAAAAAGAAAAGACACAGGTAACCCTAAAATATCATTATTTGAAAAAACTGAGTGGCAAAAACTATCATCCTGATGCGGTAAAAGATATTTTGGTCAGCCTTGGTTTTGAAATAGAAAAAGAAGGAATGGATGAAATGAGGGTGGCCGCGCCATATCATAAGCCCGATATAAGCCTGCCAGCTGACCTTGTGGAAGAAATTCTCAGAATTGATGGTCTTGATAATATTGTTATTCCTGCAGCTATCACTATCACACCATCGGTTGAAGAAAATTATGCTGCAGATTTGTATAAAGAAAAAATAGCCAATATCCTTGCAGGCCTTGGTTTTTATGAGATATTGACCAACCCCATCACTAACTCTGCTTTTTTCAAGGAAGAAGAACTTTTCTCATCCGTAAAAATGCTGAACAATCTCAGCGCTGAATTAAATATACTCAGGCCGTCCATGCTGGAGACGGGATTGGAGGCTATCGCACATAACCTCAACAGAAAAAATAATGACCTCCGGCTTTTTGAATTTGGAAAAACCTATAAGAACGAAGGGCCGGGGATTTATAGGGAGCCGGAACACCTTTGCCTTTACTTAAGTGGAAAAAACACAACGGAAGGGTGGAGAAAAAAACCATCTGATTCAGATTTTTTTGTTTTAAAAGGCATTGTTACCAAACTGGTTGAAGTCCTGGGAATTACTATTGAAGTATTTGAAACACCTTCAAATGAAAATGCAAGTTCTAAATTTGAAGCAAGTCTCCAGGGAAAGATCGGAATGGAAGTAGTATTGGAGATAACCACTGTAAGTAAAAAAGTGACGGACCTTTTTGATATTAAGCAGCCAGTCTTTTTTGCCGACTTAAACTGGGATATATTATCCCGAATAGCTACCTCAAACAAACATGTATTTACCCAGATACCGAAATTTCCTTCTGTTCATCGGGATATTGCCGTAATCGTTCCATCTCAATTGCCTTATAGCGAAGTGGAAAAAACTATTCATAAAATTAAGTTGACCAAATTGCAGGGAATTAAATTGTTTGATATTTTTGAAAGTGAAAAATTAGGTCCCGGCAAAAAATCCATAGCCATTAATTTGACATTTTTAGATGAAGAAAAAACACTTACAGACCCTGAGATAGATGTTTGGATGAATAAGATCATGACTACGCTGGAAAAGAGCCTTGATGCGGAGATACGAAGATAAATTTCAGGAAATCAAATTGGCAGAATAGTGCAATTTTTATTCCCTGTCGTTACGAAAAGGAATTATTATAAATTCGATTCAAGATTGAAATAATGACGGAATCAGAAAAATATCTGAAACGCATACAGGATAAAGTTCAGCATTTGCTGAAACAGCATATCGCATTGCAAAAGGAAAATCATTCCTTAAAAGAAGAATTGGAAAGCATTACTATGGAGGCTACGCAAATCAGGGAAAATTCAAATGCACTTAAGCAGCAGGTTGAAATTCTGAAATACTCCAACGGAGAGTTGGAAGAAGAGGACAAGAAACATTTTGAAAAGCGCATCCAATCCTATATAAAAGAAATTGACAGATGCATAACAATGCTCAGCAGGTGATCACACTCTTTTAACCAGGTTCATTTTCATCTCCTCTTCGCCATGCGATAATACCAGAGTGTACTGACCGTAAGGCAAATCGTTTAATCCGGTCCAGTTGATTTGCTTTTGATTGTGTGGAAGTTTTCTTTCCATAACACTACAAACACTTCCTTTATCGTCCTTTAAAATTCCTTTCAGGGAACTATCCTTAAACAGGATCAATTCAAATTGGAGAGCATCAATAAAATTGATTGACCTAATTTTGGCAAACATAACTGGTTAGTTTTTAGCATGACCGGCTTTTTCAGAACAGGAATTTGTTGATCTTTTAACAAGGATAGAGGTTCTGGAATAGAATGAGTTACAAAATAAACAGAGTTTTTTAAAAATGCAAGCTATGGATCAATTAATTGCAGCAACTATTATTATCGGTGACCGGAGTTATAGGATTAAATTAAACCCCAAAGATGAGGAAGTAGTGAGACGGACAGTAAAGATCATTAATGATAAGATCGTTGAATATAAAACACAATTTGCAGGGAAGGATATGCAGGATTATATTGCCATGGTTCTCATCTGGCTGGCAACAGAGCAGCGAGCTGCGGGCTCAGCGGATATTCAGCAAGATATTTTAATGGAAAAACTTTCTGCAATTGAAAATTTATTGGATAACTCTTCTGTTTGAAATGTGCACGGTTAGGTGATGGCCTAAGTTCAATTTACCTTTCGTTTACCAGATTTGGCTTTACCCGGAACTTAGGAGTTTTATTAGTAAAAGTCATCAATCTATATGGTCATTGGTGTCTTCTTTATTGACACATTCTTTTCTTATTACTATTCTTATTTAAATGGAAGGCAAATACTTATTGCAATTTTATCCATTAGTTTCGCTTTTGTATCTTCGCCTGCTGCCTGATAGAAACAAACGTTTTTGCAGGTTGATTGACCTAAAAATATTTCATCTTGGAACATATAAAACAACAGATTCATGGATCCCAACATCATATCGATAGTAATTGGTATAGCTGCCCTTATTGTGGGCATCATTGCTGGTAAATTCATTTTTGCCAAAAACACTCAGAAAATTGTAGAAGAAGCCGAATTTCAATCCAAAAACTTATTAAAAGAAGCTGAATTAAGAGCTGAAACTATTAGAAAAGAAAAAGAACTTGAAGTAAAAGAAAAATTTATCCAGTTAAAGGCAACACACGACAAAGAGGTAAATGACCGAAACCGCAAGATTAATGAAAGTGAAAACCGGATTCGGCAAAAAGAACAGACAATTGGATTAAAAGAAAGCTCACTTGACAAACAAGTAAAAGAAAACGAGGCCATCAAAGAAAACCTTAATCGTCAGATTGATCTTGTCAATATTAAAAGAGGTGAACTGGAAAAACACCAGGAAGAACACATCCGGCGTCTTGAAAAGATTGCAGGTCTATCAGCTGACGAAGCGAAAACCCAATTGGTAGAAAGTCTGAAAACTGAAGCGCATACCCAGGCGCTTGCATTGCAGCAGGAAATAATAGACGATGCCAAACAAAAAGCCGGAAAAGAAGCCCGCAAAATTATCATTCAAACCATCCAGCGTACGGCAGCCGAACAAGCCATTGAAAACTCTATTACAGTTTTTAACCTTGAAAGCGATGAAATAAAAGGTCAGATCATTGGCCGGGAAGGTAGAAATATCAGAGCCCTGGAAGCTGCAACGGGTGTGGATCTCATAGTAGACGATACCCCCGAAGCTATACTCCTTTCCAGTTTCGACCCGCTTCGCCGTGAGATTGCCCGGCTGAGTCTGCAGAGATTGGTTACAGATGGTCGTATCCACCCGGCACGTATTGAAGAGGTGGTAGAAAAAACCCGAAAACAAATAGATGACCAGGTCATGGAGATCGGTGAAAGGACAGTTATTGAGTTAGGAATTCATGGACTTCATAAAGAATTAGTTAGAATGGTAGGCCGGATGCGGTTTCGCTCATCATACGGGCAAAACCTGCTTATGCATAGCAGGGAAACGGCCAATCTTTGTGCTACTATGGCTGCCGAGTTGGGCCTCAATCCAAAACTTGCTAAACGAGCAGGTCTATTGCATGACATTGGGAAAGTACCTGATGAAGAAAGCGAATTGAGCCATGCTTTGTTGGGTGCTAAATTAGCTGAGAAATACGGGGAGAATCCTGCTGTAGTGAATGCTATTGGTGCTCACCATGATGAAATGGAAATGCAATATGTGATCTCGCCCATTGTACAAGCCTGTGATGCGATAAGCGGAGCAAGGCCTGGAGCCAGAAGGGAGATTATGCAGCAATATTTAAAGCGCATAAAAGATCTGGAAAATCTGGCCATGACCTATCCTGGCGTAGAAAAAGCCTATGCTATCCAGGCTGGGCGTGAATTAAGGGTAATAGTAGAAGCTGAAAAAGTCACGGACGGAGATTCTGACAAACTTTCATTTGAAATAGCCCAAAAAATACAAACCGAAATGACTTTTCCCGGCCAGATAAAAGTTACTGTAATACGAGAGAAAAGAGCAGTCAATATTGCCAGGTAAGACAGATCGATGATTGTTTGTCAACACCTTTAGGAATTTGAACACTTGATTTGTCAGTTAATTTATGATCAAAACAGGTAATGGATTAAATTTGTAAAGATTTCCCCCTACCTTTGCCCTCCTTAAAAACAAGAGTTATGAGCGCAATAGCATACGTACACGAACAGTTGAGCAACAAAAAGGAATTTCCTGCCTTTAAAGCCGGAGATAATATTACTGTAAACTATAAGATCATTGAAGGCAATAAAGAACGTATCCAGTCCTTTAAAGGCGATGTGATTAAAAAGCAGGGTACTGGGTTTACAGCCAGTTTTACTGTTCGTAAAATATCTGATGGTGTGGGTGTTGAGAGAATATTTCCTTTTTCTTCGCCAAATGTTGACTCAATTATTTTGAACAAGACTGGTAATATCCGTCGTGCCAAGCTTTTTTATCAGCGTAAGCGTAGCGGTAAGAGCGCAAGGATACGTGAAAAACGTATGGCGGTTGCTACTGCAGAACTTGCAAAATAAATAGCAAAAATATTTCATAAGAAGTCCTGGTGAAAACCAGGATTTTTTTTTGCTTCAACATCTGATGCTCTCTAATAATCGTATCTTTCTCAGATACTAATTACTTACCTTTACTGTCTAATTTTTATTATTATGATACATGCAGATCTATTAGGAATGCTGGGCACAAATGAAATAATCATTATCCTGATCATTGTACTGCTGCTTTTTGGTGGCCGCAAAATACCTGAGCTGATGAAAGGCTTAGGTAAAGGTGTTCGCGAGTTTAATGATGCAAAAACAAATGTGAAGAAAGAAATAGAAGAAAGCGCCAACGATCTAAAGACTCCATAAGTTTAAATCTGTTCCGCCTTTTACCATTTTATTTCTGTTATTGAAAAAGATAACCGCTTTTGTTTGAGTTTTCAACTATTGAGCAATACCATTCCTCATTACTACAAGGAACGAGTTCGTGTTTGCAGGCTGTTGAGTTTTACCTTCAGAAAATAGAGAACACCCGGCACCTAAATGCTTTTATTCATGTTTACGGAAATGAAGCTTTAGAAAAAGCAAAATTTCTGGATGGTGAGCGAAATGATGGCAAGCTTATGGGCCGGCTCCACGGCGTTATTATAGGAATCAAGGATGTTATTGCTTATAAAGATCATCCCCTCTCCGCCTCTTCAAAAATATTAAGCGGTTTTACTTCCCTTTATTCAGCAACGGCAGTAGAAAACCTTTTGGCAGAAGATGCTATAATTATCGGCAGTTTGAACTGTGATGAATTTGCCATGGGATCTACCAATGAGAACTCAGCCCACGGAAAGGTGTTAAATTCCATAGACAATACAAGAATACCAGGAGGTTCCTCCGGAGGTTCAGCGGTTGCTGTTCAGGCAGGCCTCTGTATGATCTCCTTAGGAAGCGATACCGGCGGCTCAGTTCGGCAGCCGGCGGATTTCTGTGGTGTTGTAGGGTTAAAGCCCGGATATGGCCGCATTTCAAGGTATGGACTTATTGCCTATGCGTCATCATTTGATCAAATCGGCATATTTGCTACAAACGTTCCAGATATAGCTCTCGCACTTGAAATAATGGCCGGAAAGGATGAATACGACAGCACTGTTTCACAATTACCTGTGGAACCCTATTGCTCAGAATTAAAAAAGGATGGAAAATACCGTATTGCATGGTTTAAAGAGGCTTTGGAACATCCAAGTCTGGATCCTGAAATTTCTGATTCAATAAAAGATCTGATGGCAAAACTTAAACTGGATGGACACCAAGTAAGCCAGGTTGAGTTTGATTTAATGGACCATATTGTTCCGGCTTATTATGTTCTTACTACAGCTGAAGCCTCCTCTAATCTTTCCCGGTATGACGGAATAAAATTTGGTTTCAGAGCGGGATCAGGCAATTCCGGACTAACAGAATTATATAAGGAATCAAGATCTGAAGGTTTTGGAAAGGAAGTCAAGCGTCGTATTATGCTAGGAACCTTCGTTCTCAGTGCCGGATATTACGATGCCTACTTCACAAGGGCTCAAAAAGTTAGAAAATTGTTATTTGATAAAATGCAATTGATATTCAATGACTTCGACTTCATTTTCCTACCAACTTCCCCCAATGTTGCCTTTAAAATAGGAGAGAAAATGGATGACCCAATTTCGATGTATCTGGCTGACATTTATACCGTTATGGCTAATCTTGTGGGTATTCCTTCAATTTCTCTTCCTCTCTTCTCTCACAGTAGTGGCATGCCTTTTGGTCTTCAGGCGATGTCAAATCGGTTTAATGAGTTAGCTTTGCTCCGTCTTTCGAATATGCTAATGCGATATGAAAAGAGTAATAAACTCCTGCCGAACCATTCTTAGGGATTGATTTCTTTTACTTTAGATCAATCTCGTGAAATTTTAAATTCGCTGTGATGTTAAAAAATCTAGGAATCTCTTGTATTATCGCATTTTCTTCAATAGGTTATGCAAATAGTGAACCTGGCTTTATAAAAAAGCCTGTTTACAGTTCTTTATTAAATCAAACCCAGGATTCCTTACCCCAGGTACAGGATTCTATTAAAGATCCAAAAGAAAATTTTATTGATCTGTTTGAAAACACTTCATCCGTTTCTTCGGGGGTAGATATCGCCGACCTTAATCCATTAGTGTTAAGTTTTGTCGAAGGCTACATAGAAAGTCATGGTAAGATGATGGAAAATCTGAAAGATAAGGCGAGACCTTATTTTAATATGATAGATGAAGTTTTAACTAAACATGGGCTGCCCAAAGAGCTCAAATATCTTGCTGTTATTGAATCTAATCTAAACACAAATGCAAGATCTTGGGCGGGGGCGGTAGGTCCCTGGCAATTAATGCCGGCTACAGGGCGTAACCTTGGACTAAAAATTGGACGTTATGTTGATGAAAGAAAAGATGTCTATAAAAGCACCCATGCAGCTTCACGGTATTTAACCTCTTTATATTCTATGTATGGCGATTGGCTATTAGTTATCGCCGCTTATAATAGTGGACCGGGTAAAGTAAATTCTGCTATAAAAAGAAGTGGGTCCCGTGACTTCTGGACGCTCCAAAAATATTTGCCTGCAGAATCAAGAAAGCATGTAAAGAAATTTATTGCTACTCATTACATAATGGAAGGCGAAGGAGGCATTACGACCCTTACTAAAAAAGAAACCGCTGATTTTTTAATGAACCCGGACAAGGAGATACCTGCAAACATAAACCCGGCAAAGACAATATCTGTTTCTCAAAAAATAAATGGCCGTTATAACGGATCCACTTTAGCTAAATTTATAGAAATGGATCTGGCAGAATTTCAGAAAATAAACCCAAGGTTTGATAACCAGATTGCATCTACAGGCAAATATGAATTGCATTTGCCTGCGGAAAAAATGGAAGTTTTCAAAATAAAGAAAATTGATATTTTAAAGGAATCAATTCAATTCTTATTAAATCCCGGAACAGCCTCCAC